>CAYPID010000010.1:0-60659 GCA_964410725.1 uncultured Saprospiraceae bacterium
TTGGGAGGAATAGATTTCAACACTCTTTTTGTGACTACTGCTAAAACAGGATTGTCTGCTGAAACGTTACTAAAACAACCTTTAGCCGGTTCTGTATTGTGGGTGAAAATTAAGGGGGTAACTGGTGTTAGGGGAACGCAATGTAAAGAGTCGCATTTAACAAAATCCTAAGCAGTGAAAAACATTAAATACGGTTATTACCGTAGTCTTTTTGATTCTATCGAAAAAGTAGGGCCTTTGCCTGATGAGATAAAAGAATTGGTTACTCAAAAATTCGAGCGCAAAACTGTAACGAAGAATACCATTATCCAAGGAAAAGATACCACTGTTGAGCATTTGTATTTCGTCCAATCCGGTTTTGTAAGAGGTGTTTACTTTTTCGACAATGTAGAGGTGACCACTTGGTTGAATGGGCCAGGTGATTTCGTGGTCAGTATCTCCAATTTTTTTGGAAAGGTCAAAACCAGGGATAGCGTCCAGGCCATTACTGACTGTCAACTTATTTACATAAAGGTGGAAGATTTTTTTGAAATTGTTAGAAATAATTTCCAGGCATTTTTAGTCTATCAACAAATGTTAGAGCACTATTATTTTGCTGCCGAGGAAAGAGTATTTATTTCAAAAATTCCAACTTCTAAAGAAAGATATCAATATTTCTTAAAATCGCAATTTTATCAAACTCTGCAAAAGGTTCCCGATAAATATTTAGCTGACTTCCTAGGCATTAGAGCTGAAACCTTAAGCAGGTTAAAACATTCTTGATATTTATCAAGATTAAATTCATAATAATTTAGGAAACTTTTTTATTCATTGGATAAGATGTTTATTTGCTGAGAAAAAAATAACACCTAAGAATACCACGTTGGATTAATTTTGGTCAAGGGTTTACTTCTTTATGAGTAAACCCTTTCTTTTTGGTTTAAATTCCACAATTGAGATGATAATTTTATAAATTGGGGGATATTCAAAATTTAAAACCAACTTTATACAAATGGCATTATCATCGATTGATTGGGGCATTATTTTTGCCTTCTTTTTGGTATCACTAGGTATTGGAATATGGGCTTCCAGAACATCCGGTAAAAGTTATGCAGATTTTTTCCTCTCGGGTAGACACATGCCTTGGTGGTTATTGGGTGTTTCTATGGTAGCTACCACTTTTTCAGCAGATACACCCAACTTAGTAACAGATATCGTACGTAAGAATGGAGTATCGGGTAACTGGGTTTGGTGGGCATTCTTATTGACTGGCATGTTAACAGTTTTTGTTTACGCCAGATTATGGAGGCGTTCGGGCGTTTTAACGGACTTGGAATTCTACGAGTTGCGATACAGTGGCAAAGGTGCTGCATTTTTGAGAGGATTTAGAGCCTTGTATCTTGGTGTTTTCTTCAATATTATGATCATGGCTACCGTGGCCTTAGCGGCTATCAAAATTGGAGGGGTCCTTTTGGGATTATCTCCGTTACAAACCCTCTTAATTACCTCGGTAGTAACCGTTGCCTATACCTCCTTAGGGGGATTAAAAGGGGTTATTCTGACTGATTTTTTCCAATTTGCCATTGCTATGGTGGGGGTTATTGGAGCGGCCCTAGTCATTTTAGATCTTCCTGAAGTGGGAGGCCTTTCTGGTTTACTTACGCACGAAAATGTAGTGGGCAAACTCGATTTCTTGCCGGACTTTAACGATATGAATGCATTAATTCCATTGTTGATTCTACCATTGGCAGTTCAGTGGTGGAGCGTATGGTATCCAGGTGCAGAGCCAGGTGGTGGTGGATATATTGCTCAGAGAATGTTATCTGCCAAAGATGAAAATAATGCGGTGGGGGCTACTTTATTATATAATATTGCGCATTATGCTCTAAGACCTTGGCCATGGTTGATTATTGCCCTGGCTTCCTTAATCGTTTTTCCAGATTTGGCTTCACTTCAAACTGCTTTTCCGGAGGTGGATGCTAAGGTCATTAATGATGACCTGGCCTTTCCTGCCATGTTGACTTTTTTGCCGACAGGCTTATTAGGCCTCGTGGTGGCGGCTTTGATTGCTGCTTTTATGTCCACAATCAGCACCCATTTGAATTGGGGGTCTTCCTATGTGGTGAATGATTTTTATAAGCGTTTTATCAATCCAGAGGCCAGTGAAAAACAATTGGTATTATGGGGCAGAGGATCAACGGTTATTTTAATGATAGGCGCGGCTCTTTTGGCTTTGGCGCTGTCTAACGCTTTACAAGCCTTCAATATTCTATTACAAGTTGGAGCGGGAACCGGATTGATATTTATCCTGAGGTGGTTTTGGTGGCGCATCAATGCCTATAGTGAAATTATTGCCATGGTGGCTTCCTTTATCATTGCAGTCATTTATGAATTTGGATTTCCGGAATTGGAAACGCATGTTAAGCTGATTTCAAGTGTGGGCATCACTACTATAATTTGGATTGGTGTTACTTTAGCCACTCCAGCTTCAGATTACGATACCTTAATCCGATTTTACAAATTAATCAAACCCTATCCCAAGGGTTGGCAACCCGTCATCCAACAAGCGTTGGAGAAAGGAGATTTAAAAGAGGAAGAAATTGCTGTAGGGCATTTGCCGCTGGAACTCGCATGTATGTTTGCCGGCGTATTCATGGTGTACGGTGCTTTATTTGCCACGGGCTATATCATATACGGTGCGTGGTTGAATGCGGGAATTGGAATTTTGGTCACGGTCCTATCCACTTGGTTTATTTTCAAAACCTGGCCTAAAATTTCAACGCCTTAGGTTTATATAAATCATGATAAAAATCATAGAATTACCCTACGAGAGCGAATACTTTTGTAGGGTAATTTTATTTTATGGTTCAAAAATTATCAGCAGCCAAAACGGTTTGCGCTCATTGCGGGGAAGACTGTGATTCCAACAATTCATCATCCAGGGAGGATGGACTTTCATTCTGTTGTCAAGGCTGTGAAATGGTTTACGACATCATCAGCCAACACGATTTATGTCAGTACTACGATATTAGTCCAGATGCGGGAATACAGTTAAAAGGGAGGAAAAAGGTGATTTATGCATTTTTGGATGAGCCTGAGGTGGTTGAAAAAATGGTTGCTGGATCGAATGGTCCCAAAGCTTATGTACAATTACATATTCCACAAATACATTGCGCTTCCTGTGTATGGTTATTGGAAAATTTGTACAGATTTCATTCTGGCATTTTTTCCTCCCGAGTACATTTTGCGAAGAAACAAATAGCTATTCAGTTTGATCCTCAGCAAATTACTCTAAGGAAATTGGCAGAAGTTTTAGACAGTATTGGGTATGCTCCCACCATCAATTTGGGCACCTTAGAAGAAGGTCCTCCCCCAGTCTCTAAAAAATTTATTTATCAATTAGGAATTGCTGGGTTTGTTTTTGGCAATATCATGCTGTTTAGTTTCCCCGAATATTTAGGTCTTTTCGATGAAGATGGCATATCATTTACTCGTTTGTTTGGGTATTTGAATTTGGGTTTAATTCTTCCTTCGGTCATATACAGTGCATCGGATTATTTCAAATCCGCTTGGAATGCTATTCGCTATCGAAAATTAAATATCGATGTTCCCTTAGTTATAGGAATGGCTACATTAATGATCCGCAGCAGCTATGAGATTCTTTCCCAAACTGGTGCTGGTTATTTGGATAGTTTGGCAGGATTAATTTTCTTCCTGTTAATCGGGAAATGGTTTCAACAAAAGACGTATCATCAGATTTCATTTGACAGAAATTACAAATCTTATTTTCCCGTCTCCGCTACACGATTACAAGAAAATGACCAGGAAGAGAGCATTAGTTTAGATAAAATAGAACCCGGTGATCGACTAGTGATTCGAAATGGGGAATTGATTCCAGCGGATGGTCGATTGATAGCTGGAGAGGCCAAAATAGATTATAGCTTTGTCAGTGGTGAATCTGATTGGCAATGGGTTCCGCTTCAAGCCGCCGTATATGCGGGTGGAAGGCAGATGGGAAGTTCCATACAGGTTTTAGTTGAGAAAAGGGTTTCACAAAGTTACTTGACGAGTTTGTGGAATGATGATGCATTTAAAAAGGATGGAAAGGAGCCTTTACAAAAAATGGCAGATCAAATGGGTACTTTTTTCACCTATTCGATACTTGGCGTTGCTACTATTGCATTTGGTTATTGGATGAACAAGGATATATCAATTGCCATTCAGGCCTTCACTGCAGTATTAATCGTCGCCTGTCCTTGTGCGGTAGCATTAGGAATACCTTTTATATTCGGCAATGCCCTGAGGATTCTCGGTAAAAACCAATTTTATTTGAAAAGTATTGAAGTATTGGAACAATTCCATCATATCAATGCGGTAGTATTAGACAAAACAGGAACCCTGACTGAAAAGAAATTTACTGCTGGAAATTTCAATGGCGCCCCATTGACCGATCAAGAGCGGTTTTTGGTAGCGCAGGCAGTTATTCATAGTCACCATTTGGTCAGCAAACAAATAGCTGCGGTAATAGGTGAGGTGGGAGAAGATTTGGTGGGCTGGGATCTTTGGGAAGAACAGGTAGGTCAAGGTATATTAGCCGCAATTCCAGGATGGGAGGTCAAGATAGGGCAATGGCAATGGGTGACGGGCCAGCAAGCAAGTAAAGAAGGGACGTATGTAGCCATTAATGGACAACTCAAAGGTTGTTTTACTTTTGCCTCATCTTACAGAATGGGTATCGAAAAGGTATTTGGGTATTTGAAAAAATGGGGTGCTGTATTTCTGATTTCAGGGGACCAACCTAAGGACCAGGAGTATCTTACCCAACTCTTTGGTCAATCAGACCGGTTAAAATTTAGGCAAACGCCCCAAGAAAAGCTACAATTTATTCAATCCCTCCAAAAGGAAGGACGTCAGGTGATGATGATTGGGGATGGATTGAATGATGCTGGGGCCCTCATGCAAAGCAATATTGGAATAGTCATTTCAGAGTCAGACAACAATTTCACTCCTGCTAGTGATGGTATTTTAAAAAGTGGGAATTTCGAAAGAATTCCTCAGTTATTGGGATTTGCAAGGAGCAATAGAAAAGTAGTATACGCTGCTTATACTTTGGCATTGTTTTATAATGTCATTGGCATCGGCATAGCTGTTCAGGGTTTATTGAGTCCAATTATCGCTGCCATACTGATGCCCATCAGTTCCGTATCCGTGGTAGTACTGGGGGTTTTGGGAAGTAATTATCAAGCTTATCGACACCGGTTAAACAGGTGACAAAAGTCACTTTTCCTATTTGACATATATCATAAAGTATCCAGATTCAAGTCAATAACTTGCGTTAAAATTGATCAAATGAAAATAATGATTGGTCTGATTGGTTTGAGTCTTATTGTAGCCTTGGGTTTTTTGGCGGCATTTATTTGGGCCGTAAAAAGTGGGCAAATGGATGATGACTATACCCCATCCATTAGGATTTTATTTGATGATGACCAAAAAGAAAAACCTTAACAAAATTCAACAGAATGACAACAACTGAAAAGTTCAGTTACGATAATACGATCGTACGAAACTTTGCCTATGCCACCATGCTTTGGGGAGTAGTTGGAATGTTAGTCGGCTTATACGCTGCCTTCCAATTGATTTTGCCGTCATGGAATTTAAGTTTTGCCCCTACCACATTTGGTAGAATTAGGCCATTGCATACCAATGCTGCCATTTTTGCATTTGTGGGCAATGGAATTTTTATGGGCGTTTACTACTCATTACAACGGCTTTTGAAGGCACGTATGTTTAGTGATTTTTTAAGCAAATTTCATTTTTGGGGTTGGCAGGCGATTATTTTAGCTGCTGCATTAACCCTGCCTTTGGGAATTACCTCTGCCCATGAATACGCAGAGTTAGAATGGCCCATTGACTTAGCCATTGCAGTCATTTGGATTGTATTTGGCATCAATATGATGGGAACCATTTTTAAGAGGCGGGAACAGCATTTATACGTTGCCATTTGGTTTTATATAGCTACCTGGATTACGGTGACCGTATTACATGTGGGCAATAACCTCGAGTTGCCCGTCCATTTGTGGAAAAGCTACCCTGTTTTTGCTGGAGTTCAAGATGCTTTAGTACAGTGGTGGTATGGACACAACGCAGTAGCTTTCTTTCTCACCACGCCCTATTTGGGATTGATGTACTACTTTTTGCCGAAGGCGGCTAATCGACCCGTTTATTCGTATCGATTATCGATTATTCACTTTTGGGCTTTAATTTTCATTTATATCTGGGCAGGTCCTCACCATTTATTGTACACATCTTTACCGGATTGGGCGCAATCACTAGGAACTGTATTTTCTCTAATGTTAATTGCACCGAGTTGGGGCGGGATGTTAAACGGCCTATTGACTTTGAGGGGGGTATGGGATAAAGTGCGACAGGAGCCTATTCTCAAATTCATGGTAGTGGCCGTGACTGCTTATGGTATGTCCACTTTTGAAGGACCAATGTTGTCCATTAAGTCGGTTAATGCCATCAGTCACTTTACGGACTGGACCATTGGTCACGTGCATATTGGAACATTGGGTTGGAATGGATTTTTGACTTTTGGAATTCTATATTGGCTTTTGCCAAAAATTTTCAGAACTTCTTTGTATTCAACCAAATTGGCAAATATTCACTTTTGGGTAGGGACTTTAGGAATTTTGTTTTATGCAGTTCCTCTTTATTGGGCAGGTTGGACACAGAGTTTGATGTGGAAACAATTCACTCCGGATGGTTTTTTGCAGTACGGTAACTTTTTGGAGACGGTTACTCAGATACTCCCTATGTATACTTTAAGAGCGGTTGGAGGTACCCTTTATTTTGCAGGAGTTCTCATCATGGTTTATAATTTGCGGAAAACCGTTGCCTCGGGGAGTCTACTCGCCAATGAAGAAACGGAAGCTCCGGCCAGATCGACTGATTACCAGAGTCATGGTAAGGAGCATTGGCACCGTTGGATAGAGCGCAGACCGGTGCAGATGTTAATTGGAAGTGCCGTAGTTATCCTCATAGGTGGGTTGGTAGAGATTTTTCCTATGATGATGGTGGATTCCAATGTGCCCAGAATTGCTTCCGTTCAACCTTATACGCCATTAGAATTGGAAGGAAGGGACATCTATATTCGAGAAGGTTGCTTGGGTTGCCACTCTCAGATGATTAGGCCATTCCGATCTGAAACAGAGCGTTATGGGGCGTATTCTAAATCAGGAGAATTCATTTACGACAGACCATTCTTGTGGGGATCTAAAAGAACTGGGCCGGATTTACATCGTGTAGGTGGCAAATATCCAGACAGTTGGCACTACAATCACATGTATGATCCACAAAGTATGTCACCTGGATCCATTATGCCTCCTTATCCATGGTTGATAGAAGACGAGTTGAATACAGAATATACTGCTGCCAAGTTAAAAACTTTGGTTACGCTGGGAACGCCTTATGAGTCCTCTATTGTGGAAGATCCATTGACTTCTTTAAAACAACAAGCGAAGGGAATTGCTGATAATCTAAGGAAAGATGGGTTGGTTCAAGCAGATTTGGAAAAGAAGGAAATCATTGCGCTTATTGCTTATTTGCAAAGACTAGGAACCGATATTCAGCCCAAACCAATAACCTCAAGTAATTAAAGCCAAAAGAAATGTACAAATATATTTTAGCGGAATCCGGTAATATCAATTGGATGGCGATGTTCGCCCTACTGACTTTCTTTATCATGTTTGTCTTGACGATTTGGGTAGTTTTCAAAAAAAGTCCGGAGCATATTAAGGAGATGGAACAACTTCCGCTTTCTGATTCATTCACTGCAAAAAATGAACCAACAAAATGAAAAATTTTAAAATATTATTCCTGTATGCCTTGTTGATGCCATTAACCGGCAATGGACAAACGGATTCAGGAACGGGAGCCTCTAACGGTTTCTACGACACTATTTTAGCACAGGGTTTACTGGTCTTAGGGGGATTGATTGTCATTAGTGCTTTTTTAGTTTTACTTCATTTATTGAATACGATGGTAAAAATTCAAGAAATGAAAATTAGAATGGAGCGAAACCTTCCTCAGCCGGAGCAAGATATGCGCCCTAGTTTTTCTCTATCTGCTTTTTTACAGCAGCAATACAAGGCATGGACCAAGGCCGTTCCATTGGATCACGAAAAGGATGTTTTACTCGACCACAACTACGATGGCATTCAGGAACTCGATAATAGTTTGCCGCCTTGGTGGTTGGCTATGTTTTACATCACCATTGCTATAGGAGTGGTCTATATGGGATATTACCATTTTGGAGGGGAGGGACTTTCTTCTGCTGAGGAATACGAGTTATCGATGGTAGAGGCCGAGGAAGAAATCAAGGCTTATCGAGCAAGTTTGGGAGCAACCATTGATGAAACCAATGTTACTGTTTTAACCGATCAAACGGCATTAGATTTGGGCAAAACGCTATACAATACCAACTGTGTGGCATGCCATGGTCTAGCCGGTGAAGGCGGAGTGGGTCCCAACCTAACCGATGAATATTGGATTCACGGAGGAGATATTCAATCGATATTTGCAACCATCAAATACGGAGTGGTAGAAAAAGGGATGATCAGTTGGAAATCTCAATTAAGGCCAGCAGATATGCAGAAAATATCCTCTTATATTTTAACTTTTCAGGGAACCAATCCTCCTAATGGAAAAGAGCCACAAGGAGAAAAATATATCCCGGAAGAGTCAGGAGCTCCTCTAAGCATGAATTAAAATTCAATGGAAGACCAAAAGTACAGAGATAAGATTGCGACAGTTGATGAACATGGAAAGCGAGTATGGATATACCCCAAAAAACCTAAAGGCCGATTTTACAATGCTAGAGCCTATGTAAGTTGGATTTTACTCGTTTTCCTTTTTGGAATACCTTTTGTAAAAGTTGGGGGAGAACCATTGCTACTCTTTAATATTCTGGAGCGCAAGTTCATTTTATTTGGCATTAGATTTTTACCCCAAGACTTTCATTTGTTTGTCTTGGCTATGCTGACTTTTATTGTTTTCATTATTTTGTTTACAGTAGTATTTGGAAGATTGTTCTGTGGATGGGTCTGTCCACAGACCATCTTCATGGAGATGGTATTTCGAAAAATTGAATATTGGATAGAAGGAGACGCTAATGCGCAAAAGCGGCTCAACCAACAACCCTGGAATTCCGAAAAGATTATTAAAAAACTCAGTAAGCAAACTCTATTTTTTACCATAGCTGTAATAGTCGCCAACACATTTTTAGCTTATATCATAGGAGTAGAAGAAGTCATCCAAATTGCAGTAGAACCTATTGAACAACACTATACTGGATTTACCGCTATGCTTCTTTTCTCAGGCGCCTTTTTCTTGGTATTTTCCCATTTGAGAGAGCAGGTATGCGTTACTATTTGCCCCTATGGACGACTACAGGGCGTCATGCTGGATCAAGATTCTATTGTGGTGGCTTATGATTTTGTGAGGGGTGAACCACGTGGAAAGATTAATAAAAAAGTGCACCAGACAGAAGCAATGCTTGCAAAAGGTGATTGTGTGGATTGTCACTTGTGTGTACAGGTTTGCCCAACAGGAATTGATATTCGAAATGGAACTCAGTTAGAATGTATCAATTGTACCGCTTGTATCGATGCTTGTGATGGAGTCATGGACAAGGTTGGAAGGGAAAGGGGTTTGATTCGATACGATAGCTATAATGGCATTCAAGAAAATCGAAAAAAAATCTTTACTCCAAGAGTCATTGCCTACAGCAGTGTTCTCACACTTTTAGTCGCATTAAATGTATTTTTTTTGACTCAACGTTCCCAAGTTGAAGTAATCATAATGCGCACGGCAGGGATGTTATACCAAGAGGTAGCCAACAATCAAATATCTAATTTGTACAATTTTCAAATGGTCAATAAAACCAATGATACCTTTCCAGTAGATTTAAGGATTAAAGGTCAAGTAGGGCAAATTAAGTTGGTGGGGCAAATGCCACTAACTATGCCGGGAGAAGTCACTAACGGCGCCTTTTTTATTGAAATGCCAAAGAACGTACTCGAAAAGAGAAATACCCCACTTACCATTCAAATAATTAGAGGTGAAAAACTTATTGATGAAGTAAAAACACAATTTTTAGGTCCCATTAAATAAATGCAATATGAATTGGGGAAAAGGTATAGCCATATTTTATTCTTTGTTTGCCGCCACTATGATTTTTGCCGTCATTCGTTCTACACAATACGACAATAGTTTGGTTTCGGAAAAATATTACCAAGATGATATCGCCTATCAACAACAATACAACCGAATTAAAAATAGTCAGGAATTAGAAGTTCCATTGGAAGTGCAATACGATAAGGAAAAGGAAAGACTCACTTTAGCGTTTCCTCCAAATATCCAAACTGTAAAGGGTATCATTCATTTATTTTGTCCCTCTTCCAGTGAGGAGGATGTCAAAATCCCCATAGAGTTAGAAACAGGTTTGAATCGTCAAACACTCATCTTGAGTGGTTTAAAAAATGGACTTTGGAAGGTGAAGATCCACTGGGAAGACGGTAACCGGGAGTTTTACGATGAAAAAATAATCATTAGGTGAGCGGGGTAATATGGGCGGGATTTGTTTTTGGATTAGCAGGAAGTACGCACTGTGTAGGAATGTGTGGCCCTATAGCCCTGTTAATCCCCGTCAAAGGGGCCCAACGGGTTAAGCTTATTGTAGAAATATTACAATACCACTTAGGGAGAATCAGTATGTATGCTACGCTGGGTCTCTTGATTGGGTTACTCAATAAAGGCCTGTGGTTAGTTGGTATTCAAAACAAACTATCCATTGGTATCGGCTTGATGTTATTGATTGCCGCTCTTCTCAACGGTTTAAAATACTCCTTTAACTTTAGTTTACCTGGGTATCATCAATTAATGACTTGGGTAAAAAGACAAATCAACCAATTAATATCGAGAAAGCAACCCCTTCGGCTGATCCTATTAGGATGGCTGAATGGTCTTTTGCCTTGTGGTTTGGTCTACATCGCACTAACGGGAGCTTTTGCTACAACCTCCCTCACCGACGGAGTCTTCTACATGGCCGCTTTTGGAATCGGCACCCTTCCATTAATGTCTTTGGTCTCTTTTAGCGGCAAACTCCTCTCGAATAAATGGCGGAGTTGGATCAATAAATTAACACCATTTATTTTGCTGCTAATGGGTGCTTATTTTATCTATCGAGGATTGAAAATTGACCTGCCTAATTCCTACCGTCTAGGGACAGGAATCCAAGAAAATATTGAAATGTGTCATTAAAAACATCCACTACCACCGGATAAGCGCAGATCCCCAAGTGAATCCACTTCCAAAAGCAGCGAGGCAAACCAAATTTCCTTTTTGAATCGCACCAGCTTGAACAGCTTCACTCAAAGCGATTGGAATAGAAGCCGCCGTGGTATTCCCATACTTTTGAATGTTATTCCAAACTTGATTGTCCTTCAACCCTAATTTTTTTTGCACAAATTGACTGATGCGCAAATTAGCTTGGTGCGGTACTAACATATCGATATCCTTAGTAGTGAGACCAGTTTTAACTAAAGCTTCTTGGATTACTTCTGGAAATTTTTGAACTGCTAGTTTGAATACAAAAGGACCCTCCATTTGAGGGTACACTAATCCATCCTGAAGCATTTTTTCGGTCAGAAATAATTCACCATAAGTTTGATCTGTAAATCCATAATCTACTTTTTCATCCAGATATTTTTGATGGTAGCCCGCATGCGAACCGGGACTTAAAAAAGCCAACTTCTCCGCATAAGTTCCATCTGAATGCAAATGGGTGGTCAGTATCCCTTCCTCACTATTTTCAGTAGGTTGAACCACTACTGCACCTCCCCCATCACCAAAAATAACCGATACATTCCTTCCCCGGGTCGAAAAATCAAGGCCCATAGAGTGCATCTCAGCACCGACTACCAGTACATTTTTATACATGCCCGTTTTGACAAATTGGTCAGCTACGGAAAGTGCGTAAATAAAACCAGAACATTGATTTCGAATATCCAAGGCGCCCACTTCAGTTTTTGTTAAGCCTAATTCCCTTTGGAGTAAAACTCCACAACCGGGAAAAAAATAATCAGGACTCAGGGTAGCGAAAATGATAAAATCAATTTCCTCTTTATCAATTCCAGCATCTTGGATGGCCGCCATAGCTGCTTTAGCTCCTAAAACTGTAGTAGTTTCCTCATGTCTTTTTCCATACCTTCTGGTTTGAATCCCTGTTCTTTCTACAATCCATTCATCAGAGGTGTCCATTACTTGGGTTAAATCTTCGTTAGACACCTCCCATTCCGGTACATAGTGTCCGATACCAGCAATTTTTGATTGAAACATTATTTTGGAATTTTATTTGGATAATCAGTTATTATTCCGTCAACCCCCATCTTAAGGAATTGTTCCATATCCTCAGTTTTATTCAAGGTCCATGGAATAATTTTCATTCCAGCATCCTTAGCTTCAACAATGAAAGTCTCATCTACTATTTGGTAATATGGACTGATAATCTGGGGAGTAAATCCTAAATCTTCAATGTGCTTTGCCAAAGGTTTTTGTTCGTAAACCAAATAGGAAAGCTGAATGGAAGGATGCTTTTCGTGCAAAATTCGAAGCGGCCTAACATCAAAAGATTGAATATTAGACTGCTCTCTAATATTCAAGCCATCCAAACTTCTAATGACTAAATCAACAAATTCTTCAATAGGAGGAGTATATATGCTATCCCAATCCAACTGACTTTTAATCTCTATATTAAAATTGGGTAAAGGCCTATTATTCGCTTTACAATAAGTTCTTACGGCATTAATGACTTCCTTGAGGGTGGGTTTCACCACAGCTATAGATTGTTGCTGAGGAAATTCCTTAGGCGTTAGACTTCCGCAATCGTATTTCTGAATTTCTAAGGCGGTAAGTTGATAAATCAATATCCTTTCATCCGGTTGATTGGATAGGGAATCCCCTGATAAATTCAGACAAATATTAGGGGAAAGCCAAGGCTCATGGCTAACGATAGGCTGCCCATCTTTGCTGATAGCCAAATCTAATTCCAGAGTCTGGATTGAAGGGAACTCCAAAGCTTTAAGGAAGGCGGGAATAGAATTTTCAGGCATCAATCCTCTGGCCCCTCTATGCCCTTGCCAATCAAAAATGGTTTCGGTATTCCTATTTCCTTTATAGTTTTGACAGCTCCCCATTAAACCCATTAGAATAGCAGTGCTCCAAAAGAAATATTTATTCATCTTTAGTGCTTATCCATATAGTCAATGACCAGATTACAGAAGAGTCCTACCCCTAATTTAAGTCCGCTTTCATCAATGAAAAAATCAGGGGTGTGATGTGGTCCTGCTTGACTGGGGTCCAATCCTTTGGGCATTCCTCCTAAAAAAAGAAAAAGACCTGGAACTTCCTGCGCATAAAATGAAAAATCTTCCGCTCCGGTGACTGCTTTGGCGAGAATTACATTATCGTTACCCGCTGTAGCTTGAATGGTTGGAAGCATCTCTGCGGTTAATTTAGGATCGTTATACGTTACTGGGTATCCAGTGATAATTTGAACGTCAGCAGTAGCTCCCCAAGCTTCTGCTATATTTTCAGCAGTTGTCTTAATTCGTTGGTGGATAGATTTTTGCATTTCTGTATCCAGCGTTCTGATAGTTCCAATCATTTCTACACTTTCAGGGACAATATTATTGCGAACTCCCCCATCAATTTTACCAACGGTAATTACGGCAGCCTCATTTGTTAAGGGCATTTGCCTACTTACTATATTATTGAGTCCTTGAATAATCTGGGCAGAAATGGTAATGGGATCAATACCAGTCCATGGGGTTGACCCGTGTGTTTGTTTGCCGTTGACCTTGATATTAAACTGGTCAGCAGCTGCCATGGTACCTCCTGGTTTATATCTTACCTTTCCTACTTCAGTCATAGAGTTGATATGAATACCAAAGACCACTTCTACATCAGGATTTTTAAGCACGCCTTCCTTAACCATTAAAGCTGCTCCTCCTTCCTCTCCAATGGGAGCTCCTTCTTCAGCTGGTTGAAAAATGAAAACTACATTTCCCTTGAGTTGATTTTTATTTTTGACCAACACCTCTGCTGCACCCATAAGCATGGCAACATGGGTATCGTGACCACAAGCGTGCATTACTCCCACATCTTTACCCAAATAGGTGGTTTTTACTTTGGAAGCAAAAGGCAAATCCACCCTTTCAACCACAGGCAGGGCATCCATATCAGCTCTTAGCGCTACAGTAGGTCCAGGTCGACCAGTGCGCAAAACACCCACTACCCCGGTATATGCCACTCCAGTTCTGACTTCAATACCCAATGATTTTAAGTGTTGCTCGATATACTTAGCCGTTTCAAATTCTCGATTCGACAATTCGGGATTTTGATGAAGGTGTCGTCTCCATTGGATGACTTTTTCCTCAACGGATTGAATGTCTGCGTCAAATGGACCTTGGGCTTTAACTGCAGTAAAGGATAGACAGGCCAAAAGGATTAAACAATTTTTTATCATGATTTTTTTTGTTTAGCGTAATTGACTAAAAAAAAGGGGATGGTTTCAATCCCTTTATAAAAATTAAACAAACCATAGTGTTCGTTTGGAGAATGGATGGCATCGGTATCTAAACCAAAGCCCAACATGACCGTTTTTACCCCCAGAACGTTTTCGAACAGGGCGACAATGGGGATACTTCCTCCACTCCTTAGCGGCAAGGGCTTTTTACCGAAGGTACTTTCCATAGCCTCTTGGGCAGCTTGATACTCGGGTGTATCGATAGGCGTCACCACTGGATGTCCGCCGTGATGTGGGGTAATCTTGACCTTCACAGACGGAGGTGCAATGGCGGTAAGGTGGTCGGTAAATAATTGAGTGATAGCATCTGGATCCTGGTAAGGTACCAGTCTCATGCTGATTTTCGCATACGCCTTCGAGGGCAAAACTGTTTTGGCCCCCTCTCCGATATAACCGCCCCAAATACCATTGACATCCAAGGTAGGGCGGATAGTGGTTCTTTCTAGGGTTGTATATCCAGCCTCCCCGTGAATAGACTGAATCTCCAATAAATTTTGGTATTCCTCCAAATCAAATGGGGCCTTGTTCATTTCCTTTCGCTCTTCAGCTGAAACTGGCGCTACATCATCGTAAAAACCGGGTATGGTAATTTTGTTATTTTCATCTTGGAGGCTGGCAATCATCTGACTCAAAATATTAATCGGATTGCCCACTGCACCGCCATAGACACCGGAGTGTAAATCTTTATTGGGACCGGTGACTTCAACTTCCAGATAGCTCAGTCCCCTCAGTCCAGTGGTAATGGAAGGCTGGTCGTTACTCAACATAGAGGTATCGGAAATTAGGACCGTATCCGAAGCGAGAAGTTCTTGATGTGCCTTACAGAAACTTTCCAAGTGGTCAGATCCAATTTCTTCTTCTCCTTCAATGAGGAATTTTATATTGAGGGGCAATTCATCAGTTGCCACTAAACCTTCAAAGCTTTTGAGGTGCATAAAAAACTGCCCTTTATCATCACATGCGCCTCTGGCAAAAATTGCTCCCTGAGGGTGTTCTTCCGTGGTCTTCACCACAGGTTCAAAAGGACCACTCTCCCATAATTCTAATGGATCTGGAGGTTGTACATCATAATGACCGTACACCAGAACTGTTGGCAGGTTGGGATCGATGATTTTTTGCGCATAAACGATAGGGTGTCCGGCAGTTTCGAAGAGCTGAACTTGGTCAGCACCGATTTTTTTTAAGTGATCACCGACCCACTCCGCTGCTTTCCTCACATCATCCTTATATATGGAATCCGCACTGATGGAGGGAATTCGCAGCAGTTCAAAGAGCTCTTCTAGAAATCTTTCACTATGGGTTTTTAAATACTGTTGGGTTTTTTCCATGAGTTATTAGTTATGGGAGTATTGTAGTCCCAATATAAGGATTTAATAAAAGTGGGTCTGCAGTAAATCCAATAATTCGCTTTTGGATAGACCGATTCGCAAAGTACCATTTTCTGCAAAAGAGATTTTTCCGGTTTCTTCGGAAACTACGAATACAGCTGCATTAGTGCGTTCGGTCAATCCCACTGCAGCCCGGTGTCGCAACCCTAATAATGGAGACAATTCTGGTTTTTCAGAAACTGGAAGTACAACAGAAGCCGATTGAATCAGTCCATTGGCTACGATTACAGCTCCATCGTGAAGTGGGCTATTTTTATTGAAAATACTGATGATCAGCTGTTCAGAAATAGAAGCATTCATTCGGATACCTCCTGAAACTATTCCTTCCAAATCGGTTCCTTTATTCATTACCACAATAGCACCGATCTTTTTTTGAGCCAATTCAAGTAACGCATTGCCCATCCAACTAATAGTTTGCAGATTCTTTTGATCCGCTTCAAAATTCCTATCCAGTAATTTTTTAAAAAAATTAGAACGTTGCTTAATGGTGGTATTCCCCAAAAACAATAAAAATCGGCGAACTTCTGGTTGAAAGATGATGATAATAACGATCACCCCTACACTGACAAATTGATCCAAAACTGCGGCTAACAGGTCCATTTTGAGCTCCTTAACCAGCCAATAAATCATATAGAGAATCAGGACTCCGATGAATATATTAAAGGCAATATTTCCCTTGAGGAGCTTGTATATCTGATAAATTAGATAACCCACTATTAGGATATCTAAAATGTCCCAAATCCTAACTTGAAGAAAACCAATATTAAACAAAGGAAAAAATTCCATCATAGGAAACCTTAAAAGCTAAAAAAGACTTTATAACCTTAATAAAAGTTTGCAATTTTGTACCATGCAAGTTATTAAAATTTTGCTTTTGAGTTTTTCCTTTGGGGCACTCTTTGTTCAACTGGGATTTTCTCAGGTGATTCGAGAAAATGAAAAAGGGGAAAAAATAATAGTGTACCCCGATGGCAGCTGGCAGTATTTTAATCTGCTGGCTACTGAGCAAGAATTGAGTATTGGAAAGGATCCTTATGGGATTTTCTCAGATAGTTCCCAATTGTATCCCGTATTCACCGGTCTTATCGGACCTATGGATAACCCTATGCCCGCCACAGAACAGGATGCCCAAAAAATTGCATTCAGAAATGCCCAACTTGCCTTGGAAGCTACTAGAATTGCCAATGAGATGGCATTGGAAGCTAAAATAAGGAGGGAAGAACTGGAAAAAGCCTATCAAAAATATACGGCTCAACCTGGGTACGACCCCTTACATGCAGCGCATTTAAAAAAGAGGTTGGAGACAGCTCAAGAGCAAGAGCGCTTGGCCTCCAAAGATGTTTTGAATGCTTATGAAACCTCCAAAAAAGCAGAGGATTTAACCAACAAGGGAAATTTGTTGGAAGTTATGAATTTGAATGCCCCGCCCAATATCATCGAAGAGATTGACCCACAAAGAAACGAGCAGGATGAATTTTTTGAAAGGATCAAATGGTTGGACCTAGGATATTTGCCTTATGAAGAGGTCAAAAGTAGTAAAGTGGTGTCTCCTCCGGAAAAAGCTTGCGAATTTGCTTTTGAGGATGCAGAAAGAAAAGATTTGAAGGAAACCTTATTGTTTGTCCATACAGATGAAAGATTGAGACCCTTTTTGAAAGGTAAAGACTACTTAAAATGTGAAGCTTATCTTTCACAGGTGGATGGAGCAATGGTATTTTTAACGCTACAATTCACTTTCGCTTATCCCAATGCACGGGAAGCTTATGGTTTTATAGAAAAAGGAAGTATACTTACCGTAGAGTTATTATCAGGAGAAAAGGCATTGCTTCGCTCACAAGTTATGGATGGCGGAAGGTATCATATCGCAAGAGAGGAATTGACCTATAACGTCCACTACCCCATAGACCCTGCCTTAATCAGTACGCTTAAAAATTCTGAGATTGGTGCGTTCACGGTTTTTTGGAGCAGTGGATATGAGCGCTATGAAGCTTATCAAGTGGATTTTTTCAGTCATCAAATCAATTGTTTAGAAAACTAGTTTGCCATGGAAACCAATCAGGATGGGGTTAAAATGTTGGGATTGAAACTACCCACAGATCCAAGATGGGTCAATTTAGCAGAAATGGAATTAGAGGAAATTCTAACCGACCATGCCTATTGTGAACAGAAAGCAGCGACCTCTTGTATATCTTTAATTCAACAATATCCCGAAAGAGAGGAGATGGTCAGTGAATTGGCTCCCATTGTAACTGAGGAGTGGGGTCATTTTAGAATGGTATTAAAAGAATTATCCAGACGGGACCTCAAATTAGGAAGGCAACGTAAAGATGAGTATGTCAACAAACTTTTAGATTTTCAAAAAAAAGGAGGCAGTCGGGACGACAAACTCTTGGAGCGACTCCTTATTTGTGCTTTAATTGAAGCTCGATCTTGCGAGCGCTTCCGATTGTTGTCTCTTTACATTAACGATGAACATTTGAAAGACTTTTACCACAAATTTATGGTTTCAGAAGCTGGCCATTATCGGTTGTTTATTGATTTAGCCAAAAAGTATTTCGGAGAAGACCGCGTCAAAAAACGCTGGCAGGAGTACTTGGACAGAGAAGCTGAAATTATGGATGAATTAGCATTAAGGGGAGACCGCATGCATTAATTTTTGTTGATTTTCTTTCCAAATAAGTCAAATTGCTCTTTTGTTGGTTGATTGTTTTCCAACCCTGGTGGTACTGTGCTCATCTGATTGAATACCTTATCGATGCGTTCCCATTTATCTTTTTGAGCTTTAAACCCTACATAGCTGCCATCAGGTAGGTTTTTGCCATCTGCCTCAATGATGTGGTCGTGAATAACCATACCCAATTCTTGGTCATAATTTACTCTAGTTGCAGCATCTGCTGCATATTCAACAATAATTCTGGCTTTATTTAAAAAGGCAGGATCGTAGGCATCGTAGAAAACTTTTTTTCCAAAAATTGGATTTCCATTTTCGAAGTACAGGACTTCGATGATTTTTCTTCGATTGAGGTCATTATACCCATCTAAACCAAATAACAGGTAGTGGGTAGGATTAGAGGTGGGGTGAGGCACGATATTATAGTAGAGGGCACCATACCATTTTTCCCGATTGGTGACCACCGCATCCTCTGGGGTAGAAAATTCAAACGATCGATCAATTAATGGAAATAATTGAAGTTCTTCTGAATTCATTTGAATCGCTCCATAATGTCTGTAATTACCCACATCTACTTTCAATTGCCAACTAAAAATTCTGAACGAACTATCTGGTGGGTATTGAATAGATATGGCTGACAAGCGTTCAAATGGGTAATCAAAGGAAAAAGGTTCTTTTAGTCCGGTGACCAACTTTTTGATAAATAGGTTGCAGGATGCGAATCTGGTATTGGGATCAATATCGTTAATAAAGGAATAAGATAAAACGTTAAGGGTGTCTTCCAAAACCAACAAGGTGCTGTCCTCAGCTTTAACGGTTTGAGCCACTGAGGATAGGGCAATTCCAAGTCCCCAAAGCGTCATTAGAAATATTCTTATCATGTCATTAGGAACGACGAAATCTGATGAAAAAGTATGATTTTATTTCCTGTTGTTTTTAAAATCTCTAAAAATGAATTCTCCTAGGCCCTTAAGGTTGCTGTAAAAAGCTTTCCCATTATTAGCTTGGGTAAATTGGTTGACGAATTGGACCAGATAAGGGTCATTAGCAATCATAAAGGTGGTGATTGGAATGTTAAGTTTGCGGCACTGCCGAGAAAGATTGAGCGTCCTGTTGACAATCATCCGATCTAATCCAAAACTATTTTTTATGTATTTCTTTCCCCTTTTGATACACGTTGGTTTGCCATCAGTTATCATAAAAATCTGTTTATTAGGATTTTTATGCCTGCGCAGAATATCCATGGCCAATTCCAGGCCTGCAACAGTATTGGTATGATAGGGTCCAACTTGCAGATAAGGTAGATCTTTGATTTCTACACGCCAGGCATCGTTGCCAAAGACGATGATGTCTAATGTATCTTTTGGGAATCTGGTGGTGACATATTCCGCCAGCGCCATAGCTACTTTTTTGGCTGGGGTAATTCGGTCCTCTCCATAGAGGATCATAGAATGAGAGATATCAATCATCAACACCGTACTCATTTGGCTTTGGTAGCGGGTTTCCCTCACTTCTAAGTCGTCATGGGTTAGGGTGAAATCCTGTATCCCATGATTAATTTGAGCATTTCGTAAAGATTCACTTACTGCTATTTGATCTAGGGGGTCGCCAAATTCAAATGGTTTTAATTCAGAAGTGTGTTCATCTCCTCTTCCAAAAGCATTGGTACTGTGATTGCCCCTTTTACTCTTTTTTATCTGGCCAAAAATATCTCCCAATGCCTTTTGGCGAAGACCAATTTCCATTTTTGCCGAAGGCGCAAATCCTCCAGCCGCATTTTGCTCTTGTTGGAGAAATCCCTTGTCGATAAGGTCTTGGATGAAATCGCCAATACTGTAATCCTTGGTGGTGAGCTGGTATTCTTTATCTAGTTGAGTCAACCAAGAGAGGGCCTCCTGTACGTCACCTGAGGTATAGACAATTAATTCTTGGAATATTTTGAGCAACCGGTTAAAAGGGCTTTCGCCATCTTCTGGTAATGCAGCTCCATAGACCCATCCAATCATGGTTTGATTTTATTTAGTTATCCACACAACACTGGAGTAAATCTTCGTAATCTGGTCGGTCAGAAACAATTTTGTGGATAAAGCTTTCACGAATTGTTCCATCTGTGATAACAAATACCCCAGGCATTTGAAATCCATCACCCATTATAGGGCCAATTCCGTTACCTTTTAAAACCGAAGATTCGAAACCCCGTATCCATGCTGATAAACCAAATAATTGGGTAAAAGTTCCTTTCGCTAGTCCAAAAGATTGATAAAATCTACATTCTGGATCACTTACATGAACGGCACCTGGAATGTGGTATTTTTTGAAGTACAACTCAGCGGTTGCCTGGTCTGACATGTGAACGAATACTAGGGCAAAACCCGATTCTTCAATGGATTTTTTCTTTTTAGAAATATCCGCTAATGCTTCTCTGCAAAAAGTGCAACCAAAGTGTCTGAGAAAAATCAACATGACCGGTTGTCGAGCAGAAATCTCCAGAACACTTTTACCGATATTGGTGGTCATGTTCTGGAGGGTTTCCCTAGGTGTACCAGCTGAGTTCATAAAAAAAATACAATATTAAACGTCCATTTTGTCGTAAACATCCATAACGGATTTTAGGTGTTCAGCAGATTCCTGAAGCAATTTCATTTCCGCTTCATTCAAGTTGAGTTCTATTTTCTGTTCGATCCCGTTTCTTCCTAATTTGACCGGAATTCCTAAGAAAATATTATCCATTCCATACTCTCCTTCCAATCTTACGCAGCAGGGGAAAATCCTTTGTTCATCTTTTATAATCGCTTCCACCATTTGAGCAGCAGCGGCTCCAGGCGCGTACCAAGCAGAAGTTCCCATCAATTGAACCAATTCTCCCCCACCCTTTTTAGTTCGTTCTATGATGGCGTTCAACGTATCCTCGGCCACCATATCTGTTACTGGAATCCCAGCTACTGTTGTATATCTTGGTAATGGAACCATGGTATCTCCGTGGCCTCCTAAAAGCAATGCTTGAATATCTTTGGGGGAAACGTTCAGTTCAGTCGCCAAAAAAGCTCTATAACGCGCTGTATCGAGAATTCCTGCCATTCCAAAAACCTTCGTCGAATCTTTGCCACTAGCCTCATAAGCCGCATAAGTCATGACGTCCAAAGGATTAGAAACGATGATAATGATGGCATCTGGAGAATGTTTAATTACCGTTTCCGTTACCGTTTTAACAATTTTGGCATTGGTCGCAATCAAATCATCTCTACTCATTCCTGGCTTCCTGGGTACACCTGCCGTAATTACCACTATATCAGAACCTGCGGTATCCGCGTAGTTATCTGTTCCGGTTAATTGGGTGCTGTAGTTGTCAATAGGTGCTTGTTGCCAAGTATCCAAAGCTTTACCTTTGGCAAAATCCCCTTGGATGTCCACTAAAACCACTTCTTTTAAGAAATCTTTGTGTGCCAGTACATTGGCGCAGGTAGCACCTACATTGCCGGCACCCACGATGGTTACTTTATTCATTTTTGTTTAGGTTATTTAATTAGCCTATAAAAGTAAACAACAAAAAGTATCTAAAAAACAAAAAAGATTGTAAAATTGTTAGCGGAATAATTGAACCAATAGTATGAAATTGACCTACTCCCTTTTTTTTGCGCTTTTTATTCACTCTTTGGGTACGGCTCAAGTCCCTGTTTACACCTGTGGTAACAGCGATTTGGTGGAACCTTTGACCACTAAGCGATTGGAGGCTAACCAAGCTGCTGCAGTTTTGCCTAGAAATAATGTGGTATATGTGCCCCTTAAACTCCACCTGGTGGCGAAAACTGATGGGACAGGGCGATTGTCAGATAAGGAGGCCTTTCGTTCTCTATGTTTACTGAATAATGACTTCATTGGAGCCAATATTCAGTTTTACCTAAAAGATGGGACTTTCAACTACGTCAATAACACTACGATATACAACAATCCCACTTTACCGGCTTCGATTTTTTTACTGCAAAATGAAAGGGACGCCCGGGCGATCAATGTAATTGTAAGCGAAGTTGCGCGCCCAGCTGATGATGGGGACAACAGTATTATTGCTGGATTTTATTCTCCGGGCAACGATTGGGTGGTCATGCGAAAAGATGCGATGAATAAGTGGGCTTTCCCCCACGAATTAGGCCATTATTTTAGTTTGATGCACACTCATTTAGGATGGGATTCAGAACCCTATAATCCAGCAATTCACGGGATTCCAGCTCCCGCTGTTTCTCCTGACGGTTTGCCTACTGAAAAAGTCGATCGAAGTAATTGTGAAACCGCTGGAGATCGAATTTGCGATACCCCTGCAGATTACAATGGGATTACTACTTTTTCTTGTACCTACGAGGGAGGTGCCTTAGATCCTGATAGTGTACTTATCGATCCTGATGAACATAATTACATGAGCTACTTTAGCTTCTGTGATCGCGGAGAATATAGTTTTTCGGGAGAACAAATCAGCATCATCCAAAAAGATTTAGCCAGCGCGTCCAGGACCAAATTATCCCCTGGAAGTACTCCTGCTTTTGCAGAATTATCAACAGAAGGGGGCTCCTTGATTCAACCCATTAACAACAGTTCAGTTCCCCTATCGGAGCCTGTTAGATTAGAATGGGAGGCAGTAGAAGGAGCAGAATATTATACAGTAGAGGTGGATAGGATTCCCACCTATGTATTGAACCCAATTACGGTGACCGTCTCAGAACCATTTGTTGAAATTGACCCCGATTTACTTCGAACCAATACCAATTATTATTGGCGAATAACTCCATATAATAGGTATTTCTTTTGCGAGAGTGCTAGTCCTTCTGGGTCGTTCAAAACGTTAAATTCAACCAGTTCTAGAACACTGGAAATGCTAACTGATTTCCGTGTTTTTCCAGCCCCAATCACCGCTCAACAACCAATCACAGTGCAGATTCAATCTATTGAGCGTTTTAAAGGCGTTTTGTATTTAACTGATTTACAAGGTCGTAAAATTGGGGAAACTAAAGTTCGAGAGTTCTATCCCGGTGATAATGAAGAGACTTTTTCCCTCAACAACCTAGTTTCTGGACTGTACCTGATGGTCTTAGAAACTCCTCAAGGGAGAACTTTTGCCAAAGTACCGGTGGTCGATTAAACTATTTTCTTTTTACCGTCCATTGAAAAACCATTTCGGCAACCACCATCCCCTCTTCATTTTGGCCGACAGCAGTCATATCGAGCTCAACAATATCTCCGGGTTGATTCAATTGTTGTATAGCTTTTTGAACTTCTGGACCATCCGTACAAGTGAAAGTTATCGCAGTAGTAGATTTTTTAATAAAAGACAATTGGCAACCTTTTACCAAAATGGAAAAAGGTGCTTTGAAACCCAATAGATTCACCCAGATTAACCCGGTAGAAAGTTCAGCTGCTCCTGCGAGGGCAGCAAAGTAGACCGACTTAAAGGGATTCTTAGTCCGCCTTGTAAAAGGGATAAGAACGCTGCAGGATTCATCATTTAAATCCTTTAACTTTACTCCCCAGAAAAAGCAAGTAGGTAATTTTAACCATAAAAAAAGGGTAAAATAAAAGGGCTTTTTTAGTTTTGCAGCTGCGTTATTGTTTTTCATTTTATAAATTTAACACCAGAATTTAATCTAAACCAATGAATTTACACGAATATCAGGGAAAAGCATTGCTCAAAAGTTATGGAGTGGCAATTCAGGAAGGTATTGTTGCTGCGACTCCCGAAGAAGCACTTTCCGCTTATAAGGAATTAAAAAAACAAACCGGATCGGACTTTGCAGTGGTAAAGGCTCAAATTCACGCTGGTGGTAGAGGAAAAGGAGGGGGCGTTAAACTGGCAAAAAATGAAACGGATCTAAAAGAATACTCCAATTCCATTCTCGGAATGATGCTCAAAACGCCACAGACGCCTGGTGGTATGGAGGGACCTGGGAAATTGGTTCGAAAAATACTTATTGCAGAGGATGCTTATGCCCCTGATTTCGATGCCTGTAAGGAATATTACGTATCTATTCTAATGGATCGAGAGCGCAAGTGTAATGTAATCATCTACTCTACCGAAGGAGGAATGGATATTGAAGCAGTAGCTGAAAAAACACCCCATTTGGTACACAAAGAATACATTGATCCCACACTTGGCCTATTGGGGTTCCAAACGAGGAAAATAGCCTTTAATTTGGGATTAAGCGGACAGGCTTTTAAGGAGATGACCAAATTTATCGCCAACTTGTATAAAGCCTTTTTGGGCGCTGACGCCAGTCTATTTGAAATTAACCCCTGTTTGAAAACTGCTGATGATAGAATTGTAGCCGTAGATTGTAAGGTAACCTTAGATGACAATGCACTTTATAGACATCCAGATTTAGAAGCGCAAAGAGACATAGAGGAGGAAGATCCCACCGAAGTAGAGGCCAAAAGCTATGGGTTGAATTATGTTAACTTAGATGGAAATGTAGGCTGTATGGTGAACGGTGCAGGTTTGGCTATGGCTACTATGGACATCATCAAATTATCCGGAGGGGAACCCGCCAATTTCTTGGATGTAGGAGGAACGGCTGATGCGGCAAGGGTAGAACAAGCTTTCAGAATCATATTAAGAGACCCTGCAGTAAAAGCCATCTTGATCAATATATTTGGAGGAATTGTAAGATGCGATCGAGTGGCACAAGGGGTAATCGACGCCTACAAAAACATGGGCAATATAGAAGTGCCTATCATCGTCAGGCTACAGGGAACCAACGCTGACGTAGCCAAAAAAATGATAGACGAATCCGGCTTAGCCGTTCATTCTGCCATTGCTTTGCAAGAGGCGGCTGATTTGGTTAAGAAAGCGGTATAGTCCTGATTTGATTCAACAAGTCTTTTAATTCTAAGATACTGGTAAAAGGGTTGCTTAAAGTAACCCTCAACCACTTCTCTCCATTTAGCTCTGTTTGCACCAGATAAAAAGAGCCATTCACCACCAATTTCTCCCGAATTTCTGCATTCAACTGACTTAAATCCACTTGAGGTTCAGATGGCACAAACCTAAAACAGACGATATTGGTTTGAGGCTCTAATGCCAGTTCAAAATCTTGCGCCTCGTTGATCAACTCGGCAAAAACCTTAGCATTGTCCTGGACTTGATTGATATACTCTTCATACAACGGAGTTCCATATTCATTTAAAGCCGCGTACACCTTGAAGCCCATCATAGTCTTGGTGCATTCAAATGTTCTTTTGGCTAAGTTATACCATTCTTGAGTCTCGCTATCTTTCCATAGGTATTGAGCCTTCTGAGAAAAAGTTTGATAGGCATTTTTGCCATTCTTGTAAAGCAGAGCCGTAGTGATGGCAGGCGTTAATAACATCTTATGAAAATCCATAGTGATGGAATCCGCTTCTTGGATTCCATCTAATAGCTCGCTGTATTTTTTTGAAAAAATAAGCGCACCACCATGGGCAGCATCTACGTGAAACCATAAATTATGCTCCTGAGCAAAAGCAGCTAAAGCCCTTAAGTCGTCAAAACTTCCAGTAGAGGTACTACAAGCACTTCCTACCACAGCTATTACCTGTATCCCTTTATTTTCAGCTTCTTTTAAAACTACAGGTAACTGATCTACTCTAATTTGAAATTGATTATTCGTGGGAACCTTTAGGATGCCTTCAGCTCCCCAACCCATCATTCTTACTGCCCGATCCACGCAGTAATGAGCTTGTTCGGAAACCATTAAACCCAATTTTTGAGTTTGCCCCTGCTCCCAAATGGGTTCCTTGGCTTTGATTGCTCTTGCCGTTAGAAGGGCAGTGAAATTGGAAAGGGTTCCACCAGAAGTCAAAACCCCATCTGCTTCCTCCCCTAATTCAAATAACTCAACCATAGTTTGAACGACCGTTCTCTCCATGGCTGTTCCCAGTGTTCCCATTTCAAAGACCCCCATTCCATTATTAATGAAATCACTCACCAACCCAGCCAATGCAGCTACTGGCAGGGTAGGCGAAATCTGGTGTCCCATGTATCTCCTACTGTGCAAATGCACTGAATCATCGACCACCTTTTGGAAAAGTTGGAGAGATGATCCCTTAAAAGGCATTTTTCTTAGATCATTATAGAGTGCATCTGGGTCAAATTTATGATTAGCTGATATCCCCTCAGGACTGTTGGCATTTTCCAAATAATCAGCTAAAAAATCAATGATCTCATGTCCTAACTGCCTGAACTCTTCCCCATTATATCCCCTTTTTAAAATAGCGTTTTCCATAATTATTGTTCCGCTTCAAAAATTCCCACAAAGCGCTCACCTGGCTTTGCATATCCTCTGTACATTCCTTGGCTATTGAACTCCATAGATATGTTTCCATTTTTATCAACAGCTATCAATCCACCACTACCTCCGGCCTTTACCAATTTTTCTTGAACTACCTTTTTAGTGGCCTCGTGTAAAGACATGGTTCCATATTCCATAAGAGCCGAAACATCGTGAGCAACGGTATATCTTATAAAATACTCCCCATGACCCGTACAACTTACCCCACACGTATTATTGTTGGCGTAGGTGCCCGCTCCAATAATCGGCACATCTCCTACCCTATTAAATCTTTTGTTGGTCATTCCACCTGTTGAGGTTCCGGCCACAATATCTCCATGAACATCCAAGGCAACACAACCTACCGTCCCATATTTTTTATTATCTCTTGCTAAAGCTTTTAGTAAACTTTGATATCGCTGCTCGGTATAAAAATAAGAGGAATCCACAATAGTTAATCCTTGGAGGGAGGCGAATTCTTCAGCTCCTTTTCCAATCAGCATAACATGCTCAGATTTTTCCATGATAGCTCTGGCCAATGAAATGGGGTTTTTGACCGTACCCACTCCTCCTACGGCTCCAGCATTGAGATCGCTACCCAGCATAATAGAAGCATCTAATTCATTTTTGCCGTCATGGGTAAATACCGCACCTTTTCCAGCATTAAAAAGCGGGTTATCTTCCAAATAATTGATGGTTTTTTCTACTGCCTCCAAACTAGTTCCACCCTGAGCAAGAATTTTCTCTCCGATATCTAAAGCTTCATTAAGCGATTGCCTGTAAAGCATTTCTAATGAATCGGTCATATTTTCTTTTAATATGGTGCCTGCTCCACCGTGGATGACCATTGCGTATCGGGGGGGAACATCAGTTGCCTCATCCTCGGTACAATTCACGACTAAAAATGCGCAAAGTATTATAGGGAAGAACCGGAGGAAAGTTAATCTTAAGGACACTAATCGAACAAATAAATTCATCTGTCGTTTTTTTTATGGTTCATTGCTTCGAAAAAAAATATTTTTCCAAGAAAACAATTATGTTGCAATAAAAAAATCCATAATGGCACAATTTTTCAAATATTTTCTAGCAACCGTAATCGGGGTTTTGGTGTCTTTGTTTCTTATCGTTTTGATAGGTGGAGGAATTCTAGCTGCAGTGGCGACCAATACTGAAAAGACACCGGAGGTAAAAGCCAATAGTGTTCTCAAATTAACTTTCGACCAATCTATACCTGAATTAACCAATAATGTTCAAATGACCAGTTTTGAATTGGAACCAAAAAAGGTCTTAGGATTGGATGCGATTCTGAAAAGTTTGGAAAAGGCGCAAACAGATGAACGCATCAAAGGAATTTATCTCGAAATTGATCAAGTTAGCATTGGATTTGCCACAGCCCACCAACTGCACAAAGCCCTGATGGAATTTCGGGAAACAGGCAAATTTATCGTAGCCTATGGTAAATATTTTAGTCAGGGCGCTTATTACTTAGCTTCTACTGCACAACCTATCCTATTAAATCCGTCAGGAATGATTGATCTTCGCGGACTTTCAACTGAAATTCCCTTTTTTAAAAATCTTTTAGATAAAACAGGCGTCCAACTTCAAGTGTATTATGCGGGCCAATTTAAAAGTGCTACAGAACCTTATAGACTGACTAAGATGAGTGCACAAAATAGACTACAAGTTCACTCTTTCCTAGGTCAGATTTACAATCAATTTACTGCAGATTTAGCTAATGGAAGGGGGTTATCCCAGGAATTTATTAAGGGAGTTGCTAATGAATATCGAGCTGCTATACCTGAGGATGCTGTAGCTTTAAAGATTATTGATCAGTTAGGCTATGAAGATGAGGCATTAGATCATGTGAGGACGTTGGCTGGATTGGAAGAAGATGAGAAGATTCCATTTATTTCCTTAATGGACTATCAAGCCAGTTTGACTGAAGAAATCAACTATCGAATAAAAGATAAAGTAGCGGTGGTCTACGCAGAGGGGGCAATTGTTATGGGAAAGGGAGAAAATGGGAATATTGGAGATGACAAATACGTAGACCTACTAAACAGTTTGTACAAGGAAGACCAAGTCAAAGCGGTCGTATTACGAGTTAATTCTCCAGGTGGCAGTGCATTGGCATCTGAGAATATTCTGCGGGTATTGGAGCGAATCAGAACCTCGGGAAGGCCGGTAGTAGTTTCCATGGGAGATTACGGAGCCTCTGGGGGGTATTATATTGCTTGTCAATCAGATTCTATTCTCGTTCAGGAGAATACTTTAACCGGCTCAATAGGAGTATTTTCTATTATCCCTAATATGCAAGGATTGTTTAACGACCATCTCGGTATCACCTTTGATACGGTCAAAACTGGCCAGTTTGCCAATGGAATTAGTGTGGCTTATCAAATTACTCCTGAAGAAGGTCGTAAAATACAAGCCATGACCGATCGAACCTATGAGCAGTTTCTAGCAAAGGTAGCTGCTAATCGGAACTTGACCAGAGATGAGGTTCATGCTATAGCACAGGGTCGGGTATGGACAGGACAGCAAGCGGTTGAAAATGGTCTGGCAGATGGTATTGGAACGCTGGAGGATGCCATTGGCATTGCTGCAGATAAAGCCAAGTTAGAGCAATATCGATTGACTGTTTACCCAAAGGTGAAGGATCCTTTCATGCAATTAGTAGAGTCACTGACTGGTAATAGCCTGCAAAGTGTAATGGAAAAAAAATTAAAGGCTTCTTTTCCCGCTTTTGCGAGTTATCTTCCCTGGCTTAACCAAGGGGAAGACTGGAATTTAGGCACCATGATTCAAGCAGGGCTCCCTTTTGCCGTAGGCTTAAATTAAAAGGTTGAAAAGCGTTCAATCAATTTATCCAGCACGGCCAAAGATTCTTCATGGGTGATGTTTCCATCTTCGTCCATAATGTTTTTGATGGAAGAAAAAGGAATCTTATCTGGGTAAACCGTCAAACCCAGGTAGTTTAACACGCCTGTCAGGTGTTCCATCCCCCTTAGGTTTCCGGCTCTGCCTGAAGCAACACCCAACAAGGCTGCCTTTCTTCCGTAGATTTCTTTTTTAAAAGGAGTTACAGAGATGGCATCTAAGAACGTTTTTACAATTCCAGGATAACTACCGTTATATTCTGGAGTGATAAATATCCATTTACTAGACGGTCTAAGGAAATGCTCAATCAAATCCAACAATTCAGGGGAAACCTGATCTTTTTGGTACATATTGGAATGAATCCAATCGTGTGTAATCAAACTGAGATCCAAAACTTCTACCTGTAAATCAGTGGTTTTTTGAATCCTATTAGCCAAAAAGTTGGTCAACTTTTGGGTGGCACTGTTTGGTCTATTGGTTCCTGCAATCAAGGTCAACATATCATTCATTTCGCCAAGTAACCTATAGAAGTATAATTTTGTTCAATACTTAAAACATTCTTTATTAGGGACTCTTTTATGGGGAAAAAGACTATTTTAGAGGCTTGAATTCCAAAAATTAAATCATGGGAAAAGTAATTGCAATCGCAAATCAAAAAGGTGGTGTAGGAAAAACTACTACTGCTATCAATTTAGCAGCTAGTCTTGCAGTGCTTGAAAAAAAAGTCTTAATCATAGATTCTGACCCACAGGCTAACGCCTCTTCCGGTGTAGGTGTTATAGAATCTGAAACAGATAGCAACATCTATAAATGTTTGATTAACGAGGCTGATCCTCAGGATTCTATTTACGAGACCAGTACCCCTAATTTACACATTATCCCTTCATCTATAGATTTAGTCGGAGCGGAATTAGAACTGATTAATCTACCCAACCGGGAGTATATTCTAAAAAAGAAAGTGGTAGAACCCATCAAACATCTTTACGATTATATTTTTATCGACTGTCTGCCTTCTCTTGGCATAGTAACCGTTAATGCTTTAACTGCTGCAGATACTGTATTGGTACCGGTGCAGTGTGAGTTTTTCGCTTTAGAGGGATTAACCAAATTGAGGGAAACCATCAGTGCTGTAAAAAACGGATTAAACCCAGATTTAGAAATTGAGGGAATTCTACTGTCTATGTACGACAGCAGATTAAGGTTAGCCAATGTGGTTGTTGAAGAAGTACAAGATATTTTTAAAGAGAAGGTATTCAAAACTGTTATTCATAGAAATTCAAGAATCGGTGAAGCACCCAACTTTAGAATGCCAGTGGTAATGACTAGTGCGGGCAGCAAAGGAAGTACCAATTTTATTAATCTCGCTGAGGAATTCTTGAAGAACAACAATGATGCATTAGTGCTTCAATAAAATTGCGGGTCCCGGAAACACTATAAAAAATGGCAAAAAAACTTCAAAAATCTGATCTTGGCTTAGGCATAAGGGCTTTATTGGAAGAATCTGATAAAAAAGGCAGTACCGTACAAAAAGGAGAAATCGTTCGTGAATTGGTACATAATGTAGCCATGATTTCCTTAGATAGTATTGAAGTCAATCCCTTTCAAGTGCGAAAGGAATTTGACGAGGAGGCGCTACAAGAATTGGCTACCTCGCTGAAAACCTATGGGTTGATTCAGCCAATCACCGTTAGAAGACTATCCGAAGGAGCCTATCAACTGATATCTGGAGAACGCAGATTCAGAGCGTCAAAAATTGCTAATCTAAAGGAAGTTCCCGCATATATCCGATTGGCAGATGACCAGGAGATGTTGGAAATGGCCTTGGTTGAAAATATCCAAAGAGAGGAATTAAATGCTATCGAGGTAGCCATTTCCTACCAGCGACTGATTGATGAATGTAATCTGACTCATGAGCAAATGTCAGATCGAGTAGGTAAGAACAGGACCACCATAACCAACCATCTAAGGTTATTAAAATTACCTCCGGATATTCAAAAAGCTTTAAAAGACAAAACTCTTTCAATGGGACATGCGAGAGCTTTGGTAGGGGTAACCGATTATCTGATTAGAGATTCCCTATTCAAACAAACCATAGAAAAGGGATGGTCGGTTCGAATGTTAGAGCAAATGATTCGCAATCAGCAAGAAGGATCCAAAAAACCAGTTGGGGGGAAAGGGGGAGGCAAACTTCCAGATGCTTATGAAGACGTTCAGAAAACTTTCCGCCATTTCTTTGGATCCGGTAAGTTAAAGATAAAATTGTCAGGCACCGATAAGGGTCATATACTTATTCCTTTTGACTCAGTAGAAGAACTCAATGCGTACTTGGACAGGGTGGAAGATTAATGGTTTGTTTTTTTTTATATTTCTGACTACTGCACTAAGTGGTCAGGACAGTACTGTGGTTCAAACTCAGTTTTTACCAATACCTAAAAAAGCTGCCATTTATGGCTTGTCTATTCCTGGTGGTGGACAATTCTACAATAGAAGATGGTGGAAAGTCCCTTTAGCGCTGGGAGCCTACGGCGGTATGGTGTATGTCATTGACTTCAATCAAAATATTTACCGAAGGTTAAGTAAAGCATATCAATTGTCCTTAAAAAACGAGCCCCATGAATTTTCCAATATTCAAGGATTCGATTCCAATACACTCAGAAATTTGAGGGATACCTACGACAAGAGAACCCAAATGTCCTATGTAGGTATGTTTTTTGTTCATGCTTTAGTAGCTATGGAGGCCTTTGTGGATGCTCATCTTCTCAATTTTGATATAGACGAACAACTTACATTGGAAGTTCAACCTCAACTTTATCCCATTTTGATTACCCCAGCGATAGGGGTATCTTTTACCTATACATTTTAGAAGTTAGGATCAACGGGGACCACCCAATGATTAACATCTTCGATGGTTCCGGCTCTCCAGCCATCAATGGTCTCTTTAATCATTGGAGCTATTTTCCATTGCTCAACATTGGGCAGTTCGATAACCTGATCTTTATAAGCTATTTTATTTACCATGGAGACCACAGCTGCAGTGCCACTGCCAAAAATTTCTTGTAAACTACCTTTTTGATGGGCATCCAAAACCTCTGTTATGGATATCTTTCGCTCCTCAACAGGAGTGCCTGATTGTCGAAGAAATTCCAATATAGTACTGCGGGTAATCCCTTTAAGAATGGAGCCATCAGTAGCCGGTGTAATTACTACCCCATCAATGACGAAGAATATATTCATAGTACCTACCTCCTCCACATATTCAAAGTGGTGGCCGTCCATCCACATAATTTGATCATAGCCTCTTTTATTAGCCTCTTGTGTGGGTAGCAAAGCAGCTGCATAATTGCCAGCAGCTTTGGACTCTCCTACTCCTCCTTTGACTGCACGCACATACTGGGTTTCAACCCAAAGTGAAACAGGGCGATTGTAATAAGGCCCGACTGGACAAGTTATGATCATAAACTTATATTTTTCCGAAGGCCTAACCCCTAAAAATCCATCTGTGGCAAATAAATACGGTCTTACATATAGTGCACTACCTTTGGCTGGAGGTATCCATCCTGAGTCTAAAGATACCAAGGAGTGGACTCCCTTTAAGAAAATCTCTTCAGGGACCTCAGGCATACACAAGCGCTTGGCAGATCTATTGAGCCTTAAAGAATGCTGCTCAGGCCTAAAAAGCATGGGCTGTCCATGAATATTTTTGGAAGCCTTCATTCCCTCGAATATCGCCTGACCATAATGCAAAGCCATAGCGGATGGATGCATGGGAATCAAACCGAATGGCTCTATTCTCAAATCTTTCCATTCTCCATTTTCATAGTCTGCGATAAACATGTGATCGGAAAAGATTTTACCGAAAGGAATATTGTTGAAATCGACTTTTTCAAGCTGAGAATCAGTAGTTTTGTTAATCTTAATGGAAGTTTGCATCTATCTTTAGGGTTTTGACAAATTTAATGGTTTTTTTGGCATCTATTATTTTTTTCTATGAAGTATAATCCATTTAAAACGCTTCCGCGATACCACCTTCCTCCGACGGTCGAATGTCTACAGAAAACGGGGTGTTCCACTTGGATAATCTACGAAAGCGACGAAATTGATGAATCCTTAAATAGTTTTCTATTTAAAATACTAAATGCCGTAGGATTGGAACCTGAAAAAAATTGTTTCGTAAAAACTATTCCAAGCGGAGCAAAAGAGAGAATAGTTCTTCGCGGAATTCAGCATTTACTCAACTTTGGAATTCCTTCTGAACGATTGGGTTGGTCAATAAAATTACCTTTATACCAACCCGTTTTAATAGGAAACTCTCAAGTGTTGCATCTAGAAAACCTTTCGGTATATTATCAAGAAATCAATTCCAAAACGAGGGTTAAATCTGGGCATCTCTGGCAAGTTCTTAAAAACCATTTTAATGTTTAATCCTATCGAATTATGCTTTGCCTCTTCTAATTTGGGCAAATTAAAGGAAGTGAGAAATATTTTAGACCCTGAAATTTCTGTAAAGGGTTTATCAGAGTTGGGATGGGAGGGAGTGCTTCCTGAAACTGGTCATAGTTTTGAGGAAAATGCTATGCAGAAAATACAAGCCTTTCACCAACAAACAGGATTAGATGGTTTCGCTGAAGATAGTGGATTGGTAATTACGGCTTTGGATGGAAGGCCTGGCATATTCACTGCGAGATATGCCGGACCGAACGCTTCTTCTGATGACAATATGTCATTAGTTTTGGAGCAAATGAAAGATATAGAAGATCGAAGTGCAAAATTTGTCGCAGTTATTGCACTGCTGTATAAAGGTCAAACTCGTTTATTCAAAGGAGAGGTTGGCGGAACAATAGCTTTAGAGCGAAGTGGTGTTAGGGGTTTTGGTTATGATCCCATTTTTATTCCCCAGGGATACGAACGGAGCTTTGCCGATCTGCCGTCTGAAGTCAAAAACGAAATCAGTCATAGAAAAAAAGCATTGGTTCAACTCAAGGAATTTTTGAAGTATGGATAAAAAAAAATACCAGGAAGTCCAGCAACTGCCTTCACGATTGGAAACCGTTGAGGTATCTACTTTGGAAAAAGTCATAAATCGCTATCCTTATATGGCAGATTTCAGACAGTGGTATACGCTTAAAACAGATGATCAAATTGCACTAGCCATTCTTTACAGTCCAAACCCTAGAGCCTTCCAAACCCAATTGGGGGAATTTAGATGGCGTAATCAAAGGCGACCTGCTCCAATGCCTACCTCCTCCATGAGGAGCTGGAATGAGCGCAATCAAAAATTAGCGGTTTTGCCCAATACTAAAGTGATTGATCAATCTGCTCGCACGGTAAGTGACCTCGCTGAAGAAAGTATCATCGAAAACAAAGCGGTTGTTTCGGAAACTTTAGCCAATCTTTTCGAAAAACAGGGTTTATATACCAAATCAATCAAAATGTACGAAAGATTAATTTTGAAATTTCCTGAAAAAAGTAGTTACTTTGCGGACAAAATAGAAAATATTAAAAGTAAAATTCAATGATTACTTCTCTTACTATATTAATTGCATTGATTTGCGTATTGTTGATTGCAGCGGTGTTGATTCAGAATCCCAAAGGCGGTGGAGTGGATTCTACTTTTGGAGGCAATCAGGCCAATCAAATGTTTGGCGCTGCCAAATCTACTGATTTCATAGAAAAAGCAACTTGGGTATTGGCCATTCTTTTATTTGCACTTTGTATTGTCACTGCAGTTCTCGTAGGAGATACCAGTGGAGCAACTGAACAGCTGTTATCCCAATAAAAAACTCTTACTGTCATGATGACAGTAAAAAGAGCCCGAGTGAATACTTCGGGCTTTTTTTTTGCCATCTTGGCACTCGATTATCTTATTCATGGGTTGTATGGGGCTCATTTTCTGTTAATTTGACAGTTTTTACGATTTGGCACAAGATATGATAAAGAATAGCAGAGCAATAATTTTACATTAAACAATAAAATTAATACACTTATGAAGCCCATTAATGACAGAGTCGTTATCAAGCCGGCAAAGGCAGATGAAAAAACCAAGGGTGGCATCATTATTCCCGACACGGCTAAAGAAAAGCCTATGCAGGGAGAGGTTGTGGCCGTTGGACCAGGAAAAGATGGTAATCTTATGACTGTTCAAACTGGTGACAATGTCCTGTATGGCAAATATGCCGGACAGGAATTCAGCCATAATGGAGAGGATTATCTCATTATGAGAGAAGACGACATTCTCATTATTCTTTAATTAATTCAACCACTAAAAATCAAATAAAATGGCTAAAGAAATTAGCTTTAACAGAGATGCACGTGAAGCGCTTAGATCAGGTGTTGATGCGCTAGCCAATGCTGTAAAGGTAACCTTAGGACCTAAAGGTAGAAATGTTGTTATTCAAAAGAGTTTCGGAGCGCCACAGATAACCAAGGATGGAGTAACTGTTGCTAAGGAAATCGAATTGGAAGACAACGTTGAAAATATGGGCGCACAGATGGTTAAGGAAGTAGCTTCTAAAACTGCAGATATTGCAGGTGATGGAACTACCACCGCAACTGTTTTGGCTCAAGCGATGATTAACGCAGGACTCAAAAACGTAACTGCTGGTGCTAACCCAATGGATTTGAAAAGAGGAATAGATAAAGCTGTAAAAGTTATTATTGAAGACCTCAAATCACAATCAGAGGTTATTGGTGACGATTTCGAGAAAATTCGTCAAGTAGCTGCTATTTCCGCTAACAACGATAACGAAATTGGTACATTAATTGCCGATGCGATGAAGCGAGTAAGTAAAGATGGCGTTATCACAGTTGAAGAGGCCAAAGGAACCGACACTTATGTGGATGAGGTCATCGGTATGCAATTTGACAGAGGATACCTATCTCCTTATTTCGTTACCGATACCGAAAATATGACTACCGAGTATGAGGATCCTTTGATTCTTATTCACGATAAGAAAATCAGCAATATGCAAGAAATCGTTCCAATTTTGGAAAAAGTTATGCAAGCTGGTAGACCTCTTTTAATCATTGCAGAAGACATTGAAAGCCAGGCACTCGGTGTTTTGGTAGTCAACCGATTGAGAGCCAACTTAAAGATTGTTGCGGTTAAAGCACCTGGTTTCGGAGACCGAAGAAAGGCAATGTTAGAAGACATCGCAATTTTGACAGGCGGTACTGTAATCTCTGAAGAAAAGGGTTACAAGTTGGAGAATGTAGAGATGGAACATTTAGGAACTGCTGAAAAAGTTATTATCGATAAGGATAATACTACCGTAGTTAACGGAAAAGGTGAACAGGAATTATTGACTGCAAGAATCAACCAGATTAAGCAGCAAATTGAAACCACCACTTCTGATTACGACAAGGAAAAACTTCAGGAAAGATTAGCTAAATTATCTGGAGGTGTTGCCGTACTTTATGTAGGTGCTGCTACTGAAGTTGAAATGAAAGAGAAGAAAGATCGCGTTGACGACGCATTACATGCCACAAGAGCTGCTGTAGAAGAGGGTATCGTTGCTGGTGGTGGTGTTGCTTTGGTCAGAAGCATCAATGCCATCAAAAATATGAAGGGCGAAAATGAAGATGAAACCATTGGTATCCAGATTGTAAAGAAGGCATTAGAGGCGCCGCTTAGAACCATCTCTGATAACGCAGGAGTAGAAGGTTCCGTGGTACTTCAGAAAGTATTGGGAAGCAAAGGTGACTTAGGGTACAACGCTAGAACCGACAAGTACGAAGACTTGAAAAAGGCTGGTGTAATTGACCCGACTAAAGTGACTAGAATTGCACTTGAAAATGCTGCTTCTATCTCCGGAATGGTTTTGACCACTGAATGTGTCATTAACGACAAACCAGAACCTGCTGGTGCAGCTGCTGCTCCTGGAATGGGAGGTGGAATGCCTGGCGGTGGAATGGGTATGATGTAATTCAATCAGTTAATTTTAAAGGCCCCTTCTGGTAAGGGGCCTTTTCATTTTATTGACTCTTTATGAAAGTCCAAAAAGGAATTTTTACAGTAATAGGTTTTATCCTGCTGCTCTTGGGTATGCTCTCCTTAATCCTAAGCATGTTAGGATTACAATTAACCATTATGCAATGGCCGGACGCTATCAATGGAAAAGGCTTGGGAACCGTAATTCGAATTATATTTATAATCGCGGGACTTATTATTATGTACCTCGATCAAACTGATTTTGACGGCTCAGATTAAATTTTTCTTGAATCACATCTTGGACCAATCTATTTTGGATTTTACTTTCTAACCAACTAATAATATCCAAGTATAAAAACGCCCGCTTCTCATAAGGATGGTGAACCAAGGTTTCCAACTTTTCTAAAAGAGCGGCAAATTGCAAGGCGAGGCCCTTCTTCTGCATAGTTGGAATCTTTCTCAAAAACGCGAAAATTTCTCGTTGAACCGCTCCCAATTCCTCCATTTTGGATAAAAACCGATAGACACTTTTTATCTGATATTCCAAAAGCTGATCATTACCCAACTCAAAATGAGCAATCAAACTTAAAATTCGTGCAAAACATTGAATATCAGCACGGTAATCCGGATTCTTGGAATTAATGATCTTATTTAAGTACACAATAGTCTGCCCATAATCTCCACTTCCGAATAACAAACATGCAATCCGGTAATAAAAAACCATTACTCGGTGCTTATCCCAATTAAATTCCTCACTACTAATGATCTCCTCCAATTCGGGAATCAATTGTATCCCTTCGGTAAAAGTACCCTGAATATAATGGGAGTTAATGGCGTGTATATAGAGGTATAAATAATAGAGCCCTTCTATATTGCGAGTTTCCACTACCCTTCCCTTTTTTTTCAATGCTTTCAAATCTTCAAAAACCAAAAGAAACTCTTCGTTTTTCCCCAAATAAAATAAAGTGCTCAACAAATTGTGAACGGCCTTTAGATATAAAGCGGGATAATTTTTAATCAGTAATTCGTGCTCCTTAAAGAGATGAACCCAATTATTTGCATGCCGATAACACCTAGGGAAATCCTGGGCCATGTGATAATACCACAAATAGGATTGGTGGTAGTGCATTTTTCCGAGAAGGTCCAACTCCTCTAAAGGAATATTGGGAACATTTCTTTCGAAAAACACCTTCAACTCCATATAATCCGCTTCACTTTTAACGTAACCCTTGGTGAGGTATAGACCATAAAGCTGAAGCGATAAATTAGAGTATTGAAGTCTTTTGCCGAGCCGTTGATGAACGGCGACGGCTTCTAAAGTAAGCGCTTCTGCCCTACCCTCAATACTGCGCGTTATGTATTGGCTTTCGATATGCTTTTCAAAATCCAAAATTTCCATTGCAATGGGCAAAAATTCCCCAGCCATAGCTTTTTGCTTTGCCTTGTCTAATACATCTAAAGATTGCCGATAGACTCCTTTGTCATATAGCACTTTGGCATGGTCAATGGCTTCCCTGAGCTGTATTTCTGAAGCGTAATTTTTGTTGAGTAGCCTAAGACTCGTTAAAAGTTGTTTGTAGAGATGGGCCTTTAAATTGGAAAGTTGACTTTTTTTTATCCCCGGTAGTTTAGCGAGTATTAAATCTTCTTTGTATTCCTTATTTTTGTCCAAGAAATCAAATAGTTGCAAAAAGAGAATATCTTCCGACTGTTGGTTGCGTTTTACAAACAATCTAAAATGCCTTTTCTCAGCTCTCGTTAAGGACCTTATCAGCTGAATAAGGTCGTCGGTTTTCTGCTTTGGCATTGTAGCATATTTTGGTCTAAAGGATTAATTACCAAATACTTATAGGTAAAATTGGTTTTCTTAATCTTGTATAACTATTCTAATTTGATTTTACCGTAGTGAACGGGACAAATATATTTGATTGATTTGAAACTTAATAAGTTATGAGCGACGAAAAGGTCTATATTTTTGATACAACTTTACGAGACGGGGAGCAAGTACCGGGGTGTAAATTAGACATGGAACAAAAAATTGCCATTGCCCTTAAACTCGATGAATTGGGGGTAGATGTGATAGAAGCAGGATTTCCCATCTCGAGTCCTGGAGATTTTGCTGCTGTGGAAGCCATTGCGAAAGCAGTCAAAAATCCTATTGTCTGTGGGTTGACCAGAGCAGTTAGGAAGGACATTGAAGTGGCGGCTGAAGCAGTCAAACATGCCAAGAGGCCTCGAATTCATACTGGAATTGGGACCAGTGACAGCCATATTCAATATAAATTAAGGACTACTAAAGAAGATATTATAGAGCGAGCTGTTGCTGCGGTCAAGTACGCCAAATCTTTTGTCGAAGACGTAGAATTTTATGCAGAGGATGCGGGGAGAACCGATAATGAGTTTCTCGCTAAAGTAATTGAAGCAGTTATTGCAGCAGGTGCAACCGTACTCAATATTCCAGACACCACTGGTTATTGTTTGCCAGAAGAATACGGGAGAAAAATTCGATTTTTGAAAGAAAACGTCAAGGGTATTGAAAAGGCCATTCTTTCTACTCATTGCCACAACGACTTAGGTTTGGCTACCGCTAATTCTATTGCCGGCGTTCAAAATGGAGCTAGACAGATCGAGTGCACCATTAATGGTATTGGAGAAAGAGCAGGCAATACCTCTTTGGAGGAAGTGGTCATGATTATGAAGCAACATCCTGAACTTCACCTTACTAATGGGATTCAAACTCGATTACTCAATCCGATTTCTAGGTTGGTTTCTGAGCAAATGGGTATGCCAGTTCAACCGAATAAGGCTATTGTGGGGGCCAATGCTTTTGCACATTCCTCAGGGATTCATCAGGATGGGGTGATTAAGAAGCGGGAAACTTATGAAATTATAGATCCCATTGAAGTGGGTGTAGATCAATCAAAGATCGTTCTAACTGCAAGAAGTGGTAGAGCGGCTTTGGCCTATCGAGCTAAGAATATTGGATTTAATTTAACCAAATTGGAATTGGACCGGGTCTATCAAGAATTCCTTAAAGTCGCGGATTCAAAAAAGGAGGTTCAAGACAAAGATTTGGCCGAAATCATGAAAAAAGAAAATATTTCATCAGCAGTTGCAATGTAAATTCATGGGAAAAACACTATTTGATAAAATTTGGGACGCGCATGTAGTTAAAAACCTTGGTGGTTCCACTCAGATTCTATATATCGATCGGCACTTAATTCACGAGGTGACTAGTCCACAAGCTTTCGCTGGTTTGGAAAAAAGAGGTATTGGGGTTTTTCGACCTGAACAGACAATTGCCACTGCGGACCACAACGTACCTACCATTAATCAACATTTGCCGATTCGAGAGGAGTTATCGCGATTTCAAGTAGATAAACTCATTGAAAACTGTCAAAAATTTGGCATTGAACTATATGGTTTGGGACATCCCAACCAGGGGATTGTGCACGTAATAGGTCCAGAATTAGGTATCACGCAACCGGGATTAACCATGGTCTGCGGAGATAGTCATACTTCTACCCATGGCGCTTTCGGTTGTGTGGCTTTTGGAATTGGCACCAGTCAGGTAGAGCAAGTTTTTGCCAGTCAATCCTTGATGCAAACTAAGCCCAAAAAGATGTTGATTAAGGTAGAAGGAGAAGTGGGTAAGGGCGTACTGGCTAAAGATATTATCTTGTATATCATCAGCAAACTATCAGCGAGCGGAGGCACGGGCTATTTTGTGGAATATGCTGGCTCTGCAATTAGAGCCTTATCCATGGAGGGCAGAATGACCGTTTGCAATATGAGTATTGAAATGGGTGCCAGGGGAGGAATGATTGCCCCGGATGAAACCACCTATAATTATATTAAGGGAAGACCTTTTGCTCCACAAGGGGAAGCATTTGAAAAAGCAGTTGCCTATTGGGAATCTTTAAAGTCAGATTCAGATGCCCAATACGATAAAGTCTATGAATTTGATGCGGCTGACATAGCTCCTATGATCACTTACGGAACCAACCCTGGTATGGGTATGAAAGTTACCGATCATATTCCCACTGCGCAGGAAGGCTCTGGAAATACTACCTATCAAAAATCGTTAGCCTATATGGGATTGGCAGAGGGAGAAGAATTAATTGGACACCCCATTCAACACGTGTTTATTGGTAGTTGCACCAATTCAAGAATCGAAGATTTGAGATTGGTAGCTGAATTTGTTAAAGGCAAACAAAAAGCATCGCATGTGCAAGTAATGATTGTGCCGGGATCCAAACAAGTGGAAAAGCAAGCTAAAGAGGAAGGGTTGGACATCATTTTTAAAGAAGCGGGATTCGAACTTAGGGAACCAGGTTGTTCCGCTTGTTTGGGAATGAATGAAGATAAAATTCCGGCTGGTGAATATTGCATTTCAACCTCTAACCGAAATTTTGAAGGGAGGCAAGGGCCGGGGGCCCGGACTTTACTCGCCAGTCCATTGATGGCAGCAGCATCCGCTATCGAAGGAAAAATTGTTGATGTAAGAGCTTATTTAAACTAATGTAAATGGAACCTATTAACACCATACAATCATCAGCGGTGCCACTTCCAATGGAAGAAATTGATACCGATCAAATCATCCCAGCTAGATTTTTAAAAGCAACGACCAGAGATGGTTTCGGTGATAATCTTTTCAGAGATTGGAGGTTTCATAGCGATCAATCCTTAAAAAAAGATTTTGTACTGAATAACCCTACCTATTCAGGAAGTATTTTAATAGCAGGCAGTAATTTTGGATGTGGCTCTAGTCGGGAACATGCTGCCTGGGCATTGTACGATTATGGATTCAGAGCGGTGGTATCCAGCTTTTTTGCCGATATATTCAAAGGGAATGCCTTAAATAACGGCCTCTTACCCATACAGGTTTCTCCTCAGATTTTATCCCAATGTTTTGAAGCCGTTGAAAAAAATCCCCAAGTTTCTTTCCAGGTTGACTTGGAGCACCAAACTTTCACCTGCACAGATGCAGGAATTTCGGTAACATTTGAAATTGATGCCTACAAAAAAGAATGTTTGCTTAATGGTTATGATGATATTGACTATCTTTTGAGCCAACACGACGAAATAAAAGCATTTGAACAGCAAGCGATAAGATTTTAATGGAAAAGAAAATTGCAGTATTACCAGGAGACGGCATTGGACCAGAAGTAACTCATCAAGCTATTAAGGCACTCGATGCCATAGCTGAAAGATACGGACACCGTTTCATCTACAACTATTCTGATGTAGGTGCAGTTGCTATCGATCATCACGGCACTCCTTTGCCGGAAGAAACATTAGATAATTGTAAGGCTGCTGATGCAGTCTTGTTTGGCGCCATAGGTCATCCCAAATACGATAACGACCCCACTGCTAAAGTTAGGCCTGAACAAGGACTTTTGGCCTTGAGAAAATCCCTTGAGCTGTTTGCCAATATCAGACCTGTAACTACCTATAAGAATTTGTTACACCTATCTCCTCTGAAAGAAGAAAGGGTTAAAGGAGCTGATTTTGTAATCTATAGAGAACTCACAGGTGGAATTTATTTTGGGGAAAAAGGAAGAAGTGAAGATGGAGAAACGGCCTATGACCACTGTGTATATCACCGATTTGAAGTAGAGCGTATAGTAGATTTAGCATTTAAGGCTGCGCGACTGCGCAAAAAAAAGGTCACCTTGGTCGATAAGGCCAATGTTTTGGAAAGTTCAAGATTCTGGAGGGAAACTACCTATCAGATTGCAAAAAGCTACCCAGATGTTAAACTTGAGGTGATGTTTGTAGATAATGCTGCTATGCAACTCATCCAATACCCTCAACAGTTTGACGTAGTCGTTACCGAAAACATGTTTGGCGACATCCTTTCAGATGAGGCGAGTGTACTTACCGGAAGCATGGGTTTATTGCCTTCGGCTTCCATTGGTACTCATACCTCTTTATTTGAACCTATTCACGGTTCTTTCCCACAAGCTGCCGGGGAGGATACGGCCAATCCAATGGCTACTATTTTATCTGCCGCCATGATGATTGATTCATTTGGGATGAATGAGGAGGCAGAAACCATTAGAAGCGCGGTACAACATATTTTAGAGCACGGTATTGGTACAGCTGAATTGAGTCCAACTATTGTTTTTAAGTGCAGTCAAATCGGAGATTTGGTGGCGCAAATTATTACTGATGAGGACTTGAAATTAAGTGACGACAAACTCAACGCCCGCATTTCCACCATCATCTAATTTTGGATATTGTTCCGTGTAAATGCAGGTGCCAGATAGAACAGCTTGAAAGAACTTGCGTTAGAAATTCTGAACAAATATTGGGGTTATCAGTCCTTTAGGTCTGTACAGTGGCAAGTTATTCATTCTGTACTCAAAGGTCAGGATGTGTTAGCTTTATTGCCCACTGGCGGTGGAAAATCTATCTGTTTTCAAATTCCAGCATTGATTCGAGAAGGCACTACATTAGTAATTTCCCCCTTGATTGCCTTAATGAGAGACCAAGTGGAAAACCTTCAAAAAAGAGGCATCGCTGCGGAGGCCGTTTATTCAGGCATGTCCGCTTCTCAAATTGACCGAATTTTAGATAATTGTGTTTATGGGTCTATTAAATTGCTATATCTGTCTCCTGAAAGAATCAGCTCCCCTTTGTTTGAAGCACGCTTGGCAAAAATGAATATCAGTACCATTGCAATCGATGAAGCACATTGTATTTCTCAATGGGGATACGACTTTAGACCTGCCTACCTTCAGATTTCAAACTTAAGAACTCAACTTCCAAATATTCCCGTTATCGCTTTAACCGCTACTGCAACTCCAAAGGTAGTAACAGACATCATGGAAAAACTCGACTTCCGCAGACAGAAGGTGGTGCAAATGAGTTTTGAAAGGAAAAATTTAGCTTATTGGGTGGATCACACTACAGATAAAGAAAATCAAATGATAAGGATTTTCAAAAAAATGACTGGGAGTGGAATTGTATATGTAAATAATCGACGGAAAACAAGGGAATTGGCAGATTGGATGAAAAGAAATGGGATATCTGCTGATTATTACCACGCTGGGCTGTCCTCAGCGGAACGACATGAAAAACAAGCTGCCTGGATTGCGGATCAAACCCGTGTCATGATCAGCACTAATGCATTTGGAATGGGTATTGACAAACCCAATGTCAGAGTGGTGGTCCACTATGCCTTACCGGAAAATCTGGAGGCGTATTATCAAGAAGCCGGAAGAGCAGGAAGAGATGGATTAAAAGCCTATGCCATCCTATTTTTCCAACAACAGGATGGTGTCAAACTGTGGAAAAAATTTGAAGACCAATATCCAGATATAACTTTCATCCGACAGGTCTATCAAGCTATTGCCCATTTTTATCAATTAGCTGTAGGAAGTGGAATACATCAAACCTTCGATTTTGATATCAGAACTTTTGCCAAAACCTTCCATTTACCCCCAAGAAAATGTCTAACGGCTTTGAAATTACTAGTGGAAGAGGGTTGGATTCATATTACCGATGCGGTATTCATTCCCGCCAAACTGCAGATAATTGTGAATAGGGAAATTTTATACGATTATCAACTTAAGTATCCTCAAATGGATCAAGTTTTAAAGGCTCTTTTAAGAAGCTATCAAGGCTTATTCAGTCAACCCACCCCAATTCAAGAAACTCAAATTGCACGCCTCTTAAATGTTAAAATTCAGGTGGTACAAAAATTATTAAAGCTGCTTGTTCAAGATCAAATTATACAATACGAACCGTTAAAAGACCAACCACAGCTCACCCTCTTGAGAGACCGCGTCCATGCCAACGATATCCAAATAGACCACAAACGATATGAATTTAGAAAACAAAGGAGTATTCATCAAATCGAAAAAACCATTCAATACGCCAATGAAAATCACTGCAGGAGCGCCTATTTGTTGAATTACTTTGGGGAACAAGACCCCCCGCTCTGCGGCATTTGCGATTACTGTCAAAATAAAAATGGTCAGCTATCACTAGAAGAAGTACAAATGACTATTTTAGAAAAGATTCAGCAACACGGGAATGAATTATCGATCGACAAGATCCTTCAATTTTTTCCGAAGGAATCAGAAAAAAAAGTAAATAAGGCCGTTCAACGATTAATTGAAAATGAAAAACTGACTTTTTCCAATGGTATATTGCACCGTCACCAATGATTTGAATCAGGATCGTCGAATGCGGCGGATTGGTGAGATTTTGTCTGAAAATGGTTGGTCATTTACTTTAATAGGCAGGAAAAAAAAAGGAAGTCATGCTTTAGTCGAGGCCCCTTTCAAACAGCTAAGACTATTTTGTTTATTTCAAAAGGGTCCGTTTTTTTATTTAGAATTCAACCTCCGGCTACTTGTCCAACTTATAAGAAGTCGTCCTAAAGTTGTCTATTCAGTGGATTTAGATACTTTGTGCGCTGGGGTTCTCTACAAAAAATTATTTGGCGGAAAGTTAATTTTTGATGCCCATGAGTATTTCGAGGAGGTTCCTGAATTAATCGGGAGATCCGTTATTCAATGGATCTGGCGGCGGATTGGCAAATGGGGAATCCCTCAAGTCGACTTAGCTATAACAGTTGGTGATGCATTAGCTGAGGAGTTGAAAAACCAGTATCAAGTAAATTTTATAGTAGTTCGAAATACTAGAGTTCTTCCAGAAACTCAGATAGCGGATAAAAAATTAACCATTCCCTTTAGGTTGATTTACCTGGGCATGTTTAACCCCGGTCGGGGTTTAGAGGAACTAATTTCTGCTCTGACTCTACTTGAAAATTGCGAATTATGGTTAGCAGGATCAGGACCGCTTGAAAGCAATTTAAAGGATCTGGCTCACAAAAAAGAAGTACATAACCGGGTGATATTCAAGGATTTTTTAATTGGTCCAAAAATTGAAGAATTTTTAATTTCTGGTCATTTAGGCTGTAACTTACTCAATCCAGCAAGCAAAAGTTATTATTATTCTCTGGCCAATAAAACCTTTGACTACATGCATTATGGCCTTCCAGCTTTACACCTTAAGCTTCCAGAATATCAAATCATTCATCAAAAATTCGATTGTTTGGCGCTAATCGATCATTTATCTGTTTCTTCCATAGTAGAAAAGGTAAATAGTATCATGAATGATGAAAAACAATATGAAAATTTGTCGAGAAACAATTTGATTGCAGCGAAAAAATATCATTGGGGTTTAGAAACCGACCGACTCATAGAGGAGTTGAAGAAGCTAGGTGTTCCAAAGACCACTTCCATTTGAGTAAATCTAAACCTAAAAGTTGGGGTGAACTGGATTGGGTTAAATTTTTTCTGATTTTGCCCTCTAGCGTTTTAATAATTCCTCTTATCAAGTTGGATAATCCCAATTGGAGGGTCTTTTGGGAAATATTAATGATGGGATGATTGAATTCAGGGTATTTATTTTTAATCAACCATAGATTTTGTACTGCTTGTTTAGATTTTTGAAGGAATTCGTCAGCGGTTTGAAGTTCGAAATGAAGAACAGGGTTATCAATGTGTGTGAATTCCCAACCTTTCCAATGGAGCATTTGTCCAAATAGGGTGTCTTCATGACCATAATGTTGAATGGTCGAATCAAAGGGATGAGCCATCATTACAGCGTGAGGTATCATAAAATTATTGGACATGAATTCTACAGATTTCGATTCTCGCTGGATTCCGTAATTCCAGTGAAGCAGAAGTTCAATTTCAGATGGGGGTTGACTGGAGTAAATCCTACCTCCACAGATTACACTGTAGCTAGGAAGATGTCTGATATAATTTTTAATGAATAGGGGGTCGATGATTTGACTATCCGCATCTAAAAACAGCAGATAATTTCCAGTGGCCATTTGAGCCAATTCATTGCGCGTTGTGGCTCTTCCTTTGTTTACTTTTCTTTCTACCCAAGATACTCTGGGATGATTGGCCAAAAAAGAATTTGAATGAGCGTTAACAGGATCGGATCCATCTTCTAATAGGATGATTTCCCAATCTTCCTGAATGCTTTCGCATTGGAATATTATATCTTGAACTAAGCTATGGACAGATTGATTGAAAACAGGGATGAGAACAGAAACCTTTATTTTATTTTTTACTTTTGGAGTAGCCAACCGAACTGGATTAAAACTGTTGAAAAGGATAACGAATGTAAGTCAAAAATAATCCAAAAAGGATCAATATGGAATCATCAACCATTTTTAAGCAAAAGGCTAGTTTGCAGGAAAATAAAATTGCGGAAAATGTTCTAAGTGGGAAAAGAATTTCCAACGAAGACGCCTTGTATATGTACCAGCACTCCAATCTGGGATTTGTAGGCAGTCTGGCTAACCATATCAGGGAACAAAAGCACGGTAACAAGACCTATTTTAATCGAAATTTCCATATTGAGCCTACCAACGTTTGCTTGTATACATGCACTTTTTGCTCTTATTCCAGACTCATCAAAAAAAGGTCTGAAGGTTGGGAATACAGTTTGGAGGATATTCTTGAGATCGTAAAAAAATACGATAATCAGCCAGTTACTGAAGTTCATATTGTAGGGGGGGTTCTTCCACAATACGACCTAGCTTTTTATGAAAACTTATTTCGGGCCATCAAGGATCATCGTCCTGATTTACATATCAAAGCATTGACTCCTGTAGAGTATCACTATATTTTCAAAAAAGCCAAAATCAGCTATGAAGAAGGCATGGCGAGAATGAAAGAAGCTGGTTTGGATTCTATGCCAGGAGGTGGAGCTGAAATATTCCACCCTGAGATCAGAGACCAAATTGCAGGTGGAAAATGTACTGGGGAAGAATGGTTACGCATCCACGAAATCTGGCATGAATTAGGGGCGAGATCTAATGCTACTATGTTATATGGTCATATTGAAAAATTCCAGCATAGGGTGCACCATTTGGATGCATTACGCACATTACAAGACCGAACGGGAGGTTTTCAGACTTTTATTCCTTTAAAGTTTAGAAATAAAGACAACCAGCTTTCACACCTTTCAGAATCAACGGTTCTAGAAGATTTAAGAAATTATGCCATTTCAAGAATTTATCTGGACAATTTTGATCATCTCAAATCTTATTGGCCAATGATTGGGCGACAAATAGCTCAATTATCTTTAGCCTATGGGGTCAACGATATAGATGGAACTATTGACGATACTACCAAAATTTATTCCATGGCTGGATCAGAAGAACAAAACCCAGCTATGAGTACCGAGGATTTAGTCAAAATGATTCGAGCAGTTGGAAGAGAACCCATTGAAAGAGACACACTCTACGGTATAATCAAAAATTATAAAGACCACCAATTCGAAGATGATCATTTATACAAAGGGTATTTATCTCTTCCGGTCATCAACAATTAATGGAAATGGAAAAAGAGTTTTATTTAATCAGACATGGACAAACTGACTTTAATAAAAGAGGCATAATCCAAGGGGGTGGCATAGATTCATCTTTGAATGATACTGGTTGGGCTCAGGCACATGCTTTTCACCAACAGTATAATCAGGTTTCCTTTGATCTAATTGTAACGAGTGATTTAAGAAGAACTCACCAAACGCTAAAGCCCTTTTTGGACTTGGGGATTGAACATTACTCTACTTCAGATATCAACGAAATTAGTTGGGGGGTCCACGAGGGACAATCTTACAATGATTTGGTTAGAGCATCTTACCAAAAGGTTATTGGGAAATGGAAAACCGGAGATTACGAGGCGAGATTTGAAGGAGGGGAAAGTGCCACAGAATTAGGAAATAGAGTGGGAAGATTCGTAAATTATTTAAAAAAAACAGAAGCCAAAAAAGTTCTTATATGCTCTCATGGGCGCACTATTCGGGCATTGATTTGTTTGCTTAAAACTTTTGAACTCAACCAGATGGAGCAGGTGGACCACCATAATACTGGACTATTCAAAGGCCTATACCAACATGATCAATTTGTTTTTCATCTAGAAAATGATATTTCGCATTTAGAAAATTTAACCGTCAAAATATAGCACTTTGAGCAAACTAAGGATTTCTGCAGTAAGCTATTTGAATACCAAACCCTTTCTTTACGGATTGGTGGATGCTGCTTATCAGTCGAGATTTGAAATTGAATTGGCACATCCAGCTGCCTGTGCTGAAAATCTTAAGAATGGGGAAGCAGATATTGCATTGGTGCCTATAGCGCTGGCAAAGGAAATGCCGGGCGGGAAAATTATATCCAATTACTGTATTGGAACTGAGGGGGCGGTAAAAACGGTCTGTTTATTTTCTCATGTCCCTATTGGTGAAATCGAAAAGGTTGTGCTGGATTATCAGTCCAAGACCTCAGTGGCTCTGATTCAACTTCTGATGGTTAATTACTGGCAAAAAGAAGTAGAATGGGAAAAAGGAACCCCGGGATTTGAAAACCAAATAAACCATACCACTGCTGGTTTGGTGATTGGTGATCGCACCATAGATTTAATGGAGCAATTCCCCTACTGCTATGATTTAGGAGAAATTTGGCAAGCACATACAGGATTGCCCTTTGTATTTGCTGTTTGGATGACCTATACGGACATAGACAGGGAACTTCTCAGTATTTTTAACCAGGCTTTACAGTTGGGTATTGATCACATTGATTCCTTAGTGTATCTCATTCCCCCCCAATGGAATAGTCCTTTTGACATCAGTACTTATTTAAAAAAGAATATTAGTTATTCCTTAGACGAAACCAAAATTAGAGGTATGAATCATTTTTTGAAGGCAATTGGAGTTGGAGAACTGCCTGAAATCATAAATTCTAAAACCTCATTTTTAGTGAATTAAAAGACATGTTATGAATACATTAATTGTTTTATTTTTTCAGTTAACCAGTTTATTACCTATGAAAAAGGAATATGAAGTAGCCACATTAGGGGGAGGATGTTTTTGGTGTACAGAAGCCGTCTATGAAAAAATAGAGGGAGTCAAAGAGGTAGTTTCGGGTTATTCTGGTGGTAGCAAAGCTGATGCAGTTTACGAAAAAGTAGCCAGTGGTCGAACTCAGCATGCTGAAGTCATTCAAATTACCTTTGATCCCAATGTGGTGGATTATTCAGAAATTTTAGAAATTTTTTGGGTAGCTCACGACCCTACTACGCTGAATCGACAGGGAAATGATGTGGGACCTCAGTACCGATCTGTTATATTTTATCATTCGGAAGAACAGCGTTCCAAAGCAGAATCATCCATAAACGAAGTAGCTCCTTCTATTTGGGATTCCGAGATTGTCACTCAACTGGAACCCTTTGAAGCTTTCTACGAAGCTGAAGATTATCACCAAGACTACTACGATAAAGTTGGAGCCAGAAATCCTTACTGTACTTTTGTCATTACCCCCAAACTCAAAAAAATCGACAAAATATTTTCAGATAAATTAAAAAATCAATAAGCTAAGGCAATGATTTTACTATATTATGCGCGCATTTAATTATATAAAATGAAATTAGGAGTCCTTAAAGAAATAAATGATACCCGAGTAGCTTTAGTACCAGAAGGAATCAAAAAGTTAGAAGCCACAGGCTTAGAATTTTTATTAGAAAAAGGCCTAGGCGCTGCTGCCATGTTTGGCGATGAACTTTACGCGGCACATGGTCAGGTAGTTGACAGAGCACAAGTATTAGCAGAATCCGATATAGTGGTCAGTATCCATCCGTTAAGTGATTCAGAATTAAAAAGTTTGAAGAAAGACACGGTGGTCATTGGTCAGTATCAACCGTTTATGGATCAAGAAATAACGGCTAAACTTCAATCATTGGGGATTAGGGGAATGAGTCTGGATATGATTCCGAGGACTACTTTAGCGCAAAGCATGGATGTTTTATCCTCTATGGCTTCCATAGCTGGGTATAAAGCTGTCCTAGAAGCGGCTAGATTATTGCCGAGGTATTTTCCTATGATGATTACAGCTGCGGGAAGTCTGAAGCCTGCAAAGGTATTGGTTTTAGGAGCAGGTGTAGCGGGGCTTCAAGCAATAGCTACTGCCAAGAGATTAGGTGCACAAGTAGAAGCCTTTGATACGCGAAAGGCCGCTAAGGAAGAGGTCCAAAGTTTGGGTGCCAAATTTGTTGAGGTAGAAGGTGCAGCTGACGACACGGCAGCAGGAGGATACGCTGTAGAACAATCAGAAGAATTTTTGAAAAGGCAACGCGCGGAGGTACAGGCCAGAGCCATCAAATCAGACGTAATCATTACTACTGCTCAAGTTAGGGGAAGAAAAGCTCCGGTTCTGATTGATGCTGAAACTGTTGAACAGATGATGCCCGGTTCCGTGGTAGTCGATCTCGCTGCTTCCACTGGTGGCAATTGTGCTTTAACACAAGATGGAAAAACCATTCAACACCAAGGCGTTACCATTCTTGGAGATTCTAATTTGCCTGCTTTAATGGCGGAAGATGCCAGTAAGTTGTATTCTAATAACCTGATCAATTTTTTGAAGTATTGGATTAAAGATGGAGCTATGAATCTGGATTTGACCGATGAAATCATCGGAGGAGCATTTTTCACTGCAGAACGATCTTAAAACATAAATTAAATGGATTCAATTATTTCCTTTTTTAGTGAAAATCTATTGATGATTTATCTCTTGATTTTCACCATTATTTTAGGTTTCGAGGTTATTTCCAAGGTACCTACAGTATTGCACACGCCTTTAATGTCTGGTGCTAATGCCATCAGCGGAGTGGTAATCATCGGGGCCATTATCCTCATTCGACAGGCTCAGCCGGATGACTATTTGACCTTATCCTTAGGACTTGTAGGGGTGGTTTTGGGTATGGTAAATGTAGTAGGAGGATTCGCGGTTACTGATCGAATGTTAGAAATGTTTAAGAAAAAAGTAAAAAAATAATCCCATGTTATTGGAAAGTATAATTGATTTGGCTTATCTGGTGGGAGCTATTGCATTTGTTTGGGGCCTGAGACTACTCAGTTCACCTGATTCTGCCCGAAAAGGAAATATTTTAGCTGCAATAGGAATGGCTATAGGAATAGGAGCGACTTTCTTTGTAAATGTCAATGCAGATAATGAGGCAGTGGCTCCTAATAATTTTGCTTGGATCTTTGGTGGCCTGGTTGTAGGAGGAGGCATTGGATGGATAGCCTCCAAAAAAGTCCAAATGACTGCCATGCCGCAGATGGTCTCTATTTTCAACGGTTTGGGGGGAGCTTGTGCGGTAGTATTAGGTGTTGCAGAATTAAATAATGCGCTGGCAAGTATGGGAGGAGGCTCCTTTTTTATTGCGGTACTGGCATTGGTCATCGGAGGGGTTGCTTTCACAGGAAGCCTTTTGGCTTTTGGCAAACTAGAGGGATTTATTAAAGATTCCACCATCAGGATACCTCAGCCCCAGATTTTCAATTTCATTTTAATGGCGGGAATTATTGCCAGTTCCATTTATGCATTTATGCAGCAAGATACGGATGGTATGACTTGGGTATTGGTTCTTTTAGCCATTTCATTGGTTTACGGAATTACATTTGTCGCTCCTATTGGAGGGGCAGATATGCCAGTGGTTATTTCATTGCTCAACTCCTTTTCAGGACTCAGTGCCGCAGCAGCTGGATTGATTTACGGTAATAATATTATGATTGTTGGGGGTATTTTGGTGGGTGCATCTGGCACCATCCTCACTGTTTTAATGTGCGAGGCCATGAACAGATCTTTGGTCAATGTCCTCATTGGTGGCTTTAGTGCAAGTGGAGGTGGTTCTGGTGCCGGACAAGACGGAGTAGCAAAAGAAATTACACTTAATGACTTGGCGATTCAATTGTATTATTCTAATTCTGTAATGATTGTGCCGGGGTACGGTTTGGCTGTAGCGCAAGCGCAAAAAGTAGCTAAAGAATTAGACGATTTACTATCGAGTAACGGAGTTGATGTCAAATATGCCATTCACCCAGTAGCTGGAAGAATGCCAGGACACATGAATGTTCTATTGGCCGAAGCCGATGTCCCCTACCCTAAGTTGTTGGATTTGGAAGACGCCAACAGCGCATTACCCTCTACTGATATTGTAGTCATAGTAGGAGCCAATGATGTGGTCAACCCTTCAGCAGAAGACGATCCATCCAGTTCGATTTATGGCATGCCCGTATTAAAAGTGTGGGAAGCTGGACATGTAGTCGTATTAAAAAGAAGTATGAGCCCAGGTTACGCTGGCATTCAAAATCCACTATTCTTTCACGATAAAGCAAAAATGTTATTTGGCGATGCCAAAGACTCTCTCAACAATCTAGTAGGAGAAGTCAAAAATTTATAACGAATTAAAACCATACACCATGGCCATTGCAACCATTATTCCTCTTTTATTAGCACTCTATATTTTAGCCTCTGGTATTTTTACTGTCAAACAACAAACCAATGCCATTGTGGAGCGATTAGGAAGGTTTCATAGTATCAAACATCCAGGTCTCCAGTTTAAAATTCCATTTATTGATAAAATTGCTGGTAAATTGAGCCTAAAGGTCCAGCAATTGGATGTTATGGTGGAAACCAAAACAAAAGATAACGTATTTGTTAAGTTGAAAGTATCTGTACAATATCAAATTTTGGAGGATGCCGTATACGATGCCTTCTACAAACTGGACAGTTCCACCGAACAAATAACTTCTTATGTATTCGATACCGTAAGAGCTGAAGTTCCCAAAATGAAGTTAGACGATGTATTTGAAAGAAAGGATGACATCGCGGTAGCTACTAAAAGAGAATTGGAAGATGCCATGAATACTTATGGATATGGAATTATCAAAGCTTTGGTAACTGATATTGATCCAGATCAACAAGTTAAGAATGCCATGAACCATATTAATGCTTCAGAAAGAAAGAAAATTGCCGCAGAATTTGAAGGTGAAGCAGAAAGAGTGCGTATCGTAGCAAAAGCTAAAGCAGAAGCCGAAAGTAAGCGCTTACAAGGACAGGGTATCGCAGACCAAAGAAGAGAAATAGCTAAAGGATTAGAAGAATCTGTAGATATTCTTAACAACGTAGGGATTAATTCACAGGAAGCATCGGCACTTATAGTGGTTACTCAGCACTATGATACGCTGCAATCCATGGGTGAAAATGCCAATAGTAATTTGGTATTGTTACCTAATTCACCTGCTTCGGGAAGTCAGATGTTGTCTGAAATGGTGGCTTCATTTACCGCCTCTATGCAAATGGGTGAAGCGATGAAAACCGCCAATAAAGAAAAATTAAAAAGCCCTTTGGAATTGCCTGGTGAGGGTAAGGCATAGGGGATTGACCAAACCAAAAAAGTTCAAAATGTTAAAAAAACTATCTCTGTATCTCCTATTCTCATTGGTATGGATTGTAGGTCATGCACAAGACGAAGTAAAATCTGAATCCGATACCACCAGCACGGAGCAAAAGAAAAAAAGCAAGTTCAAGGATTATGCTGAAATCATTACTGAAGAGGCGGTATCTCAGGAAGGCCTTTTTGGAGTGCATAAAGTAGATGACAAATATTATTTCGAATTAGATAATGAATTATTAGAAAAGGAAATCCTTGTAGTTAGCAGAATTGCAGGATATGTAAAAAATTTAAGCTTTGGTGGAGCGGGTATGAAGTCAAGGCCTCAACAAGTCATCAGATGGCAACGCCATGAAGATAAAATATTACTGAGATCAGTATCCTATACCAGCGTTGCAAATCCAGAGGAAGCGATATATCAGTCCGTTAAAAATAATAATTTCGAACCCATTATCATGACCTTTGACATTAAAACTATTGCTGAGGATTCCTCAACAGTCGTTTTTGATGTAACCAATTTATTCACCTCTGATGTTCCTATGATAGGGGCATTGATGGATTATCAAAGAAAAAGTTTCGGAATCAGGAGTTTAGATTCTAAGAGAACTTTCATTAATTATATGAAAGCATTCCCCAACAATGTAGAGGTTAGACATATTTTGACCTATAATGGAACTGACCTTCCTGATAATGGCCTTACTCAAAGTTTGTCGCTTGAGATGAACCAAAGCTTCATCTTATTGCCCGAGGAACCCATGCAACCAAGATTATTTGATTCAAGAGTAGGCTATTTCTCTGTGAACCAAGTAGATTACAGTTTAAATGAGCAAAAGGCAGGGACCAGAACCTACATAACCAAATGGAGATTGGAACCAAAAGATCCCGAGGCTTATGCTAGGGGGGAATTGGTTGAACCTATTAAGCCGATTGTATATTATTTGGATCCAGGAACACCTGAAAAATGGAGGCCATTCATCAAGCAAGGTGTAGAAGATTGGCAAGTAGCTTTCGAAGCTGCAGGATTTAAAAATGCAATTATTGCTAAAGATCCACCATCTAAGGAAGAAGACCCTGATTGGAGTCCAGAAGATGTTCGATATTCTGTAATCAGATATATTTCCACTGAAATCCAAAATGCACAAGGACCACATGTCCACGATCCCAGAACAGGTGAAATACTCGAAAGCGATATTTTGTGGTATCACAACGTCATGAATTTATTGCGCAATTGGTTTTTTGTGCAAACTGCCGCAGTTAACCCAGATGCAAGAAAGGTCAAGTTTGAAGATGAGCTAATGGGAACTTTGATTCGATTTGTTGCTGCTCATGAAGTAGGTCACACGCTAGGTCTTCCTCACAATATGGGTTCAAGTCCGGCCTATCCCGTAGATTCATTAAGAGCTCCTGGATTTGTCCAGAGAATGGGTGTCGCTCCATCTATTATGGACTACGCTAGATTCAATTATGTCGCTCAACCAGAAGATGAAGGTGCCGGCTTATTTCCTTTAGTGGGACCTTATGACAAATGGTCTATTGAATGGGGATACAGACTCCCTAATGGAAATTTAGATACTGATACAGAAGAAAAGGTGTTAAATGATTGGATTGAAAACAAGGCAGATGATCCCATTTACCGCTTTGGGCAATACAGCAGCACTGATCCTTCTTCTCAGACAGAAGATATCGGAGACGATGCTATTTATGCCAGTGAGTTAGGAATTGCCAACCTCAAAAGAATTGTCAATAATCTTCAAAGTTGGATAGAGGATGAAGAGGATGGCCAAGATTACGAAGATTTACAAGAATTATATGGACAGGTAATCGGACAATTAACCCGATATGTAGGCCATGTATCTAGTAATATTGGAGGCGTATATGAATACGACAAAACATTTGGGCAAGAAGGAGCTGTTTACACTGCTGTTCCAAAAGAAAAACAACAAAGAGCGGTGGCTTTTCTCAACAATCAAGTCTTCAAAACCCCTACTTGGTTAATCAAACAAGATATACTGAATAAAATTCAAGAAAGTGGCTTATTAGATCGAATCAAAGGAGTACAATCTTACGCCCTTAGAAATGCATTAAGCGAAAGCAGACAGAAACGTCTTATCGAAAGCCATACCCTAAATCCCAACGGATACGGCCTAACGGATTTGTACGAAGAACTAAAAGCCGGCGTCTTTGCTGAAGTATATTCAGGTTCAAGTATTGATCCTTTCAGGAGAAATCTACAAAAAGTTTTTGTAGATGCGATGTTGAATCAGGTATCAGGAAATGTTTCTTCTACCACAGATATTCAGTCCTTAACTTTATTTACACTAAAGGGGCTTCAAAAAGATTTGGAAAAAGCAGCCAAAAAGCAGTCTGATACCCTATCTAAGGCTCATTTGGAAGATTTAGCCAATAGGTTAGAAAAGGTGGTGGAAAAATAAGAATAGGTGCAGAATGAGTATTCTAATTGCACCAGATTCTTTTAAAGAAAGCTTATCAGCTGCGCAAGTAGCAGATATTATAGAAAGGGGAATTTTGGAGGTCATACCGAAAATGGAGACCTCCAAATTTCCATTTTCAGATGGTGGCGAAGGTGCAATAACGGTCTTACAACAACACCTCAAGGGTACCATAGTAAATGTAAATACATTTGATCCTCTACACAGACCCATACAAGCTTCTTATTTCCAATTTCAAAAGGAACCTACCGCTTGGATAGAACTTTCCGCAGCGGCAGGATTGTCATTGCTGAAAAAGCGGCATCGAAATCCACTGTACACCTCCACTTATGGGGTGGGTATAATGATTAAAGATGCGCTCGAAAAGGGATGTACCAAAATATTCTTGGGTGTAGGTGGAAGTGCTACCAATGATGGAGGTCTAGGAATTTATGCTGCCTTAGGTGGGAAAGTCCTGAATAAAAAGGGTAAAAAATTAGACCCTATCGGTAAAAACTTAATCAAAATCGCACAATTACAAAATGAAGATTGGGCTGCAAGACTAGCAGATATAGATCTAATCTTGGCGGCTGATGTGGTGAATCCACTTCTCGGTAAAAAAGGGGCTACACTGATGTACGGATCTCAAAAAGGAGCTGATTCCAGGGATTTGGTACTATTGGAAAAGGGAATGCAACATTGGGCCCAAGTTATCTCTTCTCATAATGGAATTGATGTTGGGGTCTTACCTGGAGGTGGTGCTGCAGGTGGAACTGCTGCAGGAATGGCGGGTTTATTTCAAGCCAATATTCAGTCGGGCTTTGAAATTCTGTATCAATTAACTGGAATGGAAAAAAAATTAAATGAATGCTCCCTTATTATTACAGGAGAAGGAAAAATAGATGGACAAAGTAAGTTTGGCAAACTCATTTATCAGTTAGGGGGTATAGGTAAAAAAAGAAATATTCCAGTAATCTGCATAGCCGGGGGCTATCAAGGAAATCTCAATGAGTTGTACGAAAATGGAATTACATCCGTATTTTCTATTGTCAATCAACCCATGAGTTTGCCTACAGCCATGGAGGAAGCTCAAAAATTGTTGCACCAGACCACGGTAAACATCATGAGATTGTATCGAAAATCAATAAAATCATGATATCGGACTTCATTGGTTTGGCAATAGCTATTCTTTGGATTGTCATCGGCACTTCTTGGTTGAAGTGGCATGCCTTTTGGGTCTTGTTGATTTCGGTTTTATTTATGGCTTGGGCGATAGATACACCGGTTGCAGAAATCCCCAAACTCGTCGCTCAAGGTTTTGGTAATACCTTTTCACAAATCGGTTTGCTTATATTATTTGGATCCATTATTGGTATAATTTTAGAAAAATCAGGCGCTACCCTTTCCATTGCGCGCTTTCTGATTCAACAATTTTCTGCCAAATACCCTTTACTCGTGGTGAACCTTTTGGGCTTTTTGGTGGCCATTCCTGTTTTTTGTGATGCTGCATTTGTGGTTTTGTCCTCATTAAACAAAAAGTTGGCCGTTACGACGGGTAAATCATTAACTGCTTTCTCGATAGCTTTAGCTACTGGTTTATATGCTACTCATGTATTGGTCCCTCCTACCCCAGGTCCTCTTGCAGTTGCAGCTGCCTTTGAAATGGATAATATTTTTTTTCTTTTCCTTTATGGTGTTTTTTTTGCCTTGATCTTGTCCTTAATTGGGTGGGTATTTTCTTCATATTTAGCCAATTCAATAGACCCAGACGAAACCTCTATCCATTTACCTCAAAATCAAGCTTTAGAAATACCTGAAGATGTACCTCATATTTTTTCTTCTGTTTTACCCATATTGATTCCAGTAATTTTAATGGCTTTGGGTACCGTAGGACCTTTTTTTTGGGGAACGAAAGACTGGCTTTCTTTCATGGCCCATCCCACTATCGCATTATTGGCAGGTGCACTAGCGGCCCTATTTATCAAGAATGCGCCTAAAGATGCTTTACAGCAAGGAATACATCAAGCAGCTCCTATTTTGTTTATTACCGCTATGGGAGGAGCTTTAGGTGGAGTATTAAAAATGGTACCCTTTGCGGATTTGTTTCAATCTATTGAAGTGGCCCCTACTCTATTTTTATTAATTCCCTTTGCTATAGCCGCTGGACTTAAAACGGCCCAAGGGTCATCTACCGTTGCTATGATCACCACTGCTTCAATCGTTTTTCCAATGTTTACCACTTTCGGAATCAGCAGTGAATCAGATAAAATTTGGGTCATTCTTGCTACCGGGATGGGCGCCATGACGGTTTCCCATGCTAATGACAGCTACTTTTGGATTGTCAGCCAATTGGGACAAATGGATCTTAAAACTGCTTACAAAACCCATACCCTTTCCACTTTAATTCAAGGTGGAATAGGCATTTTATTATTGATGACTTGTTACTTTATTTTACACTAAACCTCTCTAGGATTGAAAATTTTAAACCATCGACAAATTAAGGATTTGGATACCTATACCATTAATAGAGAAGGTATCCCAGGTCTTCAATTGATGGAACAAGCCGGAGTTGCATTTTCGGGATGGTTTAGGGAAGCTTTTCCCGAAAGGGATTATCCGGTTTTCATTATCTGTGGTCCAGGGAATAATGGTGGCGATGGCCTGGTAATTTCCAGATTATTATTTGATATGGGGTACCAGACTAAGGTTATCAGAGTAGCTAGCAAAAAATACAGTCCGGAGGCATTGTATCAATTTAATAAAATGACCTCTATTATTGGCATTTCCCATGTTACGGTAGTCGAGCCTCAGGAATTAAAATGGAACTTAAGAGGTTCAATTATCATTGACGCTTTGCTGGGCACTGGAATCAATAGGCCATTGGAAGGCAACTACTTGGATTGGATAAAATTTTTGAATAATCAAGAGGTAGTATCCCGGATTGCAGTTGACATCCCCAGTGGATTGGCTATCGATTTCCCTTTAGGAGGAGCCGCTTTTGAGGCCCATTATACCTTTGGCATAGAAGTACCCAAATTAGCTTATATGCTACCGGAGCATCAGCATAATGTTGGGCATTGGTTCATCCGAAAAATTGGTTTGAGCCAGGCATTTATAGACAATTGCAAGACTGATTACTATACTATAGAGGAAGAGCAAATTGTTGATTTAATGAACCTCCCT
>CAYPID010000011.1:0-60501 GCA_964410725.1 uncultured Saprospiraceae bacterium
GTAGCCCCAACAGGACTCGAACCTGTATCTAAAGTTTAGGAAACTTCCATTCTATCCCTTGAACTATGGGGCCATTCCTCAAAGTTAAATAATTTATATTTACTACTTAAATAACCAAACATGATCGAGGTCGATTTTTTAATCGTGGGACAAGGGATTGCAGGAACCAATCTGGCTTTTCATCTTCTGCAAAACCAGTTTTCCTTTCACGTCTTTGATCAACCTGCCCAAGCACCTAACGCCTCCTCCGTTGCTGCCGGTATTATCAACCCCATTACTGGCCGTAAATTTGTCAAATCCTGGATGATTGAAACTCTCCTTCCCCAGGCGATTACTTCCTACCAAGCTATGGAAGTACTGCTCAAAATCCCTCTCCTCACCCCAATTCCTGTATTGCGAACTTTAGCCACTCAGGGGGAATTTTCCGATTGGGAAGGACGGCTATCCGAATCTTCCTACCAACCTTTTATGGCAGAAAATCCAATTATTGGTAATATTCCATCATTCCTCCAACCGCCTATAGGTTATGGGCAGGTCCTTCAGTCTGCTCGAGTAGATACGGCTCTATTGATCAACCAATTCCAAACCTACCTAAGACATCAACATAAATTCACTTCTCATAAATTTCAATACGACCAGGTCCGAATGCACACCGATTGCATTACCTACCAAAACTATAAATGTCAACATCTTATTTTTGCCGAAGGCGCAGGAATTCAATACAACCCTTTTTTTCCTCCCGACCTCATCCGCCCTAATAAAGGCCAAGTCCTAATTATTCATACCCCATTACCGAAGGAAACGATGGAGTGTATCGTCAAACAATCATTATTTTTTGTTCCTATTCAATCGCAGACCTATTGGATTGGTTCCACTACGGAAAATAATTTTAATACCCCTGAACCTACCTCTGAAGGAAGAAATCAGTTGCTGGGTAAACTTCATAAGGTATTCTTGCCAGAATTTACCGTCACCAATCATTGGTCAGGGTTGAGGGCTACGGTAAAAGACCGCAGACCTGCAATGGGGACACATCCTGATTTCCCAAGAATTCACCTCTTTAACGGAATGGGCACTAAAGGTGCTTCACTAGCTCCCTATTGGTCCCAACAACTTATTAATCATATCGTGAACAACCAGCCCCTTGACCCTCATGTTAATTACCATAGATTCCTATAGTTTAACATTTCATTTATAATCAAACCAGCTCCAAAGGCATTATCTATAAAACACGCTTTCATGATCAGAATATTAATTCTTCTTCTCGCAGTGCTGTCCACTCTTTCAGTTGATGCTCAAAAACCTATAACCGAGGTATGGAAAGATCTTGTAAAGTTGGAGCAATCTGGCCGCCCCCAATCTGCCTTACAATTGTTAGATTCTATTGTTAAAGTGACTGAATCTGCTAAAGATTATCCACATCTGATTAGGGCCCATTTATATAGAATTGCGTTGTTCCAGCAATACCTGCCCAATCCTCAACAGGAATATTTGAATTACCTCAATGAAAAATATGAGAATGCTCCTTTCCCGATCAAAGAGATTATAGCTTTTCCTTTAGCCAAAGCTATCTTAAATGTTGAATTAGAGAATGGTTCTGGAACTGCCGAGCCTGTAGAGAGGGCTAAATTATTAATTGATTATACCCTGTCTAATCTTCAATTGTTTGAACTGTCCACCGCTGATTATACCCCCATTCTCAAGGAAAATAGCTTTCATCCAAAAGATTATCAAGTTTATTGGCAAATCGATACCTCCTATACCACCGATGGCACTGATAGGCAACCTACACTCATGGACGTACTTATCAAGGAAGCTGAAAAGTTGTATCGTCACCCTCTTCTAAATCAGCAATCGCTCAATGAAAAGTACATTCAAACCGCTCAACATTTTCATCAGAAAAATCTGGATACTACCGCTTGGTTGTTCAATTTGTTGGAGTACGGGAGTCAGGAGCTTCCGGAACTATTGAAACTCTATCATCAATTTCCTAGACCCGAAATCCTTCTGAAAATCGGTACTTATTACTGGAACCACAACGAAAGTGCTAAAGCTATTCCCATTTTTGAACGGATTATTCAAGAGCATTATGGAACCTATGAAGCAGCTTTGGCGAAAAAAAATCTCGATCAAATTAGGAAGCCATTTTTTAATGTAAAAATGGCGGAAGTGGTCACCAGCTCTAGTCCTCTTCCCATTTCTATAGAGACAAAAAATGTCCAACAGTTGTACTATCGTATTCTTCCAATAGATATTTCTTCTTGGATGGCAATCAGGAGAAAAGCCCCAAATGATCTCTTAGCTCATTTACCTATTCGGAATCCCACCTTAACTAAAATTTCATCGGATGATACCCTGCCTAACCCCGGTTACGGACAGTATATCCTTTTAGTTTCCAATCATTCCAATCCCCTTTCGGCTCGGGAAAATGCTGAACTGAAACTATTGTTTTTTCAAGTTTCTGATATGAGCTTTTTTCAAACTTCTAAGGGGGCCCAAAAACAAATAGTAGTCACCAATGCGAGTACCGGCGCCCCTAAAAAGGAGGTGGTTTTTGAGTTTTTTGAAAATCTAAATTATCAAATGGACGGTTTCAACGACAATCGTCCTACTGCCGTCCTGACCTCCAATCAAGATGGAGTCATTTACATTCCATCTTCCTTGCCCAACCGAACCGTTTTTAGAATCATCAACCATAGTGATACCTTATATAACGATGATTTTTTGATCAATAGTTTTGCGCCAATTCCAATTAAGGATTCTATTTCTAAGTCCTATATCATTACCGATAAGGCTATATACCAACCTGGAGCGGAGGTGTTTTATAAAATTATTCATTATCAATCCATTCTTGCTGCCCACCCCCAGATTCTTTCTCAAGTGCCCCTGACGGTGGCTCTTTACAACTTAAGAGGAGAACTGCAATCTACACAAAAGGTTATTACCAATGAATTTGGGTCGGCCATTGGATCTTTTAAAATCCCCGAAGGAGAGTGGAATGGAAATTGGAGTTTGAAAATTGAAGAGGACCAGTCCAGTAGATCATTTTTGGTTGAAGAATATGCTTTACCCGAAATTGAACTGAAATTGGCCTTTTTAAATGAGCGTCCAAAGGCCGGTGACACTTTATTGTTGTCTGGCCAAGTACAATCCTTTTCAGGAAGAAATCCAACAGGAGCAAAAGTTAATATTGCATTGATGGCGCAAGAGGTTTGGTATCGCAGTAGAATGATCCCTTCGGGAAAAGATAACCAACCTATTTGGACTGGAGAAGCCTATACAGATGCTAACGGGCAATTCATAGTCGCCATACCCACGGATAAAGAACCAGGTCGTTATCAAATCAAAGCTGATGTTTTTACTTTGACTGGTTCTAGGTGCGAAGGTCATTTGCCTTTAATGTTGGGAATCTACAGTATGAAACCAGCAATGAAAATTCCTGACCAAGTCGTTGCCTATCAACCATTTGCTATTGAACTTCAGCTCTCTAATGTTTTAAATCAACCAAGTGAGGCTTCATTCCATTTATCTATACGGTCGAAAAAAGAGGAGCGAATTTTATTTCAAGAATTTGGCTGGTTGAGGGGTTCCAAAAGTCTACCGGTAGCTTTAAAAGATACCATTTCTGGACCTTTAATGGCAGAATTACTAATTTATGAGGATGGGGGTGTCGTTCAGAAGCTGGAACAAGAATTAATTCTTATTGATCAGGATTTTAAATACAGAAGTCCGGAAAAAGGGTTTTTGTACCATCTTTCTAATAATAGTTTTCAAAAAGGAGATACCCTTAAGGTGAAATGGGCATCAGATATACCAATTTACTTCCTATGGGAATCAGATAATGGAACTGTTGATCAATTCTGGACCAATATGGATTCGTCTAAGATAGCTAAAACCTTAGTAGAGCGCAGTGGGGTATTACATCTGATTGGTACCAAAGACCACAAATTTTTTCATGTTCAAGAACCCATAGAAGTTCGTCAAAACTCCCAAAATCTTATCATCAAATACGACCAATTTACCACTACGCTGATACCGGGTCAAAAAGTAAAATGGGATTTTTCATTAACCAATCCAGAGGGCAAAACAGCTTTAGCAGAAGTAGCTTCGGTTTTATACAACAAGGCATTAGAGGAACGCGCCTTACAATCTTGGATTTTTCCATTTGCCATTAGTCAAAATTATCCTTCGCTGTATGTTAGTAGTGGGCTTTCTCAAACTGCCAGAACCATTTCGTGGCAGCATAGTCCCGTCAAACCTATTTACTATCCGCCTATTCATAGGCCTATTCTGGAAGATTATATTAGTAATTTCAATTTGGGATCTCCCTTGGTTATGAGATCGGAAGTGAGCGCTATGGCTGGAGAAAAAAGAGCTGGTAATCCGGAAGATGCTCCAGTTGAAGAATCTCTTGGAGAAATGTTGGATCAATCTAATAGCTTTAGACGGATTGGAGAAGAAGTGGTGTACTTTAAACCCATTATTAGAACCTCCAAAAAAGGGCTTTTTTCTCTGGAATTTGACGCACCGACGACCTTATCAGATTGGAAATTAAAAATATTCGCAATAGATAAGAATTTAAACGGCCTGGTAGAGGAAAGGGTGGTAACCACCTATAAGCCATTTTTTTTAGATCCCTATGTGCCAAGATTTTTGAGACGTGGTGATACCTTTAGTTGGAAGGTTCCCTTAGCTAACCTGACGGATGATGTTATAGAAGGAACAGCTAATTTACTCTTAATAGATCCAGTTTCCAAAAAGGATATCACCTCTTCGCTAGTAGATAAAAGTTCAATGGACTTTTCAGTTGCGACTCATAGTGAAACTTATGTAGATTGGTCATTGAATCTTAAAGAATCAACTTGGGATCATCTAGATTTTGTAATGAGTGCCTCTTCTGATTTGTATGAGGATCGGATTCGAAGTAACATTTCTATTTTGACCGATGAGGTCAATTTATCAGAAAATTTACCTGTTTTTTTGCCTCCTTTTTTAACCGACACCATTGTCTTTGATTGGAAATCTAAACCTGAATTTACCTATGTGAATAATCCTCTGGAATGGGTATGGGAAGTCTTGCCCACCTTTTTTGATGAAGAGCCTACCAATAATACCATTCAGCTAATCAATCAAAGATTCGCCGCTGTTTTAGGACTTCAAATGCAAAATGAGGAATACCTTAAAAAAATTGAAGTGATTGATGAATGGTTAGCAGAGACGCAAAATATCGATGGTGGTTTTAGTTGGTTTCCCAAAGGAAGATCGAATCCCTACATCACCTTTTATTTATTAGATTTAAGCAGTAGAATGAAATCAGTTTCCTTACCTAAGGATATGGTTAAAAAAGCTATTAATTATATTAACCAATCTAAGCTGCCCACTATTTATACTGCTTATATCAATGCGCAATGGGGGCAACACAAGAAAAGCCAAGGATTAAATATTGATGATTGGTCCGGTTATTCTCCCGCACTTAAGATTATGCTTGGCAGGTACTATCACTTGGTGGGGGAAAATCAAAAAGCCCATTCTATCTTGCTGTCGTTGAAGGAAACTGCTCTGGGGAATTTTGATACTGGAATTTATTGGGCAAGAGAATCTTGGGGTGGGGCACTTCAATTAACCAGTGAGGCTTTATTGTTTTTCTGGGAATTAGGAGTTGAAAAGGAATGGATCCAAGGACTGCAAATAGAGCTGTTAAAACATAAAAGATTAAATGGTTGGGGAAACTCAAAAGCTACAGCTTTAGCCATAAGCGCATTGTGGACTACCTTTCCCGAGGCAAAGGAACGCGCCCTTCAAAAGATTCAATACGAGTGGATAAGAACGGACCAACAAACTTACCTGGTAGTTGCCAATCCAAATTCAGTTCCTGCATGGGGTGCGCTGACGCAAAAGTACACTCAAAATATTGAAGATGTGGAGGCTTATCATCGAGGACCATTAAAGTTGGAACGGTCCTATTTTTATGAAAATAAAGAGGAGTGGGTACCTATTGAAGATTCAATGGAATTGAAGATAGGACAGACGGTTAAGGTTGTTTTAAACATTGAAAACGAAACGCCTATGCAAACCATCGTTCTTCGAGATGAATTTCCCGCTGCTGCAGAGCTTCCTTTTGAACCGAGTAGGTACCGATGGGATCGGAATGTTTTTTATTTTCAAACTAGAGATAAAGATGCTATGTTATTTTATTTTGATGAGTTACCAAGGGGTACCCATCAAGTAACCTATAGCTACAAATTAGGAAGAGGTGGCACTTTTCATACTGGCATCAGTACCCTGACTTCAGCATACGACGATGCTTTTGGCAGTTTTGACGAAAATTTAAAGTGGACCATCAAATAAAATTTATTTTAATGGTTGATAACAAGCTTTATTACAATGGATATTAAGAAAACAGTATTGGATTACACCAAGAAAAAAATTAAAAATGCTATGAGTGACCAAGAAGAAACCGGCAAATCGGACAAAGCTAAACACGCAGACACCATAATCAGAAATCACATTGCCTGGTCCATGGGGGCTAGTTTTTTAGTACCTATTCCTATAGCGGATATTTTTGCCGTAGGCGCACTACAACTGGATATGATTCGGCAGTTGTGTCGCGCTTATGGAGTTCCTTTTTCTGAAACCCAAGGGAAGGCTATCGTTAGCGCATTGACGAGTTCCACATTGGCAAGAGCCGGAGCCAGGAGTTTAATTAAATTGGTTCCGGGATTGGGAACTTTAATTGGAGGAATTACCGTTTCCATTTTTAATGGGGCCTCAACTTATGCTTTGGGAGAGGTGTTCAAAAGGCATTTTGAGACGGGCGGAACGATTTTGGATTTTGATGTGGAAGGCCTAAAAAATATGTACAAGGAGAAATTTGAAAAGGGTAAAGAGGTGGCCAAAGACATCAATCATGAAATGCCTGAAAAAGAGGCTCCGGAAAAGGCAACTGAAATGGTTGATAAACTAAAAGAATTGGCATCCTTAAAAGAACAGGGGGTCTTAACAGAGGAGGAGTTTACAGAAATGAAAAAGAAACTGTTTAATTAATTTTCATCCGGGGCTGAGGGACCAGTTCATCTGAAGCAAATTCTTTTCTAAGATATTTGTAGTAGCCAGCTATACCGACCATTCCCGCATTATCCGTGCAGTATTCGAAGGCAGGTATAAAAATTTGGGCGTTGTGCTCCTTACCCCATTCTTCCAAAGCATTTCGTAAACCACTATTGGCAGATACTCCACCAGCGAGTGCGATCTGATTAATCTGCTCTTGTTGAGCTGCCTTTGATATTTTGTTGATTAATATGGTAATAATTCTTTCCTGAATTGATGCGCAAATGTCGGCAAGGTTTTTTTCGATAAAGTCAGGATCGTTTTTGATTTCTTTTTTGAGGAAATATAGAATAGAGGTCTTTAAACCACTGAAACTAAAATCTAAATTTGGGATTTGAGGTTCGGGAAATTGAAATTTTGGATTTCCTTGTTGGGCCAATCGGTCAATATGTGGTCCAGCGGGGTAGGGCAACCCAAGGAGTTTGCCGCTCTTATCAAAGGCTTCACCAGCAGCATCGTCTATGGTAGATCCCAATACCTGCATATCGTAATGACTATTCACCCGCACAATTTGGGTGTGTCCTCCGGAAACGGTCAAACAGAGGAATGGAAATTCAGGATAGGGGGGCTCTGCAAAATGTGCTAAGATATGGGCCCTCATGTGATTCACCTCAATAAGTGGAATGTCTAAGGCAAGGGACATTCCTTTCGCAAAAGAGATTCCCACTAATAAAGACCCTACCAATCCGGGACCACTTGTTAATGCAATGGCTTTTAGATCCTTAACGCCAATGCCAGCTTTCTCCAATGCGGCATCAACAACTGGAACAATCATCTCTTGGTGGATTCTGGAAGCGACCTCGGGAACAACTCCGCCGTATTTGGCATGGTCAATTTGTGTGTGGGTTAAATTGCTCAGAACCTGACCTTCGGAAATTATCGCCGCAGAAGTATCGTCGCAGGAGGATTCGATAGCTAAAATAAAATCTGACATTTTTTTTTGAGTTCTAACGCCAAGTTATGGGAAAAAAACATCAGCTTTATCAAAGATTTATTATTATTGCATAAAACAAGCCGAAAAATGAAATTAGCTATCAATTTAGCTCTGGCAGTTGTAATTGCCGGATTGGTTTGGGTCCTTATCGGAAGTATTCAGGAACCCATTGCGTTCAAAGCAGAAAAAGATAAAAGAGAAAAGGCCGTCGTCGATCAGTTGATGATCATTCGCAATGCACAAGAAATGTACCGGGATATCAAAGGGGAATTTGCGCCTACCTTTGATACTTTAGTAGATGTGCTGACTAACGACAGTTTTATGATTGTAAGTATTATTGGAGACCCGGATGATCCTAATTTTACGGGTGAAATTATTTATGATACCACCTATTCTCCTGCTATCAACGCAGTAATGGAAAGAGGTATTGACCTATCTAAAATTGATGTCATTCCTTATTCTAACGGAATGAAATTCGACATACAAGCTGATATTATCGAATATCAAAGTACTAATGTACCGGTCGTAGAGGTGGGGACTAGGAGAGAAAACTTCATGGGAGCTTTTTCAGATCCTAGATTTGCTAGATACGATTCTGGATACGAGCCCAAAAGTATTATTAAGTTTGGTAATATGAATGCGCCTAATTTGGCAGGTAATTGGGAGCGATAGACCTAAAAGATAAAGAAGAACTGTTCGTCCTGGTTAGGGCGGACAGTTTTTTTTATGGTGCCATATCATCTGATATTGCTAAAATTACTTCTGGATCAGTAGGAGATCTAAATAGTTTTTTAGCTACCCACCAAAATCATTTGATAAGACTTTGGGGTGATTTTTCCGAAACCTTTTTAATTGCCCCTGAGTATTGGGATTATTATCAAGGCTTGAATGAGCGGCCTGAAGTTTATTTTTACCACAACACTAATTTGGCTGAACAGAGTGCTTTATTAGTTGCGCCAATTCCCTTGGCCATCCACCAACTGGTGACCCGACAACATCCTCATTTAAAGTGGAATTTTTTAGGAGCTCAACTGATAGAAATGGCTTTTTCTTTGGGTGGAAATGCTACCTTTTTTTCAGTGTTCCTAAGCGGAAATCAATTTTGTCTGGTATTCGGACAAGATGGGGCCATTCAGTTATACAATTGGATCAGTATTCAAGGTATAGAGGACGTAGTGTACTACTTAGCATTAGCCCTTCAAAGTTTTCAATTAAATGGAACTGATGTTCAGTTGTTTATCAACGGATTTGGATACAGCGATTTTTCAATTCTAAAGCGATATTTTCCGCTAATAGAGCTTAATGTGGAGCAAAATGAAACGAATTGGCTTTGGCGCGTTTTACAATGGAACAACAACTGATACATGCGAATAATTGGTGGAACATTTAAGGGTAGAAAATTTATTCCTCCTGCTAAAAATTGGCCTACGCGTCCTACGACTGATTTTGCAAAAGAAGGGTTGTTCAATATTTTACAGAACAGACTAGATTTTGATGGTTTAGAGGTTTTGGATTTGTTTGGGGGAACCGGAAGTCACAGTTACGAATTTTTATCAAGAGGTGCCAAATCTTCAGTTTATGTTGATAAATTTCCAGGTTGCATTCAATTTGCCAAAAAAATGGTTCAGGAATTGAAAATAGAGGACCGAATGACCATCATCCGTTCTGATGTATTCAAATTTATCAAGACCTGCAATCAACAGTTTGATTATATTTTTGCGGGGCCGCCTTACGGTTTAGATATTTTGGATACCATTCCAGATGAAATCTTTCAACATCAACTTTTAAAGGAGCATGGGCTTTTTGTCTTAGAGCACAATCCCAACCACGACTTTAGTGAGCACCCCAATTACAAGGAGCAAAGAAATTACGGCACTACCATTTTTGCTTTCTTTCAAAACAATTGAATATTACTATTTTTGTTCGTCAAATAAAGCGCAGTATGACGTTATTGGAAAATATTGAAAAAGGGATTAAAGCTGGACTTGGTCAACTTTATGATTTTGAAGTTACTAAGCAACCGATTTTGATTACCCCTACTAAAAAGGAATTTAAGGGCGACTTTACGGTGGTCGTTTTTCCTTTTTCAGGAGTATTAAAAACCAATCCCGAGGAATTAGGTGCAGCGCTTGGTAAATATTTGTTGGATCGAGAAGATACCTTTGCAGACTTCAATGTCATCAAGGGATTTTTAAACCTGACGTTAAGTGAAAAGGCGGTCAAAAGCCTACTCGAAGAGGTCATTCTTGCTCCAGATTTTGGCCAATTTCCTGCGAATGGCCAAACTGTTTTGGTGGAGTCCTCCTCACCCAATACAAACAAACCCCTTCATTTGGGCCACATAAGAAATATCCTTTTGGGGTGGTCTGTTTATAAAATTATGCAGGCTGCTGGTTTTGAGGTGAAAAGGGTTCAAATAATCAACGACAGGGGTATTGCCATTTGTAAAAGTATGTTGGCTTGGCAACTTTTTGCCGAAGGCGCAACTCCTGCTAGCACGGGAATTAAATCAGACCATTTTGTTGGCCAATATTACGTCCGATTTGAACGAGAATTTTCCGAAGAATATCAAAAATGGTTGGATAGTGAATTGGGGCAACAAGTTTTTGAGCTAAGGAGGGAAGCGGACGAAACTCCTCACGCCTTCAAAAGTAGGTTCAAGAATGAATATTTCAACCAATATAGTTCACTGGGGGCGCAGGCCAAGGAGATGTTGCTGCAATGGGAAGATGGAGATGCAGAAACGCTGAATCTGTGGCGAAAAATGAATCAATGGGTTTATGAGGGTTTTGATGCAACTTATCAAAGACTCGGTGTGGCCTACGATAAGTTGTACTACGAATCAGATACCTACTTGCTGGGTAAAAAAACAGTGGAAGATGGCTTGGCACAAGGAGTTTTTTATCAAAAGGATGACGGTTCAGTTTGGATTGATTTAGCCGACCAGGGTCTGGATCAAAAATTGCTATTGAGAAGTGATGGAACCTCCGTTTATATGACACAGGATTTGGGGACTGCTTTGTTGCGAAATGAAGATTTTGCCCCGGATAAGATGGTTTACATTGTTGCCGATGAACAGAATTATCACTTTGATACCCTGTTTAAAATTTTGAAAAAGCTAAAAGCGCCTTTTGCCGATGGTCTTTATCACTTGAATTATGGGATGATTGATTTGCCTACCGGCAAAATGAAATCCCGCGAAGGGAAGGTGGTAGATGCTGATGAGTTAATGGATGAAGTAATAGCAGCGGCAACGGCTAATTCAATGGAAAGAGGGTCTTTGGACGACCTTTCAACAGATGACCAAAAGGAGATTTTTACTAAAATTGGTTTGGCTGCATTAAAATTTTTCATCATTAAGGTAAATCCTAGAAAACGAATGGTTTTCAATCCGGAAGAATCGGTGGATTTGCAGGGGCAAACGGGACCCTATGTTCAAAATGCATTTGTGCGAATTCAATCAGTGCTTAAGCGGCACAACGATTCGGACTATTCCAATAATTATTTGGATATTAACGAAATAGAAAGAGGATTGGTACTCATGATGTCTCAGTATCCCGGGTTGATTCAAACGGCAGCAGAGGAAATGGATCCTTCTATTATTGCTAATTATTGTTATCAACTCGCCAAACAATATCATCGGTTTTATCATGATTGTCCGATTCTAAATGCTGAAAATGAGGATGCCAAACGGTTCAGATTGCAGTTAAGCGATTCGGTTGCTGCAGTGCTATCTGCTGGGATGGATTTATTGGGAATTGAAATGCCTGAAAAAATGTAACGAAATGGAATACGCCAATTTTATTGAACAAATAATTAAGGAAGATATAGAGTCGGGGAAGCATGAGGGTAGGGTACATACCAGGTTTCCACCAGAACCCAATGGTTATTTGCATATCGGGCACGCCAAAGCCATAACGGTTAATTTTGGACTGGCTCAAAAGTTTGGAGGCAAAACCAACTTGAGGTTTGACGACACCAACCCCTCAAAGGAGAATATCGAGTATGTGGATAGCATCAAGCGCGATATCCGATGGTTGGGTTATGATTGGGAGGATAGAGAGTTTTACGCTTCTGATTACTTCCAACAACTTTATGATTTTGCCGTCACTCTCATTGAAAGGGGATTGGCATATGTGGATGATTCTAGTGCGGAAGAAATTGAATCTCAAAAGGGTTCACCTGATAAACCTGGAACGGAAAGTCCTTTTCGCAATCGGTCCATAGCAGAAAACCTTCAATTATTTGAAGGAATGAAGAATGGAAATTATGAGGAAGGCTGCAAAGTCTTAAGAGCCAAAATTGATATGGCTAGTCCTAATATGCATTTGAGGGATCCGCTGTTGTATAGAATTAGAAAAGTACCCCATTATAGGACGGGATCAGAATGGGTGATTTACCCAATGTACGATTTTGCACATGGACAATCGGATTCCATAGAGGGAATTACACATTCTCTTTGTTCTCTTGAATTCATGCACCACAGGCCCCTCTATAATTGGTTTATAGAACAATTAGAAATTTTTCCTTCTAGGCAAATTGAGTTTGCTCGAATGAATGTCACTTACATGATTACGAGTAAAAGAAAGTTATTAAAATTAGTAGAGGAAAAATATGTAAAGGGTTGGGACGATCCTAGGATGCCCACTATTGCTGGAATGAGAAGGAGAGGTTTTCCAGCAGAAGCTATTCGCAACTTCTGTGAAAGGGCGGGTGTAGCCAAAAGAGATAACTTAATTGAAATACAATTATTAGAATACTTTGTAAGAGAATCTTTGAATAAATCTGCTTTGAGGGTTATGGCGGTTCTCGATCCTATTAAAGTGGTTATTACCAATTACGAGGAGAATCAATTGGAATTATTACCTGCTCAGAATAATCCAGAAAGAGAAGAGGACGGGACCAGAACGATGCCTTTTTCTAAACATTTGTATATTGAGAAAAGTGATTTTATGGAGGATCCCCCCAAAAAGTTTTTCAGATTATCGCCTGGGGGAATGGTTAGGTTAAAAAATGCCTATATAATTATTTGCGACCGGTATATAAAGGATGACACCTCTGGGGAAGTGATTGAAGTGCACTGCAGATATGTTCCTGAAAGTAAAAGTGGTCAAGACACCTCTGGTCTTAAGGTTAAAGGGACGATTCATTGGGTTTCAGCTCCACATGCCATTAATGTTGAGGTTCGATTGTACGACCGGTTATTTACCGATCCAACCCCTGATAGCCACGAAAATCAAGATTTTTTAGATTTTTTCAATGAAGATTCTTTGCGATTGTTGTCTGATGCTAAGGTAGAACCTTTTTTGAAGGAACCTGACCCCCACAAATCGTATCAATTTTTAAGAAATGGTTATTTTACATTAGATGAAGGAAGTCACAGTGATAAATTGATATTTAATAAAACCATTGGTTTAAAGGATAATTGGAAGCCTTAAATTTGAGCTCCATGGATGATCAGAAAGTAATCTTAGAAGGCGGTCGTTTCAAATTGGCAGTAGATAGAATCTGCTATCAGTTAATAGAATCATACGATGATTTCCAAGATGCTTGTTTGGTTGGCATTCAACCAAGGGGAACCTTATTGGCTAATCGAATTCATCAAAGGCTTTTGGAGATTACCAAGGTGTCCAAAATTGAATATGGTAAATTAGACATTACTTTTTTTAGGGATGATTTCAGAACCAGTGAGAAGCCTTTATTGCCGCATTCGAATGAGTTTGATTTTTTGGTAGATAATAAAAAGGTAATTCTAATAGACGATGTGCTATATACAGGCCGCACGATTCAAGCTGCCATGACTGCCCTTAATCACTATGGCAGACCAGCAATCGTTGAATTAGTAGTGATGGTAGACAGGAGGTTCAATCGACATCTACCCATTCAACCGGATTTTCTTGGCATAGCGGTGGATGCAGTCGATCAAGCTTATGTCAAGGTCTTATGGGAAGAGGATTTCGCTCAGGCTAAAGTTATCCTTTATGCAACAAAAAATAATTCAACGGTAGTCCATGAATAGTCTTAGTACCAAACATCTGCTGGGTATAAAATTATTGGAAGAAAAAGATCTAAGGCTAATTTTTGAAACTGCTACCTCTTTTAAGGAGGTCATAAATCGCCCCATTAAAAAAGTTCCCAGTTTGCGGGACATTACAATCGCTAATTTGTTTTTCGAAAATTCTACGAGAACCAGGATTTCATTTGAATTAGCTGAAAAAAGACTCTCTGCTGATGTAGTTAATTTTTCTGCTTCTGCATCTTCGGTAAAAAAGGGAGAAACCCTTTTGGATACGGTCAATAATATCCTGAGTATGAAAGTGGACATGGTGGTGATGAGGCATCCCGCCCCTGGTGCGCCTTTCTTTTTAGCTCAACATATTGATGCCAATATTATCAATGCTGGTGATGGTACTCACGAGCATCCTACTCAGGCTTTATTGGATGCCTATTCCATGATGGAAGCACTTAACAGTGATTTAAATGGAAGAAATATCTTAATCCTTGGAGATATTATGCATTCCAGAGTTGCCCTCAGCAATATTTTTTGTCTTAAAAAATTAGGAGCTAACGTTAAGGTCTGTGGTCCACCTACCTTAATTCCTCCATTTTTAGATCAGTTAGGCGTTGAGGTCAGTTACGATCTAGAAAGTGCTGTCAGATGGGCAGAGGTGGTTAATGTGCTCAGAATTCAGCTAGAAAGACAGGATATCAAATATTTCCCTTCTATCAGAGAATATGCCACGAACTACGGAATTAGTAAGGAACTATTGAACAAAATGGATGATAAGAAGGTAATATTACATCCTGGTCCCGTCAATAGAGGAGTGGAAATTACCAGCGAGGTTATTGATGGACCGCATTCTGTAGTGCTGCAACAGGTTGAAAATGGGGTTGCCATTAGAATGGCTGTACTTTACTTGTTGGCCGCCTCCAGAGATAAAGATTAAAATACCTTAATATTCGTTATACCAAAAAGTATTAGAATGAATCAATTTAAAAAGAGCTTCTTATTAAGTATTTTACTGTTTAACTTTATTTCCATTCAAGCTCAAGATGGAATTAATATTTCGGTCAAAGTAGAGGGATATAACAACAGCGAAGCCTACCTAGCATATTACTACGCCGATAAAATGTACGTTAGGGACACGGTTCAAAAGAATGATCAGGGGGTGTTGGAATTTCGCACGGATGAGGTAATTCCTGGAGGAATTTATTTGGTAGTTTTTCCTCCTGATAATAATTACTTTCAAATTTTACTCAAAGAGGGTAATGAATCATTCTCCATGAGCACAACCTATCCTGATTTAATTCCGAATATGCGGGTAGATGGTAATGAGGATAATGCGCTTTTTTATGAATATTTAAGATTTATTGGTCAGCAATCTCCCATAGCACAGGAGCTTAAAAAACAATATGCTGAAGCTTCGGAAGAGGAGAAGCCGGCTATAGAGCGCAAGCAGGATGAGATTGACGCATTGGTAAAAGATTATCAAACCAATCTCATTAATCAACATCCCAATACTTTTGCTGCAACTGTTGTAGGTGCAAATATGCCGTTCGATGTGCCTGAATTCGAAGGTGAAACGGAAGAAATGAAACAAAGAGCTCAATTAGATTGGATACGAGCCCATTATTTCGATAATATTAATTTGGCCGATCCTAATATGATTAGAACTCCCTTCTTTTTTGAAAAGGTGAAATACTATTTAAAAACTTTTTATGCACAGCATCCGGATTCCATAAGTCTTGCATTAACCAAAATATTGGATGCAATGGAGCCAGCAGAAGAAAATTTCCAGTTTTTCTTGGTCCATTATTTGAACGAATATGCTAAATCAAATATCGTAGGTATGGATGCCGTATATGTCCACCTAGTAGATACTTACTACGCAAGTGGGAGAGCTCCGTGGACTGATGGTGACCAATTGGAAAAAATAATTGAAAATGCCAATGGACTTAAACCGACCTTGATAGGAAAAATTGCACCAGATATAAGATTAGAGAGAAAAGATGGAACTACATTTAATCTGCATGATATACCATCTAAATATACCATTTTATACTTCTGGAGATTCGATTGTGGACACTGCCAGGAATCTACTCCTGTCGTTAAGGAATTTTACCAAAAATTCAAAGATAAAGGGGTAACCCTCGTTGCTGTTTGTACCAAATTCACCGACGATATAAAAGGTTGTTGGGATTACGTGGAGGAAAATGAAATAGAGGATTGGATGCATGGAGTAGATACCTACCATAGAAGTAAATATATGGAATTGTATTATATAAAATCTACTCCTCAAATTTTCATTTTAGACCAGGATAAGAAAATTATTATCAAAAAAATTGGTTCTGAACAGCTCGAAGATGTAATGACCAGTTTGATGGAAAATGAAACTTTAGACAAGTGATAAAAAGACTTTTTATTTTATATTTAATTGCAAACGCTTGCCAAGTAGAAAAACAAGCTCCTTTACCCAATATAGAGCATAGTGCTTTTTTAGATTTAATAGTGGACATTCATTATGCTGAAGCTGCCTTAGAAAACTTAAAAATGTTAGAACAAGACAGTCTAAAAGTTCAATACTATGCCCATATTCTAAGGTATCATGAGGTTACCAAAGAGCAAATGGAGCAATATATGGAAGACTTGCGAAATAATCCCGAATACCTCAATCGGGTTTACAAAGATTTGTACACTAAAATTTCAAGTAATTAACAGGGGACAATTAACAATTAATTAATCTTCAAGTGGATATTAAATATTTTCCTTACTTTACTTTAGTGACAAATATCCACGGAATATGGAAAATAAAAAAATTCTGATTGTAGATGATGAGCCTGATATATTAGAATTTTTAGAATACAATCTCAAGAAAGAAGGTTTCGTTGTGGTTACGGCAGGAGACGGAGAAGAAGGATTGAGCCTAGCGGCAAAAGAAAAGCCCGATTTAATAGTGTTGGATATTATGATGCCTAAAATGGATGGTGTTGAAATTTGTAGACAGATCAGATCCAATCCTACTTACAACAATCCCTTAATTGCTTTTCTAACTGCAAGAGAAGAAGATTATTCCCAAATAGCTGCACTAGATGTTGGTGGGGATGATTACATTACCAAACCAGTCAAACCTAGAGTTTTTATAAGCAGAATTAAAGCGCTATTAAGAAGGGGAGAGCGAATAGAACAAGATGAGCAAAACAAGGAAATAATTGCAGGTGATTTGATTATCAATCCAGAACAAGTATCTGTAAGGCGTGGAAAAGAAATATTAGACTTAGCCAAAAAGGAGTTTGAATTACTTTTATTAATGGTGACAAAACCCGGTAAGGTATTCACTAGAGAGGAAATTTTTAACAAAGTTTGGGGTTCTGATGTTATTGTTGGAAACAGAACCATTGATGTTCACATCAGAAAGCTTAGAGAAAAAATTGGAGATAAGTATATTAAAACCATTAAAGGTATCGGCTATAAATTTGAATTTTAAATGCTAAAAAATCCAACTCCAGGTCAAATTGCCGGTTTGATTGCCTTGTTTTCTGCCTTATTGTGTACAATTATTCTAGTAATATTTTCTTTTTATAAAGCATTCAACTACCTTTTTATTTTACCTATTGTAGGGCTTTTTGGTACCTATTGGATTTCGGTTTACTACCTCAAAAAGTATATTTACCGAAAGATTAAGGTCATTTACAAGACCATTCACAAGCATAAAGTAACTCCTGAAGACAAACAAAATGATGTGCAACTTCATTCCAACCTTATGGAAGAAATTGAAATGGAGGTAGATCAATGGGCTGAAAATCAAAAAGAAGAGATTCGGAAGTACAAATCTTGGGCAGAGTATAGGCGCAAATTTGTAGGGGACATTTCTCACGAATTAAAAACACCTATTTTTAATATTCAAGGCTATTTACACACCCTGCTTGATGGAGGATTAGAGGATCAAAAAATCAATATCAAATTCTTATCAAAAGCTGCGAAAAATGTGGAAAGGTTGCAGACTATAGTTGAGGATTTGGAATCTATTTCTCGTTTGGAGTCTGGAGAACTTATTTTGGATATTCAATCTTTTGACGTAAAAGAACTAACAGAAGAAGTTTTTGAAGAACTGGAAATCAAAGCTCGGGAAAAAAATATTGATTTTGACTTCAAACAAGGAGCGGCGAAGGGTTTCATGGTAGAAGCTGATCGCGAGACCATCAGGCAAGTTTTGGTTAATCTCATTCATAATTCCATAAAATATGGCAAAGAAGGTGGAAGGACCAGGGTGGGTTTTTACGATATGGATAAGGTGATTTTAGTGGAGGTAGCTGATAACGGCATTGGTATTCCCAAACAACACATAAATCATGTATTTGATCGGTTTTATAGAGTGGATAAAAGCCGTTCAAGAATCCAGGGAGGATCTGGATTGGGATTATCTATAGTTAAGCACATAATAGAGGCCCACAAACAAACCATAAATGTGCGCAGCACACCAGATTTAGGTTCTACCTTTGGATTTACCCTAAAAAAGTCCTGATTTTTTATTTTTGCAAAAAATTAAAGTCATCCTATGATTTCTTTAACTGACATATACCTCCAATATGGAGATAAAGTGTTGATGGATAACCAATCTTTAGTAATTGGTAATAAGGATAAGGTCGGTTTAGTAGGTCGCAATGGGGCGGGCAAATCGACTTTGTTAAAAATTATTTCAAAAAGTATTTCTCCCGATAATGGCTCAGTCACTCGTCCATCAGAAAGTACCTTGGCATACCTTCATCAAGATATGGAAATTCCCAAAGGGAAAACCGTAATGGATGAGGCCATGAGTGCTTTTGATGAAGCACTTAAAATTGAATCCGAATTAGAGGCGATTAACCTTTCTTTGGAAACAAGGACAGACTATGAATCCAAGGAATACCTAGATATTTTGGATCGCTTAGCGGATCTGAGTGCTAAGTTGGATTTGCTGGGAGGGGATTCCCTCAAAGCCGAAGCTGAAAAAGTACTCAAAGGGCTAGGTTTTGAACAAAAGGATTTGAATCGCCTAACCGATGAATTCTCAGGTGGTTGGCAGATGAGAATCGAATTGTGTAAAATGTTGCTCCAGAAGCCAGATTACTTGCTTTTAGATGAACCTACCAACCATTTGGATATCGAATCTATTATTTGGCTCGAAGGATTCTTAAAAAATTACCCCGGAGCCATTATTTTAATTTCTCACGATAGGGCCTTTTTGAATGCCATTACCAATCGAACAGTTGAGATTGAATTGGGGAAAATTCATGATTATAAAGCCACTTATGACAAATATTTAGAATTAAGAAAGGATAGAAGAGAAAAGCAAATTGCTGCATTTGAAAATCAGCAAAAAGTGATAGCTCAGAAAGAAAAGACGATTAATAGATTCATGGCCAAAGCTTCTAAAACCAAAATGGCCCAATCCATGCAAAAGCAATTGGATAAAATGGATCGTGTTGAACTGGCTGATGAGGATTTGACTAAAATGAACATTCGTTTTCCACAGGCCCCAAGATCTGGAGCGGTCGTCTTGGAGGCAGCTCAACTTTCCAAATCTTACGGTACTTTAAAAGTATTAAATGCTGTTGATCTGAAAGTGGATCGGGGAGATAGAATTGCTTTTGTTGGACAAAATGGTCAGGGTAAGACTACATTAGCGAGAATGTTGGTCGGAGATTTAAATCCCTCTAAAGGTCTGGTGGAAATGGGACACAATGTATCCATTGGGTATTATTCTCAGCAGCAGACGGAAGCGCTACCCATGAAATTAACCCTTTTAGAAGCTATGGAATTGAATAGTCCTCCTGAAATGAGGACGAAACTAAGAGCAATTTTAGGAGCTTTCTTATTTAGCGGAGAAGATGTCGATAAGAAAATATCTGTGTTATCTGGAGGAGAAAGGGCGCGACTTGCATTAGCTATTTTGCTGCTCAAGCCATTTAATTTGCTGGTACTAGATGAACCCACCAACCACTTGGATATGATTTCGAAAGAAATCCTCAAACAAGCTGTTCAACAATTCGATGGAACCTTAATTGTCGTCTCTCACGATAGAGAATTTTTAGCGGGATTAACCAATAGAACCATTGAATTCAGGGATGGGGCTATTCATGAATACCTGGGAGATGTTCAGGTATTTCTGGACAAGCGAAAGGTGGATGATATGCGTACCATTGAATTTCGCCAAAAAACTGATAAATTAACTGAATCTTCAGAAGTCACTGCTCCAGAGGATAGAAAAAAATTATTGAGAGTGGTAAGTCAGGCTGAAAAGCAAATTGCTCATTTGGAGGATCAAATTGAAGCCATGCAAAAAATGATGGCAGAACCTGATTTTTATAAAAGAGATGATGCCCAAAAAATTGGAACAACTTACCAACAATTACAAAAAGAAATGGAAGAAGTTTTTGAATCTTGGGAATCTGCACAAAGTAAATTGTAAAATCATGAGTAAATACATTCTTTCTTTTCTCTTTTTCATGGTAATTGGAATCCCTAACGGGAAAAGCCAAACTAAAGCAATAAAACTAATTGCTCAAAACATGAAAGGCGCTCCCGGCCAATTGGTCTGTATGGGGATCGGTAGTGCGGATTTTAATAATATGTTGTCTATGCAATTCACCTTGGAGTGGAACCCTGAACACCTGGTTTTTCAAGAAGTCAATAATTTTAGATTGCCCTACTTTTCTAGAGATAATTTTGGCGCTCAATTCAGAGAACAGGGTAAATTAACGTGCGTCTGGATTGACAATGCTTTAGAGGGAATTACTGTTCAAGACGGAGAAACACTTTTTGATATTTGTTTCACGATATCCGGAAGTCAGGGAAGTGAAAGCCCCGTATTCTTTAGTCAAAACCCAACGCCTTTCGAAGCTGTTAATAAAGCTGAAGAAGTGCTAAGTATAGAAGGGGTACCAGGCAAAATTAAAGTGGTAAATGAGTAAAAAGGGAAAAGTTTTAGTGGCAATGAGTGGGGGCATTGATAGTACAGTCACTGCCATGCTTTTACATGAACAAGGGTATGAGGTGATTGGCATTACCATGAAAACTTGGGATTATGCCAATTCTGGAGCATCCAAAAAGGAAACAGGGTGCTGCTCATTAGATTCTATTAATGATGCGCGACAGGTAGCTGTTGAAATGGGATTTCACCACTTCATCATTGATATACGAGACGAATTTGGTGACTTCGTAATAGATAATTTTGTAGATGAGTACATGGCAGGGAGAACCCCTAATCCTTGCGTTCTATGCAATACCCACATTAAATGGAACGCACTGCTCAAAAGGGCAGACGCACTTGATTGCGAATTTATCGCAACTGGGCACTATGCTTCTGTTGAAACGCTGAATAATCGACATTTTATTACCAAAAGTAAAGATGTTCAAAAAGACCAATCTTATGTCTTATGGGGACTTACTCAAGAATGTCTTCAACGTACGCTCTTCCCATTGGGAAAAATGACAAAACCAGAGGTAAGGCAATTGGCAGAAGATAGGGGTTATAGCGAATTGGCCAAGAAAGGAGAAAGCTATGAGATTTGTTTTGTCCCCGATAATGACTATCGAAATTTTTTAAGGCATAGAATCAAGGGGCTGGATGAAAAAGTTGCCGGTGGTCATTTTGTTGATCAACAGGGTAATATTCTAGGTTCACACTTAGGCTATCCCTTTTACACCATCGGTCAAAGAAAGGGATTAGGGATAGCATTGGGGAAACCTAAATTTGTTACGGAAATTAAACCAGAATCAAATACGGTAGTTTTGGGGGACGTAGAAGATTTGGTTAAAAATGGAATGTTTGTTGGGCAAGTTAATTCCATGAAATATGAATCTATTCCAGAAAATTTGGAGGTAGTGGCTAAAATTCGTTATAAAGATCCCGGGACAATAAGTGTGCTTAAAAATAAGAGTGATAAATTATTTGTAGAGTTTCAGGCAAATGTTGGAGGTGTTGCCCCTGGCCAATCTGCGGTGTTTTTTGAGGGAGATCATTTGGTCGGTGGTGGAATTATAATGGCTGGCGTATGAATAGGATTGGACCACTGATCTCTGTAGGTAAAATTGTAAAACCTCATGGTGTTGATGGCGGAATGAAAGTTGCACTGAAAGATACTTTCGAGGGCTTAGATTTAAGTGAACAATTCGTATTTGTTAATTTTGAAGGCCTACCTGTTCCTTTTTGGACGATGGCTTTTGATTCCAAAGGTTTCGATCAGATTTCTTTGGAGCATATAAATTCTAAGGAAGATGCAAAATCTTTTGCCGGAAAGGAACTTTTCGTCGAACAAAAATTAATAGCTTCCCGTAATGATCAGATATCCAATCCATATACGTGGATAGGTTATCTGATGATGGATTTGACCAGCAATCAAAGTGGAGAAATTATCAATTTGGAAGAGTACCCTCAGCAGCTTATCGCCACTGTAAAAATCGAAAACCAAGAAGTCCTCATTCCAATACATGAAGACTTCCTAGTAGCCGTAGACGATTTATCTCAATTAATCACGGTTAAACTTCCTGAAGGGCTATTTGGGTAAGCCTCCGGGAATAGCAATTTTTATATCGGATGATTCTTTGGCTTCATCTACCATTTGTTTTACATCTGATAATAAAGCTTTGGCATCATAGATAATCCCATCTTTAATGGTATACTTGATTCCTCCAACCTTAATAACCTCATTTTCTTCACTTAATCTGATGGCACCAGTTCCATAAAGAACTTTCAAATCCATTAGTGGATTTTCCTCCAATAGCACCATGTCTGCTAATTTACCTGCTTCTATAGTGCCAATCTGGTCTGCTAGACCAAGTGCTTCGGCTCCATTTAAGGTAGCTGCTCTAATGACTTCTAATGGATGAAAACCAGCTTCTCTCAGAAGTTCCAATTCTCGAATGTAGGCGAAACCATACAATTGATAAATGAAACCGGAATCAGATCCAGCGGTTACTCTTCCACCTCTATTTTTGTACTCATTGATAAAGGTCATCCATAATTGGTAATTCTTTTTCCAATTGACCTCTTGTTCCGTTCCCCAAGAGTGCCAATAGGAACCGTGGGAAATTCGGCTGGGTTCATAAAACTTCCATAGGCTTGGTAGGGTATAATAATCATGCCACTCTGCTCTCATCGCCCGCATCAAATCGCGATTAGCTTCATAAATATTAAATGTGGGATCAATAGTAAAATCAAGTGCGATCAATTCATCCATTACACGGTTCCAGTGCTCTGAATAGGGTGCAGCCGCTTGATTCCACAACTGACCAGCTGCCTCAAATCTATGTTGCTCATTTTGGTAATTATAATCTAATGGATAATTTTGTACCGTTCTATCGTTAAAAAGAGCTTCGGGTAATCCATACCAGTGTTCCATACTGGTCATTCCAGCTCTTGCAGATTGTAAAACATTCCAACGACTCACATCCAGTTGAGCATGGTGACAGGTGGACCGCAATCCCAATTTTTTATTTTCTCTGATGGCGGCATCCATAACTGCTGGGGAGGCTCCAAAAAACTTAATCCCATCAGCTCCATTTTCTGCATTTTCTCTGACCCATGCTCTAGCTTGATCCGCATTACTAATAGGAGACTTTGAACCCATTCCAAAAGCAGTGTAGGCCATTATTCTAGGCGCTGTAATTTGATTGGAGGCGCTTAATTTTTTGTGCTCCAACACCCAATCTAATCCATTGCCACATGATGGATCCCTTATAGTGGTAATTCCATGTGCCATCCATAATTTGAAAACATATTCGGAAGGAGTCCCTTGTCCTCTTCCTCCTATATGTCCATGCATATCGACGAATCCTGGCAGCAAATACATGCCATCCGCTATTAATTCCTTACCACCATCCTCTAATTGGGGCCTGGACTTTTCCCTTACCGGTACTCCAGGGTGACCTACAATTGCTACTCTTTCAATGGTATTTCCTCTGACCACTATGTCTACAGGGCCTAATGGAGGTGCTCCATTGCCATTTATTAAAGTAACCCCTCGAATGATTAACTGATTAAAAGGGCCTTCTCCCTGACTGCGCATAGGCGCCTTTTCTATTTGAGCTTTTGCAGTAAATAAAAAACCTAGGAGTAATAAAATACTGAAATTAATTTTTTTAATCATAATCACAATTTATGTTAACCAGTTACCAATATTCCAGCTATGATTGCAGTCATAAAACAAGCTAGCGTTCCTCCAATTAATGATTTAACTCCCAATTCAGTTAATGTTTTTCGCTGGTTGGGTGCCAACGCACTTATTCCTCCAATTTGAATTCCGATAGAAGCAAAATTTGCAAATCCGCATAGAGCATAGGTGGCAATGATAACAGACTTGTCAGAAATTAAAGTTTTAACTTCCTCCAATGAGGCATAAGCATAAAATTCATTCAATGTGGTTTTTAACCCTAGTAATTGCCCAACCAATAGGATGTCATTAGATTCTACTCCCAATAACCAAGCAAAGGGTGCAAATAATATCCCCAAAATAAATTCAAGATTAAAGCCGGAATACTGCTGTTCTGTGATGGTATTGACCCATTGATTAAGACCTGTTATATCCCCGAATATTTCCATGAGTATATAATCCATCAAAGCGACCATAGCGGTAAATACCAACAACATTGAACCTACATTTACCGCCAATCTAAGGCCATCTGTAGTACCTTTGGTTAAAGCATCCAAAACGTTATTGCCCACTTGACTTTTATCAATAACTAAATGTTCATTTTTAATTTTTCCAGATTGTTTTTCTGGAAATAAAATTTTGGCGCAAACAATAGCTGCAGGGGCTGATATAATGGATGCAGTTAGTAAGTGACTGGCAAAAAACTGTTGCTGAACGGGATCAGATCCCCCCAAAAATCCAACATAAGCCGCAAAGACACTACCAGCTATAGTGGCCATTCCCCCGGTCATCAAACACATTATTTCAGATTTAGACATCTTTTCGATAAAGGGTTTGACCACCAATGGAGCTTCTGTTTGACCAATGAAAATATTGGCTGCTGCTGCCATACTCTCAGCTCCTGTAAGGTGCATAGTCCTGCTCATTAACCATCCAAATGCTTTGATAAAAAGTTGAAGGACTCCAAGGTAATAGAGTAGGGATGAAAGGGCAGAAAAAAAGAGAATAGTTGGTAAAACCTTAAAAGCAAAAACGTAACCTATGGTAAAAGCTTTGCCGGATATCCCATCTTTAATCTCTGCAACATCTGGCCAACTTCCTAAAACAAATTCAGCACCCGCTTCAGAAAAATTTAATATGGTTACAAAAAAACCAGCTACTGCATCAAAACCATCCTTAACCAAGGGAACTTTTAATAACAATAATGCTAAAATTAATTGAAGTCCAAGTCCCGCAATGACCGTTCTCCAATTGATATTTTTGCGGTCGTTACTCAATAAATAGCAGCCTCCAACCAATGCCAACATTCCAATAATTCCTCTTAATATGCTTTCCTGAATGAGCATCTGTTCTTACGATTAAATTGATGAGCAATAAATATAAGTTTATATTTTTACCGCCAATAATTAAAAAGGCATGTCAAAAGATTTTATTATTGGTATTTCAGGAGGTAGTGGATCCGGTAAAACCAGTTTTTTGAAAGCTTTAAGAGATACGTTTTCTGAAGAAGAGGTCTGTATTATTTCTCAAGATGATTATTACCATCCAAAAGCAAAGCAGGAGATAGACCACAATGGGGTTTCTAACTTTGATAACCCTTCCTCCATTGACCTGGAAGCATTTTATAATGATTTGAATAAACTGATTAACGGATGCGAAGTATCTAGATTAGAATATACCTTCAATAACGATTCCCAAAATCCAGGTTCACTTATTTTTAGACCCGCACCAATTATCATTGTGGAAGGTATTTTTGTGTTCTACCACCAACCAATTAGGGATTTATTAGACCTCAAAATTTTTCTACACGCCAAAGAAAATCTTAAGGTTATCCGTAGAATTAAAAGAGACAAACAAGAAAGGAATTATCCCCTTGAAGATGTTTTATACCGATACGAACATCACGTTCTTCCAACCTTTGAAAAATATATTCAACCTTTTAGAGACCAAGTCGATTTGGTTATCAACAACAACCACAGTTTCGAAAAAGGATTACTGGTTTTAAAAGGATTCATTCACCACCATCTTCAACTCCAAAACAAATAAAATAATAGTTAAGAACCTATAGTAGCTATCGAACTACCTGTGTGTCTGTACTTATACTCAGATTTCCTTTAGCAGCTCCTAAGTGCAGCAATGGCATAGTCCCCTGGAAAATTAAATTTTATGTTTAATCCTTTTGCGCATTGATTTTTTCAATTTCTTGTAGTACCTCCTCTGCCTCTGCACTTTTAATGGCGTACCCCTTAATATCTCCTTTCCGCTGTAACTGCATGGCTTCCTCTAGTAACTTCTCGTACTTCTTTTCTAATTGAGCAGTGGGATTTTTTTTAAAAAAATTAAACATAAGTTGGGGTTTAAAGAATTTCGGGAAACTGATCTTGGTCGGATGTTATATCACCCAAAAATCGATTTCTCATTTGTTTCATCTGTCGAAAATTCAAACTAATTTCTTCCAAAAAGGTTGCATCAATCCTTTCCTTAATGGCCGAAACGGAAGGCAGGTCCTCTGGAATTTTAAATTTAAAAGTTTGAACCATGGCCCCATCTTCCACTTGTAATAAATACCTTTCTCCCATTTGTAACACCACGATTTTGTAAACATCGTGTTTAATATCAGCTACCCAACGCATATTTTTTCTTCAATTTAGGCCATACTGCAAGAAGCAACCCCAACATCATTAAAGTTGCTCCCAACCAAAATAAGTTGATTCCAGGAAATACCTTAGCCTCAAGTACGATGTAATCATATCTAAGAGAATCTGTAGCAACTTCCACAGGAATTTGATCTAATGGTGTGGTAAGGGCAATGCTAAAAGTAGCCGTTTCAGTTGTGGGGTCAATTTCAATAAATCGGCTGTGAAATCCTAAAGCTTCAATTTGAGTTTTAAGATAAAACGGTTGATTGTCTCTAATTAAAAAGACCGGTTCAGTCCAATAAGCCACCTGGTCATTGCCCGTTATTTTTAATTGCCCCCCCACAAAAATATCACCCTCTTTAGGTTGTAAGTTTGGATGTTCAGGAGACCTATTGAACCCTTCAAACGAGAGGGTGTAATTTGAATTTATGGGATATCGTTCACCCTTTTTTAATTTTATCTCCCGATAAGGAATTTTTGTTTCATCGGGAAATATAATATCGAGAATGGCTTCAGGTAATTTAACCTTAGTATTCAATGGGTTAATTTGAACAGGATAACCATACAATAATTGACCTCTAATCACAATTACCGGTGTCGCTTCATATATTTTATCAGGTGCCTTGACATCGTAAAGACCCATTTCCAATCCTAATGCAATATCACCTTCTTCTTTAGTATATTCCGGATGATTAGGCATTCGATTAACCCCTTTTAAAATGGCTTTAAATTCATTTATGGTTACTGTACCTGTAGTTTCATTGGTCACCGTATCAAAAATGGAAACTTCTTTATCAAATGAAAGATACTGAGTGCGGTAATTGAGGTTGGCTTCTTTCTCCTTTTTGAACTCAGCTTCCATTTCAACCTGTGGCAAGGCAGTAATAGATGAAAAAATATCGTGTCCTAAGTACCTTTTAGTGGAGGGATTATAAGCCGCTATTTTAGAGAAATCTTTTTCGTAAAGAATATTAGGCGATAAGGTAAAACGTTCGCTCGTATCCCCATTTTCTTTAATTTTGGCAAAATCTACAAAATAGGTTTTGGTGTATAAATCTAAGCTGTCCCCAGTATAAGTTATTTGGAAATCCCTTATGTTTACCGGGGTGTCCTCGAATAACAATACATTATTTCGTAAGGATGCGTCATCTCCTTCAATGACCCCCTCCATCAAGAAGGAATTGGAAGTAATGATATTTTCATTTAGCCCAGATGCCAAAACCCCAATAATCATGAGTCCAAACCCAACATGTGAAAAAACAGATCCAGCGAGTTTGACGTTCCATTTCAAAATCTTTATCCAATACCAAAAATTACTTACCACAACGAACGTAGCTGAGAAAAGTAATACCGTATATTGCCATACATAAGTATCAATCCAAAGTAGGATTAACCCCCCAAGAAAACCCGAAATTACAAGCGATAACCCCCAATCTTTGAGTAATTTTTTCCATCGGTTAGCTAGACTTTTTTCGCGGTATCTTAGAAATTGTGCTGTCCCTGATAGGAAAGCAATAAAAACTGCAATCCAAATTTGGTATTTGTTGTAGTGCGGAATCGGATCTGTAATTACTTCTCCAATATAGGATGAATCAAAGAGTTGCCTAATTTTATTATATACAGGTAAAGAAGTTGAGGCGGTAATCAATATAGAGGAAAAAAACAGAACCAAGGTTCCGATAAACATCCAAAATTCTTTGGAGCTAGTTGGTTCCTCCTTTTCGGGATTGGGGATTTGACCCCATCTCCAAAACAAAATTACAGCTGGAATTAAGGCAACAATCAATAAGAATAATAATAATTGGTTTTCCAATCCCATTTCAGTAAAGGCGTGAACAGAGGTGTCTCCCAATACTCCGCTTCTTGTAAGGAAAGTGGAATAGACAATCAAAACAAACGTCAATAAGTAGAAAATAAAAGTACTCTTCAAAGATTGTTGAGTGGCCTTGGATATGAGGTTTGTATGAATTCCCGCTACTAGAATCAGCCATGGAACTAAAGACATATTTTCCACCGGATCCCACGCCCAGTATCCACCAAAGGTAAGCGCTTCATAAGCCCAAGCACCTCCCATAAGGATGCCAATCCCTAGAATTCCTCCACTAAATAACGCCCACGGCAGAACTGGAGATAACCACCCTTGATAATCCTTTTTGATGAGTGCGCCTACGGCAAAAGCAAAAGGGACCACTGTGGAGGAAAATCCTAGAAACAGCGTGGGAGGGTGTATGGTCATCCAATAATTCTGTAAAAGCGGATTTAATCCATTTCCCTTAATTAATGCCAAATAATCTGCATTGCTAAATATAGGCGCATCCATCGTATCTCGCAGTAATAATAATGGATTACTACCCAACTTATAAGGTTCGTCTCCAAACCCAATATACACCCCTAAAATCATGGAATTCAGAAGTACCTGCACAGTAGCTATAGTTCCCAGAACAGGTCCTTCCCATTTTCCGGATTTGAACATTAAAATGATGCCCAACACTATATTCCAGAACATCCAAAGCAGAAAACTGCCCTCTTGACCCTCCCAAAATGCCGAGGCAATGTATTTGAGCGGAAGTTCATCTGATACATGTGACCAAACATATTGATATTCATAATACCTGTTGATCATAATGAAAAACATTACCCCTATCACTGAAAGAATACTCAAACTGTGAATTCCAAATCCAACTTTACCCATTTTGACCCATTTTAAGTCTGATGGCGCCGAGGTAGATGAAAAATAAGAGATAGCTGAGAATAAAGCCGATACGAATCCAAGGATAATGGCCAGACGACCAATAATTCCTGGAGTTAAATGTTCTCCAACGTATTGTATTGTTTCCATTTATTAAATTTCCTTCTCCTCACTTTTAATGTAAATTTCTTCGTCTTTATACTTGGAAGGACATTTCATCAGCATATCAGTGGCTACAAAAATTTCACCTTCCATTTGTCCAGTTAGCACAATTTGCTCAGACAATTCAAAATCCTGTGGCTTGGCTGCCAATAACACGACCTTTCTTTCCTCACCATTCATATCCCTGATATAAAAGCTGAAATAATTCGGATCCACCTCCGGGCGATAATCCATGGCCTTGTCTTTTGCCAATTCCCCAGCAATTTTTACCCTTTGTTGGGAATTTGCAGCCTCCTGGAAACTGGCATAGGTGCTCATATCTCCAGCAGCATTCGTTAAGAGTACTACAGCGACTACAATCATGACAATACCGATGACGTGTATTTTTTTCATTGGTTGAGTTTCTTTTTACTTTGCAAAAGTAATAACCAAAACTTTGGCAAGTGAGTTTATACTTAAACTATTTAATCTATGAACCCAGATGATATGATCAAAATTCAAGGGGGTAATTTTTATCAGAATCAAACTAGGATTTTGTCATCGGTAGATTTTGACTTAAAGAAAGGTGCATTCGCTTATTTAATTGGAAAAACTGGAAGCGGCAAATCTACTTTTTTAAAGACCCTTTATGCAGCATTGCCTTTTACCGAAGGTGCAGGGAAAGTGGCGGGATTTGATCTGACCAAAATCAACCGCAATAATGTGCATCTGCTGCGGAGGTCACTCGGAATTATTTTTCAGGATTTCAACTTGTTGGAAGATAGAACAGTATTTGAAAACCTCCATTTTGTTTTAAAATCGACAGGGTGGAAAGATAAAAAGAAGATGCAGCTTCGGATTGCTGAGGTGTTGGAAGAGGTAGGATTGGGAGGAATGGCTGGCAAGATGCCGAATACCCTATCTGGGGGAGAAAAACAAAGGGTCGTTATTGCCAGGGCCATTATAAATGCTCCACAAATTATATTGGCAGATGAACCTACCGGTAATCTCGATCCAGAGACTGCCCTTGAAATTCTAGACTTGCTTATGCGGCTGAATCAAACCAAAAAATCAGCAGTAGTATTGGCCACGCATAATATGAACATGATTGAACGATTTCCCCATGAAATTTATGAATGTACCAATGGATTAATGGTTCAACGATAAATTAACACAAAATTTACAGTGGTTTTCAAGCTTTTTTTGATAGTTTTAGGTTAATCGTTAGTAATGCTCCTCAAACTGATGTTATGGGCTGGAAAAAATACAACGGAAATCCTATTATTTCTTCTCTGGAAGATGAAGTTGAAGCAACTTTAGTTAAAGAATTAGCTGAAGGCAATGAAATGAAAATTTGCATAGGAACGGATTCCCAAGTGAAAAGCCAAGCTACAGAATTTGCCTCAGTAATAGTTTTCATTAGGAAACAAAAGGGAGGTTTCATGTTTGTCAATAAGTTTAAGGAAATCCGAAAAATGGGATTGAAAGAGCGTATGATTTTGGAGGTAGGTAAATCAGTTGAGATTGCCTATTCTTTAAGCAGTATTGTGGAAAAATACCAAGTAGAGTTAGAGATTCATGCAGATATTAATACCGATCCTAATTTCCCTTCCTATCAAGCTTTAAAAGAAGCGATGGGTTATATTTTGGGAATGGGGTACAAGTTCAAAGCCAAACCCGATGCTTTTGCCAGCTCACAATGCGCTGATAAGTTGGTTTGATTTTTAGTATCATTGCATACAATTCTCAATCAATGATTCAGGTATTCGTAACGGGTGGGACATTCGACAAGCAGTATAACTACTTAAAAGGGACTTTATTTTTTAAAGAAACCCATATACCATCTATGTTGGAAAAAGGTAGAGCAGCTCTGGATATAGATGTCAAGACCTTAATGATGGTGGATAGTTTGGAGATGAATGATGCTGATCGTCTGGTTATCGGCCATAATTGTGCGCATTGTGCAGCGAATCAAATTGTAATTACTCACGGAACGGATGGAATGGTCAAAACGGCCGCTTATTTAGCTTCTTTGCCGGATTTCAAGAAAACCATTGTACTAACTGGGGCAATGATTCCTTATGCTTTTGGCACCTCATCGGATGGATTTTTCAATTTAGGAAGTGCATTGGCTTTCGTTCAGATGCTTCCCGAGGGAATTTATATCGTAATGAATGGAAGATTCTTTGAATGGGATAAGGTGGAGAAAAATTTAAAAACGGGATATTTTGAAGAGAAATAAAGTCTTTATCACTTTTCAAGAATGATTAGTCGATTTATATGCCTATTGAAAGAGACAATTTTATATTTTTAAGCAAATAACATTTGGTTAATGGCCTCTATTTTACACGAAATTTTCACCACTGCCCCTGATTTAGATGCTAAGAGCATAGCATTTTTAGTCAAGGCATTAGAAAAAGCCAATACTCCGGGATTCGATTACTTAGAATTTAAAGAAGCATTAGCTGCACAATCTAAATTGGGAATCGATGATGCTACTGCATTTAAATCTACTTTCGCAACAGCTGCTACAATTGGACTGGATAAAAGTAAGCTTGTGGCTTCAACTCAACATTACCTGAGGGTGCTGAAGAATCAAAAAACACTTTTTGATCAAGCTGTGGAAAAAAGATTAGAAGAAAAGGTTAGGCTCAAGGAAAAAGAGAACAAAGGATTAGAAACTAAGGTAACGGAATTACAAAATAAAATAGCCGAAATCAACCAGCAACTTTCCAAGCTTAATCTGCAAATCAAGGAAAATAGCCAAGGAATGGAAAGCGAAAAGATTAAAATTGAGGAGACTAAAAATGATTTCGAAAAAGCACTCAATGGTATTCTTCATCAAATTGAAGAGGATCTAACTAAAATTGAAAATTGGTTAAACTAAACTTATTATAATGTCTGATAACATTTCATTTGATCCAGGAAATAACCCCTCAAAATCATTTTGGAAAAAACCAGAGGGTATCACAGGATTGCTTTTTTTGTTAGCCCTGGTTGCAGGAGGTGGCTTTCTTTTGGTTAGTGCCTTACCTGCATTGGTGGTATTAACCCAGAATGTACTCTATCTTTCGCTAATGTTGCTAGCTGTTGCTGCTATCGGATATGTGGTTTTTGATCCTAAAATGAGGAATTTGGTTTGGTATATGTATAAAAGTGCGATGCGCAAAATCACTAGTTTTTTTGTAACCATTGATCCTATTGGAATCCTTAAAAATTATGTGGACGAATTACAGAAAAATTTGGGCAAAATGCGCACTCAAATCGGTGCCATCAGAGGTCAAAGCAGAAAGTTGGAAGCACTAATTAAAAAGAACAGAGAAGAAATTGAACAGCAAATGCAATTGGCAAAAGCTGCGAAAGAAAAGGGGATGGAAAGACAATTGTTGTTATCCAGCAGAAAGGCCGCTCGTTTAAAAGATTCTAATGAAAAATATGCCTCTTTACTGAAAAGAATGGATGTGTTGTATCGCATACTCAATAAGATGCATCAAAATTCTGAGATATTACTAGAAGACACCAAAGACCAGGTAGCACTAAAAGAACAAGAACGCAAAGCAATTAGAACTTCGCATTCTGCCATGAAATCAGCTATGAGCGTAATTAGTGGAGATCCAGATCAAAGAGCCATGTTTGACGCTGCTATGGAAGCCGTAGCCGATGATGTAGCCAACAAATTGGGAGAAATGGAGCGATTTATGGAAATGTCTTCAGACTTCATGAATTCAATAGACTTGCAAAAGGGAATTTTCGAAGAAGAGGGAATGAAAATGCTTGAAAAGTGGGAAAAGGAAAGCTCTTTATTGTTGCTGAAAAAAGAAAATGATATTTCCGTTGACGAAGGTTTAGATTTAAAAGTATTGGAAGAAGAAAAAAAGCACAAAGCCAATCCTGATAATTTAGATGAGCTTTTTAATTAAATACATTTTGTTTTTTTATATGCATTAAAAAAAATTATAATATAAAGAGATGAAATAAATTCTAGTTTTATTAGCTTTAGGGAAATTTTTAACCGATTTAGTCAGAACCATTGGTTCTGTCCTCAACAAAAAAATTGATGAAACCCAAATTCTATCTCATCCCAACAGTATTTGTTTGTTTATTATTCGCAAACAACACCTTTTCTCAAGATTCTACATCTACAATTTCGGTCGAAACCTTGGAAAGTCCAATGGATAGCGTTGAATCGGAAGGTAAGAGTAAGACTTCAGGTACTTCTTATAATGGTTTAGGATTAAGATTACTTTTCCTTAATCACGGTATCCTTAACAACAATTCTACGCTTAATTGGACCAACGGCATTGCCATTGAATATACCCGATCATTTGGTAATTTCTTCAATATTGCTATACCTGTCAGGTATGGAGTAATTAACGTGGAAGAAGATATCAATAATCGAAAGATTGCTGGGATTGATTTATTGGGTCAGGTTCAATATGATCGAGGAAGCCAAAAACTGATTCCTTATGCTTTTGTTGGCGGAGGGTTGGTATATGAGGAGCAATTAGATTTAAACTATCAAATTCCAGCTGGTTTGGGGGTGAAGATAAGAGTCGGAGAAAATGGTTTTATCAATTTACAAGGTGAGTATAGAAATTCATTTGAAAATAACAGGAATAACCTTCAAGGTGGGGTAGGGTTTAGTTTTAGGTTCAAAGCTGGGGTAAAGGATTCCGACAATGATGGGATACCTGATGAACTGGATAATTGCCCAACAGAAGTAGGTACCATAGAAAACGGTGGATGTCCAGATAGCGATGGGGATGGTATTCCAGATGATAAAGATGTATGTCCTAATGATATAGGAAGTACTTATTCCAATGGGTGTCCGGATAAGGATGGGGATGGCGTTCCAGATGCAGAAGATGGTTGCCCTGATATTGCTGGTAGCAAGAAACTGAATGGATGTCCCGATAGTGATGGGGATGGGGTAAGTGATGAAAAGGATTTTTGTCCTCAGGAGCCTGGTCCAATTAGTAATTTAGGTTGTCCAATAAAGGATTCTGATGGAGATGGTGTTCCAGACGAAAGGGATTACTGTCCTGATGTTCCTGGTAAGAAAACAGCCAACGGATGTCCTGATAGTGATGGAGATGGTGTTCCAGATGATGAGGACGAATGTCCTGATCTCAAGGGATATTTTAATGGATGTCCAGATAGTGACGGAGATGGACTACATGATGGAGAGGATCCGGAACCACAAAACGCTACATATTCTAATCAGCTTTTGTCTAAAGAAGCCAAGATGATTTTGGAATATGCCAAAGAAGAAATAAGATTTGACTATAATAAATCCAACATAAAGGAAGATTCCAAATGGGTTTTGGATAGAGTGGTGGATATCATGAATAAATATCCTGATTATTTGCTTAGGATTGGAGGCCATACTGACAATATAGGTGGGGAAGCCTTTAATCAGATTTTATCGGAACAGAGAGTTAAAAGTTGCTATGATTATATTGTGGCTAAAGGTATAGGCCAAGACCGGATTGTATATTTTGGTTTTGGGGAATCTCGACCGATTGCCAGCAATAAAACAGCTATTGAAAGACAACTCAATAGAAGGGTAGAGTTAGAACTATTTATCGAATAGTAGTTTGGATTTCTCCATGACTTTTTCCCTTAAGGCTGCCTTATAGCTCTTTAGATTCTCGTGGACTTGTTCATGGGTAGTCCCCATGATTTGTGCGGCTAGGATTCCAGCGTTTAAAGCACCATTCAATGCTACAGTTGCAACGGGAACTCCCCCAGGCATTTGGAGTATAGAAAGAACTGAATCCCAGCCATCAATGGAATTAGAAGATTTAATGGGGACGCCAATCACTGGTAAGGTCGTTAAAGATGCAATCATTCCAGGAAGGTGAGCAGCGCCACCGGCACCCGCAATGATGACTTTAATGCCTTTGGAGTGAGCTGTTGATGCAAAGTCATACAACTTATCAGGTGTTCTGTGAGCTGACACAATATCTGTGGTTACTTCAACGCCCAATTGATTTAGAATTTCGCTAGCTGATTTCATGATTGGCCAATCAGAATCAGAACCCATTACTATAGCTACCAATGTTTATTTTTTTATCAAAGATACAACGTTTTAGGCCTTAGTCAAGTTATACTCTATAAACCATTCATGCGTGCCATCTTTATACTACTTGCGTTATATCCTGTTTTACTCCTAGGGCAGCCTGGTAGCTCTGCTCCAGAAATATTACCAACTAAATCATGGCGCTCTATTAAAATGGAAGAGGGCCAATGCACCATATTAATGCCATTTGAACCTCAAAAACAAATCGATACAATTGAAGCTGCCATAGGACCCATTACTAATAACCAGTACTATGCAAGAGATGGGCAAACCACTTTTATGCTTTCATTTTGGGAATATCCACCTGAGTCTTTGCCATTTGATTCTGTTGATTTTGTTATAGACTTTTTCGAAGCTACCATTTCCGAAAGTTTGACCAGTACCCAAGGCGCATTAGTTTATCGCACAGAGGATAATTTTTTTGAATGGCCAGCACAATTATGGAGGATAGAGTTTGGCGAACCCAAAAAGGGAATTAAGGCCAAAGGTATATTAACCGATCATCGTTTTTACTTGATTCAAGTAGTCTCATTATCCAATAATTTTGCATCAGATCCTTATCCGGATAGATTTATCAAGTCTTTTAAATTGAATAATGAACCATAATCCTTTTATTTGTGGGATAAAATAAAAGTGAATAATGGAGAAAATTGCCGTATTTCCAGGTTCTTTTGATCCTATAACGCTAGGCCATGTTGATTTGGTCCATAGGGCACTTCCCATATTTGATAAAATAATTATCGCCATAGGTGAAAACAATCAAAAAAAATCCCTCTTTTCATTAGAACAGAGGATCAATTGGTTGAATAGTGTTTTTGAGAATAATAAAAGAGTCGAAGTTGGTTTTTTCGAAAACCTGACAGCCGATTATTGCAGAAAAATTGGGGCTACTTATTTACTTAGGGGGCTGCGAAATGCAAGTGATTTCGATTATGAAAAAACAATATCTCAGTTAAATTACATCATTGGTAATGGATTGGAAACTTTTTTCTTAATCAGTAGGCCCGCATATTCTCATATTAGTTCAACGATTGTTAGAGAGATAATAAAGGGAGGTGGGAATGCTTCACCCTTTATTCCAGAAGCAATAAAAATCTAAACCTTTAAAACCAAAATTATTATGTACGATGCTTTTTTAAAGGCGCCAAAAGCTGCTAATGAACCTGTTCTGGATTATGCTCCAGGATCACCCGAAAAAAAGGCCTTGAAGGAGGCGCTCAGACAATTAAAAAGTACTCAGATAGAGGGGGCTATGGTTATTAATGGAAAAAAAGTAACCACAGATGAAAAAATTTCTATGCATCCTCCTCATGAAAAAAATCACCTTTTGGGGTACTATTACAAGGGTGGAGCAAGAGAAGTCAATGCTGCCATTGAGGCCTGTATGGAGGCTAAATCTAATTGGGAATCTATGCACTGGTCTGAGCGTGCTGCCATATTTCTTAAAGCTGCCGATTTGATTTCAGGCCCTTATAGAGCTAAAATTGCTGCTGCAACCATGTTGTGTCAATCCAAAAATGCCTATCAAGCTGAGATTGATGCGGTAGCAGAATTGTGTGACTTTTTCCGATTTAATGTTGAGTTCATGACTCAGCTATATTCTGATCAACCTTCTAGCTCAAAGAACATCTGGAATCAAATGGAATACCGTCCATTGGAGGGTTTTATTTTTGCATTGACTCCTTTTAACTTTACTGCTATATCTGGTAACTTGCCCGCCGCACCAGCTATGATGGGGAATACAATTGTTTGGAAACCTGCGGAATCTCAAGTTTATTCCGCGTTAGTGGTTATGGAAATTTTAGAAGAGGCTGGCCTACCTCCTGGTGTTATTAATTTGATATTTGTCGATGGTCCTGAGGCAGGGGAAATTATATTCAAACATCCGGATTTTGCAGGGTTACACTTTACTGGCAGTACCGGAGTATTTCAACATCTTTGGAAAACCATCGGGCAGAATATTTCCATGTATAAAAGCTATCCTAGAATTGTTGGAGAGACAGGGGGAAAAGACTTCGTTATGGTACATCACTCTGCCAATGCGTTGGAAGTTGCCACTGGATTAGTTCGAGGGGCTTATGAATACCAAGGTCAGAAATGTTCTGCAGCCTCGAGAGCATATATCCCAGCTTCTCTTTGGCCCGCAGTAGAACAATTGATGATAAAGATGCTGAGTGAAATCAAAATGGGCTCTACGGAAGATTTCACCAATTTCATAAATGCAGTAATTGATCAACGAGCATTCGATAAAATTACTGGATATATAAAAACCATTGAAAGCGATAAGGAACTCACCTTAGTCTCTGGAGGCAAATTTGATGATCAAGTTGGATATTTTATTGAACCAACACTGGTGCGAACCAGTAATCCGAATCATAGATTAATGAATGAGGAAATTTTTGGTCCAGTGCTAACGGTGTACGTATATCCAGACCATGAATTTGAATCCACCATGGAAATCTTGGATAAAACGTCACCCTATGCGCTGACCGGAGCCATTTTTGCAAAGGACCGCAATGCTATTATTCTTGCTAAGGAAAAACTTAGAAATGCGGCGGGAAATTTCTATATCAACGACAAACCAACGGGAGCAGTTGTAGGGCAACAACCTTTTGGAGGGGCTAGAGGCTCTGGCACTAATGACAAAGCTGGTTCAATTTGGAATTTATTAAGATGGACCTCTCCTAGAGCAATGAAGGAAAATTTTGTGTCTCCTATTGATTACAAATATCCTTTTATGCAGGAATCCTAATTAAAAAAATGGAGGGGGTTGAGGACCAGAAATAAGCTGTCCTAAAAAGTATAGCAGCATTTCTGGTCTCAACAATCCCATAGTAGTAATAAGGAAAAATACTCCGTATAAAGCTCCCCAAAAATGAACGTTATGACCTATGTTATCTAATCCTTTTCGGTCCATATAGGAAGAGTACCACAGATAGGCAAACCCAAAAACTAAAGCGGGTAGTGGTGGAAAAATAAACCAACCCCAGGGATCAAATAGAATGTGTGCAAAGACTAATGCAGAGGTGGCCCCTGAAGCACCTAAAGCTGCGTAAGATCGATTTTCAATATGCTTAAAATAGGAAGGTACTGAAGCGAGGGCAATAGCTGAAAGGTAAAAGGTCAAGAATACGACCATTCCTACAAATTGTCCTAAAATTTGGTATAGTATTGTTTCAATTTGAATTCCGAATTGGTACAATACAAATAGATTGATAAGCAAATGATTCCAATCTGCATGAATAAAACCATGGGTAAAAAACCGATATGTTTGTTTCTCGTTATGGACCGTATAGGGATGAAAAATTAATTTTTCACGAAGTGTATAATTATTAAAGGCTTGGTAGGAAATAAAGCCTGTGAGAAGAGTAATGATTAAGGTAATAGACATGGATTAAATATTGTGATAAGGTTCATTATTAATGATAGTAAAGGCTCGATAAAGTTGTTCTAAAAAAAATAATCTGATCATTTGATGGGTAAAAGTCATCTTGGATAATGAGATTGAGTCTGCCGCAATTTGATAGATGCTCGGGTCAAAACCAAAGGCACTACCAATCATAAAAACTAATCTTTTGCTGGTAATTTGTTGCTGTTTCTCCAAGTATTCTGAAAACTTTACAGAAGTGTGCTGAATTCCTTTTTCATCCAATAGAATAAGTCGATCTCCTGGTTTTAGTTTTTTTTGAATGGCCAAAGCTTCTTTTTTTTTCTTTTCCGAAGGACTTAAGGAACCTTTCGCTTCAGCTATTTCTTCATATTCAAATCGACAATAATGTGGCAATCGCTTCAAAAAAATGGTCATTCCATCTTCTAAGTACTTTTGATCAGTTTTTCCAACCACCCAAAGTGATAATTTCATTCTGATTATTTGTATAAAGGTAGAAAATTTTATTCCTCCAATTGGCCAACTAAAAATGGATTTATTGGTTTATAGTACACCAACAAAAACTACTTATGGAATTAGCGCGAACGCTTGGTGAGCTCAAGCAAACTGATTATAAATCTAAAACAGTTAAGGAGGAATTAAGGGACAACTTAGTAAAAAAACTCAAAAGTAAAGAGGTTATTTTTGAGCATATATTAGGTTTCGAAGATACTGTTCTGCCAGACATAGAAAGGGCAGTTTTAGCAAGACATAACATTCTCTTATTGGGCCTCAGAGGACAGGCAAAAACTAGAATTGCTAGACTTTTAGTGGGATTATTAGATGAGTTCATGCCAGTGGTAAAAGGAAGTGAATTAAATGATGATCCTTTACAGCCCATTTCCAGGTATGCTATAGATAAAATTGAAAAGGAAGGCGATGACACACCTATAGAATGGATTCATAGGTCTGAACGGTATGTCGAAAAATTGGCTACACCAGATGTAAGTGTAGCAGACTTGGTGGGAGATGTAGATCCCATAAAAGCTGCTAACTTAAAACTACCTTATTCGGACGAAAGAGTTATTCATTTTGGTTTAATCCCTAGAGCGCACCGTTCAATTTTTGTCATTAACGAATTACCCGATTTACAAGCAAGAATTCAAGTTGCCTTGTTTAACATGCTACAAGAAGGGGACATCCAAATTCGTGGGTTTAAGTTGAGGCTTCCTTTAGATATACAGTTTGTTTTCACGGCCAACCCTGAAGATTACACCAATAGAGGTTCTATCATTACTCCTTTAAAAGACCGAATTGAAAGTCAAATTTTGACACATTATCCAAAAACAGTAGAGATCAGTAGAAAAATCACTCAGCAAGAAGCTGAGTTGCTTCCAGAACAACAATCGAAGGTGGTAGTACCGGAAATTATTCAGAATCTTTTAGAAGAAATTGCTTTCGAAGCCAGGGTCAGTGAGTTAATTGATGAAAAGAGTGGGGTCTCTGCTAGAATGAGCATATCTGCTTTCGAAATGTTAGTTGCCACGGCTGAAAGAAGGGCACTAATTAATGAGGAATCCAAAACCATTGCTAGGTTTACCGATCTTTGGGGAATTATTCCTGCCATTACTGGAAAGGTGGAGTTGGTATACGAAGGCGAACAAGAAGGACCTTATATGGTGGCACTTGCCTTAATCAATGGGGCTATTCAAAGGATGTTTTTAGATTACTTCCCAGATCCAGAGAAACTTAAGAAGGGGCAAGAAAAAGACCCCTACGGTACCATTAGAGCTTTTTTTGCCGGAGGCAATACCATTGAATTGTATAACGATGATTCTAATGAAAATTATGAGAAAGCACTATTGAAGGTTGCTGGACTTAAAAGGGTTACAGAGCAATTAGCGGATCCAGATCATCAGTTATTTGCCTTTATGGAACTGCTGCTAAATGGGCTTTCTACCTTTAACATTATCAATAAAGACATGTTAGAGAGTGGAATTACCTATAAGGATTTATTAGCTAATATGTTAGATGATTCAGATCTTCTGGACGATTAACGATCAATAACAGTGCAATTTTTTAACTCATTCCGAACGGTTTGAATTTTTTTAAATGGCAAATCTGGATTCCATTGGTGGTGCATAAAGTTGATGATATTGGCAATTTCAAAATCTGATAGTTCTTTAAAACCTGGCATTTCAGCGTTATAAAGGATCCCGTTGACAGTTATTTCGCCTTCCATCCCGTATCTGATCAGACAGGCAATTTCGTCTGCATTGTTTTTGAGATAATCAGACTGAGCAATAGGAGGAATTAGATTGGCCAAGCCACTTCCATCCACCATATGGCAGTTGGAGCAAAAATTATTGTAGAGAATTTCTCCCTGAGCAAATGTATTGGTGTTACAACTTTCAATTTGAACTATAACTGCTGTGCTTATAACAGCGACAACTATAAATTTAATCCGCTTCATACTTTTATCCTTATCAACCAATATAATTTTCCTTTGTTTCTCAATAAAGTAAGAATTGAAATGGAACAAAGGCCGGTTATAGTTTGGTTTAGGCAAGATTTAAGGATTCATGATAATGAGGCCCTAACAAAGGCAATTACCTCGGGGCAATCAGTAGTTCCCGTCTATGTATTTGACGAAAGAGTCTTTAAGGGGACTACCCGCTTTGGTTTTCGTAAAACAGGCCAGCATAGAGCTAAATTTCTTTTAGATTCTATTGAAAACTTAAGGTCAAAATTGCAAGATTTAGGCGCTGATTTAATCATTCGATCCGGAAGGCCAGAAGAAGAGATTTTCAATTTAGTAAAAGAAATACAAGCTTCTTCGGTGTACTGCAATAGAGAACGAACTGAAGAAGAAGTCAAGGTGCAAGATATTCTTGAAAAGAATCTTTGGACTTTGGGAATCGAAATCCAATATTTTAGGGGCAAAATGCTTTTCCATACTGCAGATCTTCCTTTCCCAGTCAGTCAAACCCCAGATATATTTACGCACTTCAGAAAGGAAGTGGAAAAATATGTTCCAGTTCGCCAACCTCTTCCACCTCCCTCCAATATTCCCTATTGTTTCGAAGGAATAGATTCTGGCACCATACCTACTTTAGAAGAATTAGGTTGGAAAGAAGCCAGTTCTGCTGATCAATTTGAAATCTCTTTCAAAGGCGGGGAAGATGAAGCATTAGCAAGACTTAAATATTATCTCTGGGATACAGACCTAATTAAGCAATACAAAGAAACTAGGAATGGGCTTTTAGGTATGGATTATTCCTCTAAGCTTTCTCCCTATCTGGCAGCGGGCTGTCTTTCACCCAAATTGATATATCAAGAGGTGAAAAAGTACGAACAAAATAAAGGGGCCAATAAATCTACCTATTGGCTTATTTTCGAATTATTTTGGAGAGACTTCTTTAGGTTTATAGGAAAGAAATATGGAAATGAAATATTTAAAATTTCCGGAACAGCTGGACAACGAAATGTCAGTAAAAAGGTCGATTGGGAAATTTTTGATAAATGGGCAAAGGGTCAAACTGGTGTTCCATTTATTGATGCCAATATGCGAGAGTTGAACCAAACTGGTTTCATGTCCAATAGAGGACGACAAAATGTTGCTAGTTTTTTGGTGAAAGACCTCAAATTAAATTGGTTACTTGGAGCTGAGTATTTTGAATCATTGTTAATTGACTATGACCCTTGCAGTAATTATGGGAATTGGAACTATGTTGCTGGTGTTGGGAGTGATCCCAGAGAGAACAGGTATTTCAATATAATGACACAAGCTAGACGCTACGATCCTGATGGAGATTTCATTAGATACTGGCTTCCTGAATTAAAAGAACTAAGTGAAACATCTATTTTTGCGCCCCAAAAGGGCACTGTTGCGGATTATCCTGCCCCTTTAGTTGATTTCAAAAAATGGAATTAAGCTACCACTTTTAATAGGGCCTTCACCATCCTAGCCTTATCTCTGGCTTGATCTAAAGTAGGAGCAGTAATAGTTACATGTCCCATTTTTCGGAAAGGTTTAGTCATTGATTTGCCGTATAAATGGACGTGTACCCCATCAATTTCCAATACTTTTTCAATGCCCTCATATATAGGCGAACCTTGGTAGCCTTCAGCACCTAAAAGATTCAACATAATGGATGGACTTAATAATTCCGTATTGCCTAACGGAAGATTTAAAATGGATCTTAAGTGTTGCTCAAATTGAGAGGTTGAACAGCTCTCAATGGTATGATGTCCACTGTTATGCGGCCGTGGGGCAATTTCATTAATCAATAAGGTTCCCGACTGAGTCATAAAAAATTCAACTGCTAGTAATCCGACCAAATTGCTAGTTTGCATCAATGCCTCCACTATAGAGGTCGCCTGATGACTCAATGTTTTCGAAATACTTGCAGGACATGAAAGGAACTCCACTAAATTAGCAGATGGATTGAATTCCATTTCAACAGGTGGAAACGCACGGAATATTCCCGCTTTATTTCTAGCGCCAATGACTGCAATTTCTTTTTGAATGGGTACTAAATCTTCTATAACTGATGGTGCATCAAACAAATTTTCAAGGTCTGTTATCGATTGGACTATTAAAACGCCTTTCCCATCATAACCCCCTTTTCGTAATTTCTGAACAAAGGGTATAGTAATCGCCCCTGATTTAATTTTTGAAAGGAGTTCACTTTTGTCGTTGACCAGTTGAAATGAACTAGTAGGAAATCCATTTTGTCGGTAGAATTCTTTTTGTAATCCTTTATCTTGAATCATTTCAAGTACCTTAGGTTGTGGGTACACTTCTACTCCTCTTTTCTCAAGTTCATATAAGGCATCTATATTAACGTGTTCAATTTCAATGCTTACCACTTCATTTTGTAAACCAAATTTTAATACGTCTTCCAAGTTATTCAAAGATCCTTGAATCAGTTTTGGCACATATCCTTGCACAGGGGGATGGGGCGAAGGTTCTAAAAATGATAGGGGTAAATGCCAAGGGCTAGCAGCTATACCCAACATTTTACCTAATTGACCTCCTCCAAGAATACCAACTTTTTTATTTAGTTTGCTGTTCATCAACTGAATGCTAAAATTATAGATTTATGAAAAAGACCCTAATAAAAAATGCTAAAATAATAAACGAAGGCATTATAAATGAGGGAGACTTATTAATTGTAGGAGACCGAATTGAAAAAATAGCTTCTTCCATATCAGAAAATGGAGCAAAAATATTAGATGTAGAGGGTCAATATCTCATGCCTGGAATTATTGATGATCAGGTTCATTTCAGAGAGCCAGGTTTGACCCACAAAGCGACTATATACACAGAATCAAAAGCTGCAGTAGCAGGAGGAGTAACCTCATTTATGGAAATGCCCAATACCAAACCACCAGCTTTCACTATTGACAGATTAGAAGAGAAATACAAAATTGCTCAGCAAAGTTCTTTAGCAAACTATTCCTTTTTTATGGGCACTTCGAATGATAATTTGGAGGAAATCAAAAAGGTAAACCCAGAAAAAATATGTGGGGTAAAAATATTTATGGGTTCTAGTACGGGAAACTTATTAGTGGATGATGAAAAAGTTTTGGAGAGAATCTTTAGTGAAATTCCTTTTTTGATTGCTACACATTGTGAGGATGAGCAAACCATTTTAAGAAATTTGGAGCTGGCAAAAATACAATTTGGAGACCAAATTCCATTTGAACAACACCCTATTATTAGGAACGAAGAAGCTTGTTATTTATCTTCCTCCTACGCAATTGGTTTGGCTAAAAAGCATCAAACTAGGTTACATGTATTGCATATTTCGACCGGCAAAGAATTGGAGCTTTTTTCCAATGAAATTCCTTTAGAACAGAAGCGAATTACCTCTGAAGTTTGTGTACACCACCTATCCTTCAATGAAACAGATTACGCCCGATTGGGAAGTCTTATTAAATGTAATCCTGCAATTAAGTCCAAAGAGGATCAAGATGCCCTCTTGGAGGGTTTATTAGATGACCGCTTGGATATTATCGCTACTGACCATGCGCCACATACATGGGAAGAAAAGCAAAATTTGTATCTCAACGCTCCCAGTGGTTTGCCACTGATTCAACATCCCTTAAATATGATGTTGTCCTTCTATCACCGCCAGAAAATATCCTTAGAAAAAATCGTTGAAAAAATGTGTCACGCGCCTGCTACATGTTTTAGAATTAAGGAAAGAGGTTTTTTGAGAGAGGGTTACTTTGCTGATTTAGCTGTAGTGGATTTGGATAAAAAATGGGTAGTTAATAAAGAAAATTTGTACTACAAATGTGGTTGGTCTCCTTTAGAAGGGCAATCCCTTCAGGGAAAGGTGACTCATACCATTATCAATGGTCATTTAGCTTATGAAAAAGGAATCTTTGATGAAAGCATGACAGGTCAAAGATTACTTTTTAATGCTTCCAATTCTTGATATTTTGGTATACTTCGTAAACGGGAAGCCCCATGACATTGGAGTGAGTGCCTTCAATTTTTTCAATTTTACATAATCCTATCCATTCTTGTAGACCGTAGCTTCCCGCCTTATCAAAGGGCTTGTATTTATTGAGATAAAAATTAATTTCTTCGTCTAATAGCTTGCCAAAAGATACTCGAGTTATGGCCTTAAAAACCTTTTCTTGTTGGTTTTTGATTAAACAAACCCCAGTAATTACGGTATGAGTCTGGTTGCTTAAGTTTTTTAAATACTCGAAGGCCATTGCCCTATTATCTGGCTTTCCCAATAACTGCTCATTCCAAATCACTGTGCTGTCTGCAGTAAGGAAAAAAGTATCATGAGGAATTTTATGCGGATATCCTTTGGCCTTTTTATGGGCTAAAAAAGTGGCTATATCTTCTAGGGGAAGGTCGTCTGGAAAATTTTCCTCAACGTTATTTTTAACGACCTCAACCTCAAATCCAGCTTCTTCTAGTAAATACTTTCTTCTAGGGGATCCCGAGGCCAATATGATTTTAATATTTTCCATTTTTTAATGATTTATTAACACCCAATCATTTTTTTCACGAAGTGTCTTTTCAATAATTTCTCTTACACATCCCTGACCTCCGGATAATTGGGTAGTATATCCTGACGCAGCTAAAGCTTCTGGTATGGCATCTGCTGGAGTGACCGATATTCCGACCAAGTCAAAAATGGGAATATCGATTAAGTCATCCCCCATGTACAGGATTTCTTCTTTTTTTAGCCCGAATTTATTTTGGAAATCCTCAAGGCAAGGTTTTTTATTTTGAACTCCAGTGTAAATGTCCTGAATGCCAAAATTTGAAAATCTTTTTACCACACCTGTTGAGGACCCACCGGTAATAATGGCAATTTTGTAATTATGAAATAAAGCAATTTTCAATGCTAGGCCGTCTCTAACATGCATACTTCTTAAGAGTTCTCCTTGCTCGGTAATCAATATTTTGTTATCGGTAAAGACTCCGTCTACATCAAATACGAATGTGGTAATCTTTTTGAAATCCATAATTATTTTAATTATTAAAAAAGCCTAATCTCCACGGTTTACTAAACCGGGAAACTATAAAATGGTTCCTTTGTCCTTCATAGCCTGGTTGGGCAAAAATCAGTAAAAGATCTTTGGTGAAAATCAGAAGGTTATAATTGGAATCTATTTCTTGAGGTGAAAATGCAGTGGGGGTTGGTGGATTTAATATAATCACCATGAAGTACCCTCCATAATTAGATTGAGAAAGTAGTGTAAGGGAATTCAAAATAAATAATCTTTGATGGTTGCCATCGAGAATAAAGCAGGAACGAGGCTCGAAATTATGGTAGGAGCCATTTACTTCCACTATTGATGTATTCGCACTCGCTGAAGCCAAAAATTGTAGCGATTCAGCATGAATCGGATGAAGCAAATATAATTTTATAGGATTCCAGTATCTAATTATTTTAAATAGTTTTATTTTCGTGCTTTTGGAATAATAATGATTTTTTAATGTGTTGAACACATAAAAATTTTGAGAATTGTCCATAAATGAATTGAGCAATTCAAATATAAAAGGGGAGTGTATATCAAATATAGTTTTTCCCCTGATCCAAAATTTTATGTTTTCTAAAATTCGATTCACGAATAAATTTTTAAGCATGACAAATTTAAGTATTAAAATAGGGACCCTATTACTCTTGGTTGGATCTTTGAATGGTCAAAATGTAGAATTAAGGGATTGGTTCCATTTGGATTGGGCTACTGATCAAATGCCAGGTGTAAGTACGCAGAAACTATACGAAGAAATTATTCAGGATAAGAAGGGCCAGAAGGTAGTTGTAGCTGTTTTAGATTCTGGTATAGACTTAAATCACGAAGACCTTTCTGAAGTCAAATGGAGGAATGAAGATGAGGTGATGGGTAATGGAATAGACGATGATGGTAACGGTTATATTGATGACATATTTGGATGGAGTTTTTTAGGAAATGCCAATGGAGTTAATGTTCAACAAGATAATTTGGAAGCGACTAGAATAATGGGGCTTTTTAAAGAGCAATTTGATGGAGTGGATGAGGCAGATATCAAAAAGAGGGATTTGCCCAATTATTTGATTTATAAAAGGGCAGTTGAAGAGGTAGAGTCTAGTTCAAAAGAAGCTGAGGAGAATTTCGGATTTTATGGGATGCTAACTGAAGCCATAGAAAAATTGAAATTAGAGTTGGGAAAGGATGAGGTTACAAAGGAAGATTTGGAAAATTTGAACTCAAATGATCCAATGATTCAATCCATTTCTACCATGTTAGTCAATATTTTCAATCAAGGGATGACTTTCGACCAGATTGAAGGAGAATTGTCTCAGGCTTATGAATATTTTGAAACTCAAGTTAAGTTTTGGTATAATCCAAATTTTAATTCTCGGTCTATTGTTGGAGATGATATCAATAACAAAAAGGAAAAGCTATATGGCAATAATGATTTTCAGGGACCGGATGCTCACCATGGGACTCATGTGGCGGGTATAATAGGTGCACAAAGAGGTAACGGCATCGGGTTAGATGGTGTTGCCAATAATGTTGCTATCATGTCAGTAAGGGTGGTTCCAGACGGTGATGAAAGGGATAAGGATGTGGCCAATGCCATTCGCTACGCTGTTGATAATGGTGCTAAGGTAATCAATATGAGTTTTGGTAAGGGCTTTTCACCTTATAAGCAGGTGGTGGATAAAGCCATAAGATACGCTGTAAGAAAAGATGTGGTTTTAATTCATGCAGCGGGTAACGAAGGAAAGGAAAACAATTTTTCCAATAATTTCCCTAATGATAAATATAATAAAAAGGGACTTTTTGGCAAATCCTACGCAAACTCTTGGTTGGAGGTAGGAGCTTTGGCTCCGAATAGCGATACTCAATTGGCAGCTTCGTTTTCTAATTACAGTCGAGAATGGGTCGATGTATTTGCTCCAGGTCAAGAAATTTACTCGAGTACTCCTGATAATAATTATGAAATGTTACAAGGCACCAGTATGGCTGCACCTATGGTGGCAGGTGTTGCCGCATTACTTAGGTCTTATTTCCCCAAGTTAAAGGCAAGGGAAATCAAAAAAATAATTATGGATTCTGCCACGCGAATTGACCAAATGGTAATCAAACCGGGAACATCAGAAGAAGAAGTTAATTTTTCAGATTTAAGTGTTACGGGAGGTATTGTTAATGCCTATGAAGCATTCAAATTAGCTGAAAAGATGAATCGTTAAAAGATATCTATTTGTTGTATTAGCTCTTTTCCCAGCCTTTCGTTTAGGATTTTTTTCATTTTTTCTTTTCCTACGGATAATTCGTGGCGCAAAGGAGCTGATATGATTTTTAACCGCAATCTGCCTTGATCAAATTTAATAGATTCAGTATTTTGGTTAATCGTTTTTCCAAAAACTTCTTGATATATTTTTTTTATTGCCACCTCATGAACTTTGGCTCGATACTTAAAAGATTCTAAAAGTAATCGAGTCACCTCTTTCATTGATTTTTCCATATTTAATTTAATTTGACAGCCATTCCTTTGTTTACTTGATACTTAACCGATTCCTGGGAGGTAAATTGAAGGACGGAATCTACTCTTTTTTCATCGGTATCTGTGATAAAAACCTGGCCAATATTGCGATCGCCCAAAAATGAAATTAAATTGGAAACTCGACTATGATCGAGTTTGTCGAAAATATCATCTAGGAGCAGTAACGGTTTTTCATGTTGTGCGGTTCTAATCACCTCGTATTGTGCAAGTTTTAATGAAATTACAAACGTCTTTAGTTGTCCTTGGGATCCAAATTTTTTTAAAGGCTGTTCTTTCATGCTAAATATCAAATCATCTCTATGAGGTCCTGATGAAGACCGCTGTAATATTAAATCCTTTTTTCTATTGCTCTCCATTATTTGTAAAAATTCCTTTTGGTGCATAGGAGATTCATATTGAATAAAAGGACTTTCTTGATGATTAGAAAGTACTTCGTAAATCTTCTGGAAAGTTTCCCATAATTGAATGGTGAATTCCTTTCTTCTTTCATGAAGATAAATGGCAGGCCCCTCCATTTGTTGGTCGTATATTTTTAATAATTTAATTTTTTCAGAATCATCAATATTCGACCTTTTTAATAGACTGTTTCTTTGTTTGAGGACCTTCTCATAGGTCATAAGATTTGTCAAGTATTGTTGATCAAGCTGTGCAATAGTTTGATCGATTAATCGCCTGCGATCCTCGCTGCCCCCAATTACCAGTTGGGTGTCGTCTGGGGCAATAAATACAACTGGAAATTGACCTATATGCTCAGCTAGTTTGCCGTAAGGCAGGTCATTTTTCTCAAATATTTTTTTTCCACCGCTTTTAAACTTAGATACTATCTTGAAAAAATCATTTTTCTTTTCAAAAACAGCCTCCAGACGGAAAAAATCTTCCCCTTGCCTTATGAGCTGTTTGTCTAAAATGGAAAATCTACTTTTGGTTGTACAGGTGAAATAAATGGCATCCAATAGATTGGTTTTTCCCATCCCATTTAAACCAACGAAACACGTAAACCCAATGGCAGGTGTAATTGTTTGATTGGTGTAATTCTTGAAATTCGCTAGTTGAATGGAATGTAACAACACTATTTAATAGGATAAAATTTAATTTTTGGATTATTTTTGCACCGAAAAGAAAAATCTAATCAAAACTAAAATAAATTATTGTGGTTGAGAAAAAGAAATCTACTGGGTCTAGGTCTAAGACTTCCACTAAGTTTGATAAAGACACCTACCTAAAGTGGTACACCTTAATGTTTAAGATTAGGAAATTTGAGGAATCCGCTTTAATGATGTATGGTCAACAAAAAATTAGAGGTTTCTGTCATGTTTATATAGGTCAGGAGGCTGTAGCTGCTGGAATCGAATCGGTAATTACGAAAGATGATTCTGTGGTTACTGGATATCGACAACACGGTACTGCTATTGCTAGAGGTGCTGATATTAACGCTTGTATGGCGGAGCTTTTTGGAAAGGAAACAGGGATTGTGAAGGGAAAAGGAGGGTCTATGCATTTCTTTGACAAGGCCAACAATTATTACGGTGGTAATGGGATTGTCGGGGCTCAGATTCCCATTGGAACAGGAATTGGATTTGCGGAAAAATATAAGGGTACTAAGAATTTATCCGTAACCATGTTTGGGGACGGTGCTGTTCGACAAGGGGCTCTTCACGAATCTTTTAATATGGCGGCGACCTGGAAACTCCCAGTGCTCTATATATGCGAAAATAATGGGTACGCTATGGGTACCTCAGTAGAAAGGACAAGTAATGTTACTGATATTTACAAACTTGGTCTTGGATACGATATTCCTAGTGAACCTGTTGATGGTATGAATCCCGAAAGTGTTCATGAAGCAGTTGCTAAAGCTGCCGCTCATATTAGAGCTGGTAATGGTCCTTATTTTTTAGAAATAAGGACATATAGATACAAGGGCCATTCAGTTTCAGATCCTGCTAAGTACAGGCCGAAAGAAGAAGTAGAAGAATACAAATTGAAAGATCCGGTCAAGGTTACTGAAGCAAAAATATTAAAAGAAAAATACGCTACTGTTGAGGAAATCAACAGCATCAAAAAGGAAATTAAATTGAGTATAGATCAAGCCTTGGCGTTTGCCAATGATAGCAATTACCCTGACCCTGCAGAACTCTACACGGATAATTATATGCAAACTGATTATCCTTTTATTATGGACTAATTAATTTTTGTTTATTTTCGCACAGTTTTTTAAAATAAACATCCATCTTAAATGGCAAAAAGAAATAAAAAGCATAAAGTAGAAGACGATACGTTAGTTGATATCGTTCAGGTAAGAGATTCTGCCCAGGATTTTTTGGAGGATAATCAAAATTTAGTTTTCGGAATTTTGGTTGGAGTTGTACTTGTTATTGGGGGATTCATAGGTTACAAAAATTTTTATCAAAAACCTAGAAACGCTGAAGCCATGGTACAGATGTATCAGGCTCAATTTCAATTCGAAAGGGATTCTTTTGCCAAAGCACTGACTAATCCAGGTGGTGGATATAGTGGATTTCTTGATATTATCAATAATTACGGTGGTACGGCCTCTGCTAATTCTGCGAAGTATTACGCTGGAATTTCCTACTTGTATTTAGGGAATTATAATGAAGCTATTGATTATTTAAAAGATTTTTCACCTAAAGGATCGCTAACTCCAGCTATGAAATATGGTGCCCTAGGTGATGCTTATGCAGAATTAGGAGATTTCGATACTGCTGAAAATTATTACGAAGATGCAGCGGATGCGGTAGATAATGATTTGATTACTCCGTATTATCTGCTGAAAGCGGCTATGATCAATGAGAAAAATGGGGATATAGAAAGCGCTTCCAAATATCTTTCAAAAATTGAAACTGATTACCCAGAATCCAACGAGTACAATACTGCTGTTAAATACTTGAGTAAGTTAAATTAATGTCCACTTCTCGCATAAAAAAGGCTAGCAGTCATACTGGTAATGAGGTTATTGCTGATATTCATTCCATTAAGGTTGGAATTGTTCAATCTCAATGGAATGAAGAAATCACCAATAAGCTGCTGGAAGGTGCGAAAGAAACCCTTTTAAAGAAGGGAGTTTTAATGGACAACTTATTCGTTCATCAAGTCCCCGGTGCTTTTGAACTTCCTTTAGGTGCCAAGTTCCTTTTAAATCATGTCAAATTAGATGCAGTAATCTGCTTAGGATGCGTAATAAAGGGGCATACTGATCATGATAAATATATCAATCATGCAGTTGCTAATGGAATTACACAACTAGGACTCCTTTCCAACATTCCAATTATTTATGGGGTCCTGACACCCAACAATGAAGAGCAAGCTTTGGAGAGGGCTGGTGGTTTGGAGGGCAACAAAGGGGCAGAGGCTGCACAAACAGCTTTAAGTATGATACAATTAAAGAAAAATCTTAATCCCGAAAAAAAATCAATTGGGTATTAATTAATCCTTAGCAGTTCCTCGAAATTTTTTCTGATAAATTTAAGTCCGCCAATAATCTAGATAAATTAATTTCATTTAATCTGGCTTTGTATTCAATTAGATGAATAATATTGGAGTTTAATACCTTTTTCATTGGTTATAAAATTGCCAAAACGGAAGTCAGGGATGTTTTGACTCCCATAAAGATATAAATAAGGATGCTGCTACAGTTCGGTAATCCCCTTGTCCTGTTTTGGAATTTTACACTGTAAAATTGAGGCCCGCCCTAGTTGTATCAAATCAAACCTTAATTTAATAAGCGTTGAGACAAAACTGGTTTTGACCTCCGTTTGGCAGACCAAAATTAGTCTAATTTTTTATATCTATTTTTTTTAAATCCCTATTTACTGCAATAGATGCATTTAATTCATATCCAATGAGTATGAAAAGCGCATTGAGTTGAATCCAAAGCATCAATATAATGATGGTTCCAATCGAACCATATAGTTCATTGTACCGATTAAAATGATTGATGTAAAATGAAAAGCCTAGGGAAGATATTAGACACATCAAAGTGGAAAGCAGGGTTCCTGGGGTGAAAAATGGCGGTTTGGTTTTGAATCCAGCAGCTCTTCTAAATATTAAATAAATCGAAAAATAGAAAAGGATTAATACAGTGATCCATCTTATTGCAGGAAAAAAATATTGATTGGTATTTCCAATTAATTTTGAAATATGTTCCCCAAACACAATCAAAATGCTAGATCCAACTACCAGGGCACCTACTTCAAGCGTTAAAATGATAGCCATTACCCTTTTAATAATTCCATTTCTTGTTTTAAAGGTCATGGAATAATCTTTTTGAAATCCTCTTATCATGGCTATCATTCCGTTGGACGCAAAAAATAACGCAAGAAAGAATCCAAAAGAAAAGAGCCCTATTCTCGGGTTTTGAGTGATATCTTCTATAAAACTAAATAACCTTTCTCCAGCAACTCCAGGGAGCAATATTCCAATTTCATTTCTTAAAGCAGCTTGAATATTTCCTTCTAATCCCAATAGAGAAAATAAATATTTTTTGATGAATGGGACTAAGGTGAATAGGGCAATTAAAGAAGGAAAAAGTGACATAAAAAAACTAAAGGCAATTGAGTTAGCCCGGGTGATTAAATCGTATCTTTTAATTTCTTTCACTACAAATACGAGAATATCATAGATTGGAATTTTCCCAAACCCTGGTAACGATTTTCGTTGTGACCATTTTATTATCGTATTTAATAGATTTTTAATCATTAAAATAGGGGTTGATAACCCGCATTAGATTATCCGGGCATTCACATGTTTTTTTCAATTTATTATCGTAAAAACACAGTTTAACTTGAGCTGCATTAATTAATTTGGATTGTTCATTCCATATTTCTACATCAAATACAATGTATTGATTAGGTCTTTTTTTCAAGGTAGTTCTAATATCGAGCAACTCATCATAATAAGCAGGTCTCAAATATCGCACCTGCATGGAAACAACTGGAAGGATAATTCCGTCTTCTTTTTCCATATTTCGATAGGACACGCCTAAATTCCGAAGCATTTCAACCCTTCCTATTTCATAATATTGTGCGTAGTTACCATAGTATAAATACCCCATCTGATCGGTTTCCCCATAGCGTACTCTTTTTTTATAGCTAAAAGTGATCATTAAATGGTATTTCTAGTTATTGGACAAGTCATACAATGGCTTCCACCTCTTGCTCTGGATAATTCATTGGAGGGCAGGGTAATTATTGTGTGATTTAGCTGATTGGGGTTGATAATACCAGCATGGACCCCTTTAAGAAATTTTTCAGCTTGTAAAATATTATAACCGGCTTCGATAAAAGCTTTTTCTGTTTTAGGGTTTCTATCATAGGTCAGGCCAACACCGGGTTTTAATGCTACCAAATTGCATCCATCTGTCCATTGCTCTCTTTCTTGGTAGGGGGTGATTCCCTGTCCACTCAATATAAAAGAGGTGTCTTTATCTATTTCTGTTGTTAAAAATTCACTCAATGAAGGGTAAGAAGCTTTTGAGCCATTTTTGCGGTACACTTCAACATAAGAACTTAATCCATCAATAATTATTGGTTTAAAGGCAACATATTCAGCATGGTTGATTTGAGTAAATATGGTATCGATATGCATGTATGATCTATCCTGAGGGATGTTAACCTGTACCACATTTTCAATAATGCCTTTGGCAAAAAGTACATCCCTTAGGGTTGCAATGGTGTGTGCATTGGTTCTTTCGCTACAGCCTATAAGTAGATAATGTTCATTCAGTATCATAACATCGCCCCCTTCAATGGAAATGGATACCCCTCTTTTTGAAGGTGGGAATTCATCTACTAAGTTCATGTTTAAAATTTTACCTTCAGACTTGATCTCGGAAAATAAAGGATGTGAATTGATAATGAACCTGGTGAGGAAATTTTCTCGGTATCTAGCTTCCTTAGCCGCCTTCGTTATAATTAAATGGTCGTTAACAGTGACCGCAATATCCCTAGTAAATACGAAATTAGGAATGGGGTCAAAATATATATGGTCAGTGGAGCGATGATAACCCGTAATTAGAATATTAGTTAATTCTTGGTCAGATACTTCATGAAAAGTATCAATTGTTTTTTTGGGTAATTCTTCATATTCCACAATCTGTTGAATCATGGTTTCCTTAGAACCCGAATCTGCCACTAGGGCTTCAAATAGTAATTGTTCTGTTTCCAAAACATTTTCACGCCCTATAAATGCTGCAATAACTTCAGTAAAAATCTGATGTTCTTCTCTCGCCTTTGGTAAAAAAATGATGTCATCAAATAATAACTCATCCGATCTTCTGGGCAATACTCTAGATACCCCTTCATCAGGAGCGTGAACGATTACTCTTTGTAAAGGCCCGATTTCGGATCCAACCCTAATGATATTTTTTTCGCTCATTTCTATAATTTTTTCAAATTAATTAAAAATCAACTATTATGCGGGATTCCATCAAACAAACTTATATTTTTGGAGGTGCAACAACAAAGGTGAAATGAATAAAAATAACTCAGATTTTTGGAAAAAACCTGAAGGTAAAGTGGGAATTTTGTTTTTAGGAGGATTGGCGGCAGGTTTGAGTTTTCTTATAGGATCTTTTTGGCCCATAATAATAACATTGACTCAAGATGTACTCAGCTTAAGTATTTTCTTAGTTTTCATGGCTTCATTAGGATACCTGCTTTTAGATTCTAGAATACGAAGTTTGATAAACTATTTCTTTAAAACTTCCATGAAAAAAATAACAGGTCTTTTTATTAAAGTGGATCCTATTGGAGTTTTAAAAAATCATGTCCATGATTTGAAGAAAAAATTAGAAGACATGACTCGACAATTGAACAAGTTAAGGGGGCAAATGCATCGACTAAATGAGATCATTATTACCAATAAGAGAAATATTGAAAATAACTTACAATTAGCTTCTAAGGCCAAGGAGGAAGAGCAGCAATCAGTTATGATTTTAAAATCTAGGAAGGCTGGAAGGTTGAAAGAGTCTAATGTCAAACTAGAAGACTTGTATAAAAAAATGGAGGTATTGTATAGGGTTTTAACTAAAATGCATGAAAATTCATTCATATTGATGGAAGATGTGAAAGATCAGGTTATGGTTAAAGAGCAAGAACAAAAGGCTATTCATACCAGTCATTCAGCTATGCAATCTGCAATGAGTATCATAAAAGGGAACCCTGATAAGCGGGTATTATTTGACAATGCAATGGATGCAGTGGCTGAGGATGTATCCGAAAAAGTGAACGAGATGGAGAGATTTATGGATATGTCATCCAATTTCATGGATTCTCTTGACCTTCAAAATGGAATTTTCGAGGAAAACGGTTTGGAGATGCTAGAAAATTGGGAAAAAGAAACCACTTCTTTAATATTAGGAAAAAAAGGTAAAGAAGAGATTATTTCTTCAAGTGATAACGAAGAAGAAACCCTCGACCTAAATCAGCCAATTCAGGTCGAGGCTAGAGGAATCGATCATAAAAATCAGTACGATTCTTTTTTTGAGAATTAATTAAAGGGCTCCTGCCTTTATATCTTCGACAATCTCAGGATTCAATAGGGTAGAGGTGTCACCAAGATTGGTAGTATCCCCCGAAGCTACTTTTCTTAAGATTCTACGCATGATTTTTCCAGATCTGGTTTTGGGTAATCCTGTTACAATCTGAATTTTATCAGGTTTGGCGATAGGACCAATTTCCTTTGTGACTAAATCTAAAACTTCTTTTCTAAAGGCTTCCTCTTCTCCAACATCATGGGAGGGAATAACATAAGCATAAATTCCTTGACCTTTAATATCATGAGGAAATCCCACCACAGCTGATTCCACAATGGCTTCATGCGTATTGATGGCATTTTCAACTTCAGCAGTTCCTATTCTATGACCTGATACATTGATTACATCATCTACACGACCTATGATCCTGTACAATCCATTTTCATCTCTTTTGGCTCCATCTCCTGTAAAATATTTGCCAGAAAAGACATTAAAATAGGTCTGTTTGCATCTTTCATGATCTCCATAAGTACTTCTGATCATTGAAGGCCATGGAAATTTAATACACAATAGGCCCTCTACATTATTTCCTTGTAATTCATTCCCTTCAGCATCCACCAGACATGGCTGCACACCAGGTAAAGGTAAGCTGGCAAAAGTGGGTTTTTGAGGTGTTATTCCCGGTAAAGTCGATATCATAATACCCCCAGTCTCCGTTTGCCACCAAGTATCCACAATCGGACATTTTCCTTTACCTATTTTTTCGTTATACCAGTCCCAAGCTTCTTGATTGATGGGCTCTCCAACGCTTCCCAATACTTTGAGATGGGACAAATCATGCCCTTCGGTATATTCATCTCCTTGTGCCATTAAAGCTCTAATTGCAGTAGGTGCAGTATAAAATTGATTGACCTTCAATTTTTCACATACCTCCCAGAATCTTCCAGCATCGGGATAAGTCGGAATGCCTTCAAACATGACGGTAGTGGCACCTGCTAAGAGGGGACCATATAATATATAAGTATGACCTGTTATCCAACCAATATCAGCAGTGCACCAATAAATATCATCTCCGTGGTATTGAAAAACATTTTCAAATGAATATTGAGCATATACCATATACCCGCCACAGGTGTGAACCACCCCTTTGGGTTTACCCGTGGATCCTGAGGTATATAAAATGAAGAGTAAATCCTCAGCATCCATTACCTCAGCTGTATGTATGGCGTCTACCTGATTCAATGAATCGTGCAACCAGACATCGAGCGAAGGATTTAATGAAATAGATTCCCCAGTATTCTTATGCACTAGGACCGTTTTTACCGAAGGACAACCTAACGCTATTGCTTGATCGACTACTGCCTTTACAGCAATGTTTTTAGCACCGCGTTGATTAAAATCGGAACAGATAACCATCTTACAAGAAGCATCGTGAATCCTATCTGCTAAGGCTGAGGCTGAAAAGCCAGCAAAAACTACGGAATGAACAGCACCTACCCTGGCACACGCTAAGACTCCTATCGCCAGCTCAGGTACCATAGGCATATAAAAACAAACTCGGTCCCCTTTTTGGATTCCATGCAATTTCAATACATTGGCCATTTTGCACACTTCCTCGTGTAGATCCTTATAAGTGTAGGTTTTAGCGGGAGTGTTGGGGTCATTTGGTTCCCAAATTAAAGCTATTTTATCCGGCTGGGTTTGAAGATGCCTATCCAGACAATTTTCAATAATGTTTAGTTTGCCTCCGGCAAACCATGAAAATTGGGCTTCATCAAAATTGTGTTCGAATACGGAATCCCATTTCTTATGCCATTGAAAAGTGTGGGCTTTTGCTTCCCAAAAGGCAGCTGGATTAGTAATACTTTCTTGGTAAGCTTGTTGGTATTCTTCGAATGATTTGATTTGTAAACTACTCATCTTTTAAAATTTTCCGCTTTTATTATGCTGCTAAAATTTAGTGTTCTATAGATTGACCTGCTCCTCTGGGAATCCTAATTTCTTCTATCATATCAATTACCTTTTGCGGGGGCTTCGGGGTAACCAGAGCCACACTAAAGGATACCACAAAATTTACAATCATTCCCAGTGTTCCAATGCCTTCTGGAGATATCCCCCAAAGGTATTGATCAGGGGTTCCACCTAAATATTTGAAATATAAAATATAGGAAGCAGTAAAAACCAATCCTGCAATCATACCGGATATTGCTCCCTGCATATTCATTCTTTTCGAAAATATCCCCATAACTATAGCTGGAAAGAAAGAGGCTGCCGCCAGACCAAATGCAAATGCAACTACTTGGGCTACAAACCCCGGAGGTTTTAGGCCAGCATAGCCTGCAATTATTACAGCCGCAGCAATAGCTATTCTGGCTGATAACAACTCCTGTTTTTCTGTAATATCAGGCTTTAACCATCTTTTTAAAAAATCGTGTGAAATAGAAGATGAAATTACCAAAAGCAAACCAGCAGCTGTAGATAATGCAGCAGCTAATCCACCAGCAACTACTAGAGCTATCACCCAGTCGGGCAATTGTGCAATTTCTGGATTGGCCAATACCATTATATCTTGATCCACAAATAATTCATTACCCCTCCAACCATTGGGATGAGCCACAACCTGATTAAATGTTTCATTCTGATCGTTATAGTATTGTACCTTTCCATCACCATTTTTATCCTCGTATTTTAAAAGGCCTGTTTGTTCCCAATTATTAAACCATCCAGGTAGTTCATCATAGGAAATTTGATTAACTGAATTCAAAAGGTTGGTTCTTGCAAATACTGCGATAGCTGGAGCCGTAGTGTATAATATAGCAATAAAAAGCAATGCCCAACCAGCTGATTTGCGAGCATCTGAAACTTTTGGAACTGTAAAAAATCTAACAATGACATGCGGAAGGCCAGCCGTGCCTAACATTAATGCTGCAGTAACAAAAAATAAATCAGTGAAGGATTTTTTGGAAGTGGTATATTCTTGAAAACCTAAATCTGTTGATAACTGATCTAAGGTGTGTAGCAATGAATTTCCATTGGAAAGATCACCTCCTAAACCCAACTGAGGTACAGGAGTACCTACCATAATTAAGGAAATGAAAATGGCGGGAACCAAATATGCAAAGATCAAGACACAATACTGGGCCACTTGAGTATAGGTAATTCCTTTCATTCCCCCCAGTACCGCGTAAAAAAACACAATCAATACACCTATTATAACTCCCCACTCATAATCAATTTCTAAAAATCTAGAAAAGGCCACGCCAACCCCTTTCATCTGTCCGACTACATAAGTAAAGGATACAAAAAGGGCAGCTACAACAGCTACAATCCTAGCGGTATTGGAGTAATACCGGTCGCCAATAAAATCAGGTACGGTAAACTTCCCAAATTTTCTGAGGTATGGAGCTAACAATAAAGCCAATAAAACGTAACCACCTGTCCAACCCATTAAATATTGAGCACCTTGATACCCCATAAAAGAAATCAATCCCGCCATAGAGATGAAGGAAGCCGCAGACATCCAATCTGCTGCTGTTGCCATACCATTAACCAGGGGATGAACTCCACCGCCAGCAACATAAAAATCCGATGTGGAAGATGCTTTAGCCTTAATAGCAATATAAATGTACAATAGGAAAGTAAAACCTACTATCGCAAAAGTCCAGTATTGAACATCCATTTTTTAGTCATTTACGTCGTAATCCTTGTCCAGTCTATTCATTAGAAAGACATATAAATAAATTATGATTACAAATACATAAATGGAACCTTGCTGGGCAAACCAGAACCCCATCTTTACACCTCCAACACTAAATTTATTTAGACTAGGAGCTAATAGAATTCCAAAACCAAAAGATACGGCAAACCACAAGATTAGAAGTAGTAA
>CAYPID010000012.1:0-21059 GCA_964410725.1 uncultured Saprospiraceae bacterium
TGTGTTTTCCGAGTGCGAATGTATGATAGGGGCGTCAAACTTGTAATAGGAGTAATTCGATATGACAATTCAATGACACTTTTGTGACTTGCCTCTGACAATTTTAAATTCCTAATACATCTTTTCTTTCAAATTTGGTTAGCCACTCGTCCAATGGTTCATTTTGGAGGAAGAGATTATTGAATATCAGAAAAGCACTTGGAATGAAGGATTGATTTATCTCATATTAGTAAGGAATGAATCATAGTATCCGGTCCTAAGTTTGAGAAAAAAGAAGTTATGGATAAACAGATTAAAAAATCAAAAACCAATTGTAAATAATATCGGTAAGATTCCTATTTGGAAAAGAAAATGAATCCAATCATTATATTGTAAAAAATGTATATTTAAACTTAAAGATTACAATTAGGAAAAGTAAGTGGCGTATGAAAATATCACAGGTTTTAATTTTAGTGGGAATTTTTTTAATCGCAGTTTTTTTTGGTTTTTCGTTCAAAGAATCCAAAGGATGCGGCCAACTAGTCATCGATTCTAATGAAGTGATTACAGGTTTGAATGTGCCTCCCCAGCTAGATGCCAATTGTTATTTTGATGAAAAGCGGCAATTAAGAGTTGGGCTTTACCAGTTGGAAAATCCGAAGAAATACATTCGTGAAAATGGATTCATGAGGATGGAAGAGGTAGCCTTGGGCGATTTGTTTTGGTCTATTGAATTATTAAAAAATAATATGGAGGAATTTCCTGAAAGTAATCCAGATTGGTATGCCCTACAAGGGGTGAAAAGGGGTCATCAATGGCAATGCATTATAGAGAGAACCTCCGGTCGAATGTGGATGGAGGTTCTCTGGGATTGATCTCAATCGTTAATGGCTTGGTAAACTAAGGTTTTGAATTTGGACTCTAGATCAGTGTATTTGGTTTGCTGATACATATTGGTATAGAGCAAACCTATTAGCCCTTCTGCGGGATCTGCCCAATAGCTTGTTTTAAATGCGCCTCCCCATCTAAACGATCCAATGGTTTGTGGACTTAGATAATCATTCGCAGCAGTTTCCAAGCCAAAGCCCAATCCAAAAGGGGCGGTATTTTCAATTTGAATTTGATTGGTCAGCATCAATTCAATCGTTTTCCGACTCAATAATCTTTGCCCATTGAGGGACCCTTTGTTGAGAAATAATTGTAAAAATTTGGCGTAATCTTCAATAGTAGAGGACAATCCTGCCCCTCCTGAGAAATAGGACCCTTCCAGGGTCGGATAATCCGGATTGACCCGATCAAAAACTTGTCCAGACATTTTAGTCAATTCCCCACCAGCGCCGGAGTACAATGGAACCAATCTGGAGTGTTTGGATGGAGGCAGATAAAAGTAGGTGTCATTCATTCCAAGGGGTTTGAATATTTTTTCCGAAAGGAATTCATCAAAATCCATTCCGGACCAAACTTCCACTAAATAGCCCAGTACGTCGATACTCAAACTATAGGTGAATCTTTCTCCAGGTTCGTGCTTCAAAGGCAGCTGGCCCAATATCTTCATTCTTTCTCCCAAGATGTAACTATCGTTACCTATCCCACTTGGAATACCAGCTTTGGCATAAATGGCTTTGAATTCAGTGCTACCTATACCTGCATAATCTATTCCCGAGGTATGGGTTAAAAGATGTCTTACGGTAATTTCCCGCTTGGCAGGTTGGGCCGTATAGGAAGAATCAGCGGGATCGAATGAAGTGATTACCTGAGGCTTTCGGAATTCAGGTATGTACTTTGATATAGGATCATCTAATTGAAATTTGCCTTCTTCCCACAGCATCATAACGGCCAGACTGGTAATCGCTTTGCTTTGGGAGGCAATTCGGAAAATATCGTCTTTTTCCATTCTTTCTTTATTCTCAGCATCACTATAACCATAAGCTTTAAATTGAACGATTTGTCCATTTCGGACGATTAGGGTCACCGCACCGGGGATGGCTTCGGCCTCGATAGCAGTTTCAATGAGGTGGTCAATTCGTTCTAATCTTGGAGTAGAAAACCCACCTTGCTCAGGAGTGCCGGTTTGGAACGGTTGAGCTTGGAGCAATAGGAATGCAAAGAGGTCTAGTATTAATAGCAATATTCCTTTTTTCATTTTTGTATATTTAAAAATTAATGAAAGTCGAATGGGAAAATAACAAATTATCATGTGCTATCATTATAAATTAGATAAATCTGTTCAGCAAATCGAAGAATCTTTTGAGGTGAATGTGGCCGTTGAAAGGGATGAAATTCCAACCCTTTTTAATGGTTTTCAACATTTATATGCGCCGGTCATCACCCATGATTCCGTAGATCAGGTTCAATTTTATCAGTGGGGGTTACTGCCATTTTGGGCGAAGGATTTTAAAATTCAGCATCAAACTTTAAATGCTCGGGTAGAGACTTTGAAAGAGAAGCCATCTTTTAGACAAGTTGTCCATCAACGTTGTCTGGTGATTGCTGATGGATTTATAGAGTGGCAGTGGTTAGATGCTAAGGGCAAGCAAAAGCAAAAGTATTTGGTTCAGTTGCCCGATGGGGACTTATTTGGGTTTGCTGGATTATGGAGCAGGTGGCAATCAGCTGATACGGGTCAGACCATTTTTTCTTTTACCATCATCACGGGAGGGGCGAATGAGCTGATGGCTGAGATTCACAATACCAAAAAACGCATGCCATTGCTGATGAAACCGAAAGCGGGTAAAAATTGGCTCAAAGGAGCGGAGCTGGAATTGGCGAATGATTCTTTGGAGGCGATTAAAATATAAGCCTTCGGCAAAAGTTATCCTTACACTCTTAATAAATTGCTTAATGGAGTAAGCAAAAAATACTTATTTTTGCTTATTAGAATAAGCAATTATGGAAACTCTTTTCGAAAAGTTTTACAAGAAAATTGATTTTATAAATCTCGATTTCAAAAGAAGCCTAATGAATGAGATTCAATGGGAATCTAGACTAATCGGAATTAAGGGGGCTAGAGGAGTTGGTAAAACCACTCTATTACTTCAATTTATCAAGGAGCATTTACCTATTAATGAATTAACACTTTATGTAAGTTTGGATAATATATGGTTTGCTGAAAATAAACTAAGCAAGCTTGTCAACGACTTTGTAAAAAAGGGTGGTAAGTATCTTTTTTTAGATGAAGTACATAAATATCCAAATTGGTCACAAGAATTAAAAAATATCTATGATGACTACCCTGAACTTAAGATTGTATTTACAGGATTTTCTTTGTTAGAGATTTTAAATGCCAGAGCTGATCTGAGTCGAAGAGCGGTGGTCTACATGCTGCAAGGTTTGTCCTATCGAGAATACCTTGAAATTAAATTAGGCGTTAAACTTCCAAAATTGGAATTAGATGATTTAGTAAAGAACCACTTAGAACTCGCAAAGGAATTCAACCGACTTATTAACCCATTACAATATTTTGAGGAGTATCTGAAAACAGGTTATTTTCCTTATTTTCTAGAGGTTCCTTCATTGTACTATCATAGAATTGAGGAGGTCATTAATATGATAATTGAAATAGAATTGCCCCTGTTAAGAAAAGTTGATTCGACCTATATTTCGAAACTCAAACAACTTTTGCAAATTATTGCTGAATCTGTTCCTTTTATTCCCAATGTCAGCAAACTAAGTGAACGAATTGGAATCAATAGAAATACTTTTACCGCCTATTTACATTATCTTCAAGAGGCTAATTTAACGCGCAACCTTTACAAAGATGCACATGGGATTTCTTTACTACAAAAGCCTGATAAAATTTATCTGGAGAATACTAATTTTCAATATGCCCTGGCCCCGAGAAATACGGTAATAGGTTCTATTCGGGAAACCTTTTTGGTTAATCAATTGAGCTATCAGTATCAGGTGGAGTATGCAAATCAGGGTGATTTTTTAATTAATAGGTCCTACACTATAGAGGTAGGTGGTAAAGGAAAAGCGAAAAAACAAATACTTGGAATTGATAAATCCTATATTGCATCTGATAATATAGAGTATGGAACAGGGAATAAAATTCCACTTTGGATGTTTGGTTTTTTATACTAAATTACATTGATTCGTAGTTCGATAGGATTATAGCATTATGATGAAAAACTAAGAGCAATCTTTGAATACCTCTTCTAAAAGTCTGAATAAATACCTGAGTGAAAATTGTTCTTGTTCCCGGAGGGAAGCGGACAGATGGATTGAGGCGGGTAGAGTCACAATCAATGGCGTTCTAGCTAAAAAGGGCAATCGCGTAGAGGAGGGAGATGAAGTAGTATTGGATGGTCAGGTAGTCAATCACCAACTACTACCTGTCTATTTAATGTTTCATAAGCCACCGGGAATTACCTGTACTACGGATTTATCAGATCCCGATAACATTATTGATTTTATTGGATTTCCGCAAAGGATTTTCCCAATTGGAAGGTTAGATAAACCTTCAACCGGTTTGATTTTACTGACCAATGATGGAGATATAGTCAATGAGATATTGAGAGTAGAACACGGACATGAAAAAGAGTATATCGTAAAAGTTAATCAAGAAATCTCTCGTGAATTTATAAATAAGATGGAAAGGGGGGTACCGATATTAGGAACGGTAACTGAACCTTGTACGGTGAGGAAAATCAATAGGAATGTTTTCTCCATTATTTTAACCCAGGGTCTGAATCGGCAAATTCGAAGAATGTGTGAATATCTGGGTTACCAGGTTGTTTCACTTAAGCGCATCCGAATCATGCACTTAGAATTAGGCGAGCTCCCTCTAGGTCAATGGAGAACATTGAAAGCTCAGGAATTAACTACCCTTTTAAACTTAACCAAAAGAAAATTAAAAGAGCCAAACCAATAGGTGAAGAATATTTTGTAGTTTGATGCTATGAAAAAATGGTTGAATCAACTGGGACCAGCTACTTTGGTCACAGCGGCTTTCGTAGGACCGGGAACAGTTACCGTTTGCGCCCAAGCAGGGGTGAGGTTTGACTTTTCGCTTCTTTGGGCCTTGTTGTTGTCTGTAGTAATTACCATAGTGCTCCAAGAAATGGCAGCTCGCATTGGTTTGGTTCAACAGAAGGATTTGGCAACAGTGCTTAGAGAAAGTATAGTTGCTCCAGTTCTCAAAAATGCGATAATCGGTTTGGTTTTAGCAGCTATAGTCTTGGGCAATGCCGCCTATGAGGCGGGTAATATCAATGGAGCAGTTATGGGGTTGGAAATTATAACCCATGTGCAACAGCCGTGGCTTTGGCCCATTCTTTCAGGTGCCATCGCTTTTGGGCTCCTGTATTTAGGAAATCACAAAGTACTTGAGCGAGCTTTATTGGGATTGGTCATCTTTATGAGTCTTTCCTTTATCGCCACCGCTTTAATTACCCAACCTGATTATGGGGCTATCTTTCAAGGTTTCATACAACCTACCATTCACGAAGATAATATTTTGATGGTTTTGGCACTTATTGGCACTACCGTAGTTCCTTATAATTTGTTTTTGCACGCTAGTTTGGTCAAGAAAAAATGGCAAGATACCGCACAATTAACAGCTGTTAGGACCGACACTATTGTAGCCATCAGCTTAGGAGGATTAGTATCTATGGCCATTTTGATTACTGGAGCGAGTATGCCCGGCAATGCATTAACTCGTCCGGTGGATTTGGCCGCCGGTCTTCAGCCCCTCTTTGGCAATTCCGCAGCTATTTTTACAGGATTAGGTCTTTTTGCCGCAGGCATTACTTCTTCCATTACCGCACCCTTCGCAGCGGCGATTGTGATTCAATCTTGTTTTGGATGGACCGGTGGAATGAAAAGTAAAAAGTTCAGAGCCAGTTGGATGGGTATCCTATTGATTGGGCTGGCTTCTACCACCTTGTCTTTTAGTCCCATCGTAATTATTCAGTTTGCTCAATTGGCTAATGGAGTTTTATTGCCGATTATGGCGGCTTTACTTTGGTGGCTCTCATCGAGTAAGAAGATTTTAGGCCAGTACCGCAATGGAACATTCCTGAATGTGTTGAGTTTTTTCCTCCTCCTCACCACCATTGCTTTAAGTATCCGCACTTTGAGTAAGGTGCTATTTTAGATCAGAAATTATGAAGCCACTACTAATCAATTGCGATATGGGGGAGGGGATAGGAGCGGATGAAAAAGTAATGCCTTGGATTCAATGCGCTAATGTAGCCTGTGGTGGACATGCAGGTGATCGAGTAACTTTAGAAAGGACTGCTTTATTGGCCCTGCAGCACGGAGTGCATTTCGGTGCCCATCCTTCGTTCCCAGACCGGGCGCATTTTGGGAGAAAATCTATGGTCATGTCCAAAGCAGCATTTCAAAATGCCATTCAAAGGCAATTAAAATTATTCGAAGAGGTTGTTCAAAAAGTTAATATCCCCTGGTATCACGTCAAGGCACATGGCGCTTTATACCACGAGGGATATGAAAATGAAACCCTCACTCGCTGGTTTTTGGAAGTGCTAAAAAATTTTGACTTTGAATATTTATTCTGTCCCTCCAATAGCTTGATTTTTCAATGGTGCCAGGAATATCATATTACGCCTCTTGCAGAGGGGTTTTTAGACCGAAGATACTACCCCAACGGCCGATTGGTTTCCCGAACCGAAGCGGATGCTGTTCTGCAAACTCAAAGCGAGATTCTTCAACAATTGGAAGATTTTTGGTTTAAGGATGAAGTAGTCACGGCTTCAGGAATCAGAATTACCCTAAAAGCAGATACTTTTTGTCTGCACGGCGATCACCCCGGTTGCGCCGCTGCAGCTCAAGCAATACATCAATGGTATGAAAGACTATCCCATTAAGATTGTCCCTTACAGCGCTCATGCCTTGCTCATTCAGTGGCCTGAAGAGATTGATGAAGATATTTTACAAGATGTTTTGGCTTTTAAAGCGCGGTTAGAGGGAGCATTTCCTGAAGCTTTATTAACCCCGTGTTATCATTCTTTACTTTTGGTGTTTCGAAACCTCATTAAGGATTTAACCGGAACCATTGAAGCGGTTTTAGCCCAATACGAAAAGCGATTTTTTGAACCGTATGAGGCCAGGGTTTTTGAAATTGCCGTTGATTATCAGTCTGAAGTGGGTATGGATTTGGAGGAGGTTTGCCAGGCCTTAAATATGTCTATCCCAACCTTTATTGATTGGCATACGAGTGCGCTTTACACCGTATATGGTTTGGGATTCTTACCAGGATTCATGTATCTGGGCGGCTTGCCAGAGGCCATTCACTATCCAAGGCGGGATCGACCAAGACTTCGGGTTCCGGCTGGGGCAGTGGGTATAGGGGGGCGTCAAACTGGCATTTATCCGATGGAAGCACCAGGAGGGTGGCAATTGATTGGGTATTCAGATTTCCAAGTCATTGATCGTAATGGTCCACCTTTTTTTAAGGTAAAAGTGGGGGATCAAATTAGGTTCGTACAACAATAAAGGGTTATGCTGCGAATTCTTCAGCCTGGTAATTATACCTCTTTGCAGGACCTTGGAAGGTGGAAGATGCACACTTTTGGAGTTCCTTTTTCGGGGGCCATGGATCGCAACAGTGCGATGTTAGCGAATATGCTGGTGAATAATCCGTTGGGCGCACCTCTTTTAGAATTCACTCTGGTAGGCCCTAAAATACAGTGGATAAAATCGGGTATCGCTGCTTTTGCCGGAGGTTTTTTTGATGTGCAAAGTAATCTTTACGGCCCTGTACCCAGCCAATTGCCTGTCCGTTTTGTAGAAAATGAAATATGGACTTTTGGCTCAGTTAAGAAGGGGTTAAGGGGATACCTTGCGGTAAAAGGTGGATTGTTTGGTACATCGGTTATGGATAGTTATTCGATGTCATTAGGGGTGACGGAGCAAGTGGTATTCAAAAAAAACGATTTGATTCCATTTGGACCTATCATCGATGTAGAGTCCACCACCTATGCTCAGCTCAAAGCCACCCCTCTGGATGAGCCGATAATATTCGGATATAAAGGGCCGGAATGGCATTTGTGGGAACAATCTGGGTATGATTTATTTCTTCAGGAATGGCGGGTGTCAAAAGAACACAACAGGATGGGGGTAAGATTACTTCCCTATGCGCCCAAGCACAAATATTCTTTACTGACCGCACCAGTTTTACCAGGTACTGTTCAATGGACGCCTTCTGGCCAGTTAATTGTGCTGATGCGTGAAGGTCAAACTACCGGAGGATATCCCAGAATTTTACAACTAACAGAGGCCTCCATCAATGTGCTGGCTCAAAAAAATACCAATCAAAGCATATTTATTTTAGCCAAAAAATTAAATCCTTAAATTTTACTATTTTCCATCTGCTGAATTTATTAAACAATACGTATAACATAAGCACAACTATCATGACTAAATTGACCTATTCTTTAATATTTATTTTGGGTGGACTGTTGATTGCGAATGCTCAACCTAGTGAAATCCTCACTAATCTCTTTGAAGATTGGCGATCTTTTGAAAAACCCCCACTTTATCAAGGTGCACCGGATTATCGAAAGGCTACTTTTGAATCTAGAAATAAGGCGTTTGAATTATTGAAAGGCCAATTAGAAGCCTTAGATACCACCAAATGGTCGGTAGAGGACCGTATAGATTGGGAAATCATTCGGGCTGAAATGAACGGGTATGACTTTAATTATCGGGTATTGAAGCCGTGGGAAAGAGATCCTGCTTTTTATAAAGTCATTTGGATGGATAGAAGTGATGTTCCCGGGCATGAGGGGCCTACGCCACATAATGCCATCGAAATATGGCAATTTGATTTTCCTTTGTCTGTAGAAGATTCCAAAGTGCTGATCGGCCAATTGGGTACCCTATCTAATTTTTACCAACAGGCAAGAATGAATTTGACCGGTAATGCCAAGGAACTCTGGTTGGCTGGAATTCGCGATATTCAATTTCAAGTCCAAGATTTAGAGGCCCTGTTGAAATTTACAGGAGTAGAACAAAATGGCGCACTAACTATTGCCATTCAAGAAGCTATAGCAGCATCTCAATCATTCGCAGAATGGTTGGCCAAAGAAGGGGCTAATAAGTCAGGTCCCTCAGGTATTGGTAAGGAGCATTACACTTGGTATCAACAAAATGTCCATTTGGTGCCTCTTACTTGGGAGGAGGAAGTCCTCCTGCTCAAAAGAGAACTGGTTAGAGCTTGGGCTGCTTTAAAATTGGAAGAACACCAGAATCGAAATTTACCGCCCTTGATGCCTGCTGCTAACCAGGAAGAATACCAAGCCAGAGCAGAACAATCCGTCCGAAGTTTGATTGATTTTCTGGACCAACAAGATATCGTTACGGTAGAGGATTATTTTGAACCTGCTTTGAGAGCGCATTTAGGTGGTTTCGTACCCGTTGAAAGAAGGAATTTTTTCTGGATCACCGCTCACCATGATCAACGTCCTTTGTATTCCCACTTTTACCACTGGTTTGAATTGGCCCAAATGGATTTAAAGCCACATGATAATGCTATTAGGAGAGGAGCTTTATTGTATAATATTTTTGATTCTCGAAATGAGGGTTTGGCTACAGCAGTTGAGGAAATGTTTATGCAGGCTGGGTTATATCAGGACAACCCTCGAGTGCGAGAGATCGTGTACATTATGATCGCGCAAAGAGCCGCTCGTGGATTGGGATCATTGTATGCCCATGCCAATCTAATGACCATGGAAGAAGCAGGAGGAATTCACGCGGATTATACGCCCAGGGGATGGATGAAAACTGAGAAGGAGTTACTTCTGTTTGAACAACATTTATATTTGAGGCAACCTGGATATGGAACCAGTTATATTACGGGTAAATACTTAACAGAAATGGCCTTAGGTGAATTTGCTAGGGTACACCCAGATAAATCCCTCAAGGAATTTTTCGACGGTTTATCCCGAATTGGCAATATTCCTATGGAATTGGCTAAATGGTCTTTAACTGGGGTTCGCGAATTTGCCCCTTATTAGGATTTATGCCAATTGGCAAAGGATTCTACCAGTAGTATGGGGGAAGGATTCTACTGATGCATAAGTAAGAGGATGCCACTAAGTACAGTTGCAGGATCCTTTGCGAATGCGTTTATCCCATACTGAAATATTGAAAGCATTAGTTCATATTCTGTAATTAACAGTTTTGGGGCTTAACCAATATGGTCTTTATATGATATAACTTATAATTATTGTTTTGAATTTAGGGTAAGGAATAAATAAAATTTGGAGAATCGAGACTCCATTAATGACCACTGTTAATTAAAAATTAACTGGAAGATGAGAATATCAGCCTTGCAAATATCAGGTCTCGATTCAAAAAAAAACAAATAGGGTTGTGGTTGAATATTATATAACGAGCAATTAATTTCCGATCAGGTTGGAGTATTAAAAAAGGGGAGTCTTCGGACTCCCCTTCAACAGGTATTTTGAACATGAAATACAATTAGAAGGATCGATATTCAGATTGTAAATACTGATTGGCTTCTGATTCTTTAAATTGGGCAGTGGCATTGTCCCAATGTAGCGTTTGATTAGGGAATCTTCCCGCGATTACTCCCAGCAGAATCGCTTCTGTCAATCGAGCAGAATAGCTGAATGGCGCACTACAATCGGTCTTGCCCAAGCAGGCATCGACAAACTGGTGGTAGTGGTCGAGTTTGTCTAAATCTGGATAGTCGTAATTGACATATTTGCCATCGACAATCTTTTTAGGCTTCAACATAAAGTGAGGCAACAACAATCGTTCGCCATTTTCTCCGACAAACATGGCACCTTGTTCCGGCAATTTTTCTCCATTAGGTAAGGCTAAATCTGGGTGACTTTCTTCTGGTGCACCTGGCCCGTCGTACCATACCCAAGTCAATTTGTCAGTAGTGTATTTAGTGCCTGGAAAAGTATAGGTAACTACATTTTTTTCTGGATAACCGATGCCATTAGGTGCTCTGCAGATGTTTTTGATGGTTTCTGGAACATCTAAATCCAAAGCTGTATAGGGAGTGTCAAAAATATGGACCCCCATATCACCAAGGGTTCCACAGCCAAAATCCACCAATTTTCTCCAATTTCCAGGGTGATAAAAATCCTTGACGAAAGGTCTTTCCGCTGAAGTTCCCAACCATAGGTTCCAATCTAAATTGGACGGAACAGGATCTGCTTGAGCAGGCACGCCGCCATCGTATCCCCAATTTTTGGGGGACCAAGCTCTAACGGTTTTTACCTTTCCAATGATTCCGGACTGAATCAAAAGAACGGTAGCTCGGTATTCATCAAAGGAATGCACCTGAATGCCCATTTGGGTCACCAAGTTTTTTTCTTCCGCCATTTTCCTCATCGCCCTTACTTCAGAGACGTGATGCGCGAGGGGCTTCTGACAATAGACTGGCTTATTCATTTCCATCGCCATTAAAGAAGCTGGCGCATGGGTATGATCCGGAGTAGAAACAATCACCGCATCAATCTCGTCTGCCATTTCCTTTAACATGATGCGATAGTCTTTATAAGTCTTGGCCTTAGGATACTTTTTCAAAGCATTTTCAATAGCATGGCTATCTACATCGCACAAGCCCACTACATCTACTAATGGATGGGAAGCAATATCATTAAGGTCATTGAAACCCATGCCTCCGATTCCGATGTGCGCCGTCCTTAATCTTTTTTCATTAGCTTTCGCCCAAACTGCTCCCGGCATTAAGGCTGCTGAAGCTAAAACTGCTGAGGTTTTTAAAAAAGTCCGTTTTTTCATTACAATATTTAATTTTGATGATGTCTATTTGCTATAGTGCCAAATTAACTTTTTTTTGAAATAAAACACATTTCATTTTGCTATGAAGTATATTTTCCTAATTCTTTTATCTCTAACCATAAATGGGTGGGCTCAATCTCAAGAGACCCTTCTAACCATTCTTGGTAATTTACAAGATGGAGGTTCTCCTCATCTGGGTTGCGACAAAAGTTGTTGTAAGCAAAGTGCTGAAAACAAAAAAGTGGTGGCTTTAGGTTGGCAGCACCTTTCTGATGGAACCACTTATTTATTTGAAGCGACTCCAGATATAGTCAGTCAAATTGGGTATTTGGAAACTTTTCCCGAAGGGATATTCCTCACGCATGCTCATATTGGGCATTATACGGGTTTGATGTACTTAGGTCGAGAAGCCTTAGGGGCTCACAAGGTCTCTGTGTATGCCATGCCCCGAATGAAGCATTTTTTGGAACAAAATGGTCCGTGGAGTCAATTGGTGACTTTGAATAACATCGAATTAATAGAATTGACAGGGGGTAAGGAACGAGCGATTCACGCCAATATGTCGGTCACTCCTATAACAGTTCCCCATCGAGATGAATATTCTGAAACGGTGGGATATGTGATTGCTGGAAGCCACAAAAAGGCGCTGTTTATTCCAGATATAGATAAATGGGAAAAATGGACGGATCGCATTGAAGATTGGATTGCCCAAGTGGATTATGCTTTTTTAGATGGTACTTTTTTTGACGCCAGTGAAGTGAATAACCGGCCGATGGCAGAAATTCCGCATCCTTTTATTGCAGAGTCTATGCAGCGCTTCCAAAATCTTCCTTCAAGCGAGCGGGCCAAAATATATTTCATTCATTTGAATCATACCAATCCGGTTTTAGTAAAAGGGCATTCTTCGCTAAATAGCCTAGAGGCTGCGGGGTTTAATGTGGCGGAATTTGGTGCGCAATTCAAATTGTAATGTAAATAATTGAGAAAAAAGGGTAAATTTCCTTCCTGCAAAACGAAAAACCTTGAAAAATTTATTAGTGACCTTGCTGGGTATCCTATTGGTGGATGGTTCATTTTGGGCTCAAAAGTTAGCTCGTCCTATTTTTGACATTACCCATTTGCAAGAAGATCCCATAGTGGATGGCAATATCCTCAACGATGCTATTTGGCAGGCTGTACCTGTAATTGAAGGTTTGCAACAGATGCGCCCTGATTATGGGCAGCCGGTTTCAGAGCGAACGGTCATTAGAGTAGCCCAGACGTCTAGAACGCTTTATGTTGGAGTTATTTGTTACGATCAAGATCCGACTAAAATTGTCGTAAGTGATTCCAGAAGGGATGCGGACCTCAACGATGATGATAGTTTTTTATTCATCATCGACACCTACAACGATCAGCAAAACGGATTTTTATTTGGCACCAATGCAGATGGTATGGAGTACGATGCACAGATTGATCGAGAGGGGGTGGGAAATTTCAATGCCAACCGGCAGCAAGGTGGAGTCATTGGCGGCACCAATATCAATTGGGACGCTGCTTGGACAGTGAAAACTGAGAGAGGGGATTATGGTTGGAGTGCCGAATTTGCGATTCCGTTGCGGTCCATTCGATTTAACAGTGGAGACGGCAGGATTTGGGGTATTAACTTCCAGCGCAATATCAGCAAGCGGAGTGAAACAGCTTATTGGGCGCAGTTACCAGTGGGGTTGGATATCAAAAGGTTATCCCTAGCGGGAAAAATGCACGGACTTTCCTTGAGAAGTCCGAAAAACCTAAAGGTGTTTCCTTATGTTTTGGGGCAGAATACCGTTAGGAAAGAGACAGATCCGGCGATTAATAAAACAGACGCTGCTGCTGGAATAGATGTCAAGTATAGTTTGACGCCCGGATTGACTTTGGATTTGACTTACAATACCGATTTTGCTCAGGTGGAAGTAGATGATCAGCAAGTTAATTTGGAGCGGGTGAATTTATTTTTTCCTGAAAAGCGGCCATTCTTTTTGGAGAATGCTGGCCAATTTACCGTTGGTAGCCCAGGTGAGGTCGATTTATTTTTTAGCAGGAGAATAGGAATTGCCAATCAAGGCAGTATTGTTCCTATAACAGGTGGAGCGAGGGTTAGTGGAAAAATTGGACAAACTAATGTGGGCCTTTTGAGCATGTTTACCGAAAGCATTGAGGATATTGACCTCAATCGCAATAATTTCTCAGTGGCCCGGATCAACCACGATTTTGCCGCTAGGCGTTCTTCTATTGGGGCGGTTTATGTTGGGCGTCAGGGATTGGATGCCAATGGAGAAGATTACAATAGGGTGGTGGCCATTGATGGAAAGTGGGGGATTGGAAAGCAGGCGCAGATTTCGGGTTATTTGGCCAAGAGTAATACGCCGGGAATGGAGGATAGAGATCATGCGCTTAACATCTTAGGGGTATATAATTGGAACGGTTGGAACTTCAGATTGGGGTACACTGAGGTGGCGGAGCAATTTAATCCAGAGGTTGGTTTTTTGTTGCGCACGGCGTTTAAGAAACCTGAATTTTTAATTTTGCGCAATTGGAGGCCGGAAAATTGGGGGCCAATTATGGAGTTGCGTCCTCATGTATCTTATCGGGCCTACATCAATTTTGAGAACCAATTGGAAACGAGTTTTCTTCACATTGATAATCATTGGGAATTCGACAGTGGGTTCGAAGTGCATACTGGAATAAACATCACCACGGAGGGGGTGTACAAGCCATTGTTTATTTCGGGGGTGGAGATTCCTAGGGGGACCTATAACCATCAAGAGTTACAATTTGTCTTGCTGACGAATGCCAATAAGATGATATCCTATACCAATACTACGGTGATTGGTGGCTATTTTGGAGGAAGCAGATTTTCCTCGAGGAACACCCTTTCTGCTCGAGTAGGTGATAAATTGAATACCTCCTTTTCTTTAAATTATAACGATCTGAGATTGCCTGAAGGGGACATTAATGCAGTGATAAGTGCTGCGAGAATTGCCTATTCTTTTACGCCTAGAATATTTCTACAAAGTTTGATTCAATACAACAACGTTTCAGAGGTCACCTCGGTTAATGCGCGTTTTGGATGGCTTCAAAATTCCAATACGGGCTTGTTCGTGGTCTATAATATTTTGAGAGATCGAGATGTGTTATACCCGGCTAACGATCAGGTGTTTACCATCAAATATACCCATCAGTTTGACTTGATCAGATAAATAGATATTACTCTGCCCAAAGACCTCTTTCGGCTTCACGAGCTTCTTTTTGAAGTTGCAGGAATAAGGAGGCGTATTTGACGTTAGGAGGAATAGTCATCACCTGCGCGTAACCTTGTTCAATCATGTGGGCATTGATGAAGAGGTCATCTTCCGTATAGGCATAGGCGAGGGTTCTTCCATATCGATCTAGTGGATCTATATCCAATTCAATTCTAACCTTTTCATTGAGAATCATGTCTCGAAGGTAGTTGCCCGCTTCTTTTCCCATAAACTCGATGGTGGTTCGACCAGTATTGAAGGACTCTGGTGCATCTATGCCAATGAGACGGATTTTTTTACCTTTTGGACTTCCATCTGCGATCCAAAAAGTATCTCCGTCCACTACTTTTGTTACCTTGTAGAAAATTGCTTGATGGTCAGTTGGTTGGTGCTCGTTGGAAGAGGTGCATGCTAAGAGTATAAGGAGGAAACTGAATAAGACGACTTTTTTCATGGATGTGATTGGTTTGACCGACTCCAATAATAACGATATTCAAATCAAATTGTTATGAAAATTTTAATCATTGGTGGGGGAAATATGGGCATTACTTATGCCAGGGCCTTTATTAATTCTCGAGTAGTTGCTCCTGATCAGTTGATGATTTTGGAAAAATCACTTCAGGAAAAAATGAAGGATTTATCCAAATTAGAATTAGCAAAAATTACTGCCCAACCGGATTGCATTGGAGAGGCTGATTTAGTGATTATAGCCGTTAAGCCCCAAGATATAAGGGTCTTATTTGATGAAATTCGACCTCATATCGCTGAATCTCAAGTGGTTCTAAGTATCATGGCTGGAGTAAAAATGGAACGGATTAAGGCGGGATTGGGGGTAGATAAAATTGTGAGAGCGATGCCGAATCTTCCGGCGCAAATTGGAGCTGGAATGACGGTATTTACGACCACGGATGCTGTCACTAGGTTAGAGCAAGGAGCCGTTCAAAATTTGTTGGCGACTACAGGTAAAACCTTGTTGGTTGAAGAGGAAAAAATGTTGGATGCCGCCACTGCTATTTCTGGATCAGGACCAGCCTATGTGTACTATTTTATGGATGCCATGATTCAAGCGGGAAAGGAGTTGGGTTTCGAAGCCGCTCAAGCCCAGTTACTGGTGAGTCAGACTTTCAGCGGGGCACTTCAGTTATTTCAACAGAATGCGTTGAGTTGTGAAGAATGGATTAAAAAGGTAGCCTCCAAAGGTGGAACCACAGAGGCTGCATTGTCGGTCTTCCGCCAGGACGAGGTAGCACATCATATCGGGCAGGGGGCTATTGCTGCCTTCCAACGAGCCGTAGAATTGAGTCAATCCTGATCAAAGGTTATCGGTGACTACCTTATAGGTGGGGTCCTCAATAATATTGACGTCAATGATTTTATCAGCGTTTTTCAATAGTTGTCGACAATCTGCAGATAAATGCTTGAGGTGCACCTTCTTTCCTACTTTCTGGTAGCGTTCTGTTAGTTTATTGAGGGCTTCTATAGCGGACATGTCAACAACCCGGCTTTCTTGAAAATCTATTATAATCTCTTCCGGATCTTCCAATACAGTAAATTTTTCATTAAAAGCTGCAATAGAACCAAAAAATAAAGGTCCGTATATTTCGTAATGTTTGATTCCCTGTTCGTCTATTCTTTTGCGGGCCCTGATTCTTTTCGCATTGTCCCATGCAAAAACCAAAGCGGCAATGACGACCCCTGTAATCACGGCTAAGGCCAAATTATGGAGGAAAACGGTAACCAGAGTAACCAAGAGCATTACTAATACATCCGATTTGGGAAAGCGGTTGAAGATCTTCAAACTAGCCCATTCAAAGGTGCCAATAGATACCATAATCATCAGACCGGTTAAGGCAGCCATGGGTACTTTTTCGATTAATCCTGAACCAAACATGACAAAAATCAAAAGCATTAGTGCAGCTACAATACCAGATAATCTGGCTCTGGCCCCATTGGAAACATTGATTAGGCTTTGTCCAATCATGGCACAGCCCCCCATACCGGAAAATAAGCCAGACAAAATATTGGCAGTTCCTTGTGCAACCGCTTCTCGATTCCCATGACCACGAGTTTCTGTAATTTCATCGATAATATTGAGGGTCAGCAAACTTTCAATTAAACCTACTCCAGCTACGATTAAAGCGTATGGAAATACAATTTGCAAGGTTTCAAAAGTCCATGGTATCTGAGGAAGGTGAAAAGGTGGGAAGGCTCCTTTTATGGAGGCCATATCACCTACTGTTTTGGTATCCACCTCCATGAATTGTACAATGGCAAAAATCACTAAGATGGCAGCTAAAGATGCAGGTATAACTTTAGTCACCTTCGGTAAAAGCCAAATTATTAACATGGTCAGCAAAACCAAACCAATCAATAGAAATAGGCTTTCCCCAGCCATCCAGGCACCATCTGGTGTTTTAAATTGTTCTAGTTGGGATAGGAAAATGATAATAGCCAACCCGTTCACAAATCCGAAAATTACTGGATGAGGGACTAAACGAATGAGTTTGCCTAGTTTTAAAAACCCCGCTGTTAGTTGTATGATTCCTGCTAGGATAACAGTGGCAAAAATATATTCAATACCATGAGATTGTACCAAACTGGCAATGACGATGGCTACTGCTCCAGTTGCGCCACTAATCATTCCGGGTCTACCTCCTAAGATAGAAGTGACTAAACCCAATACAAAGGCAGCATACAAACCTGTCAAGGGTGGAAGACCTGCAATCAAGGCAAATGCTACTGCCTCTGGGACTAATGCCATGGCTACGGTGATTCCAGATAGTACTTCGGTCTTATAATCTACTTTTTGAGATAGATCAAAAAGATTGAAAATCTTTTGCATGTTGGGGTTCTAATGTGTTCGAAAAGGGGGCAAAAGTAATTAAAGATTTTCTTTTTCTTGGGAAAGGGTTCCTTGTTCTACATTTTTTAATTTACCGAGCATTACTCTGGTTCTTTTTCCCACTAATTCGTCCAATTCATTATTGGCCTCTAATAATTTCTTCTGCGCTTTTTCTAAAACCTCACCAAATTTCCCAAATTCAGTTTTTACACTGCCCAAGACTTGCCAAACTTCACTGGTTCTCTTTTGAATAGCTAAAGTTCTAAAACCCATTTGAAGACTGTTTAACATTGCTGCTAAAGTAGTGGGTCCTGCAACTATGATTTTATATTCTCTTTGAAGAATAGCAATGAGATCGGGCTGTCTGGCTACCTCTGCATAGAGCCCTTCAAAAGGAAGAAAGAGTATGCCAAAATCTGTAGTAAATGGAGGATCTAAATATTTATCTTGAATATCCTTGGCAAATTTTCTAATGGATTGGGTCAAAGTTTTGGAAGCGGTTTGAATGAGATTTTTATCATTGGAGTCGTAGGCATTAAGCAATTCTAGGTAAGGTGCCTGGGGGAATTTGGCATCTATGGGCAGATAGACCTGTTCTTTGCCTGGAAGCTTAAGCGCAAATTCTACAAAATCATTACTGTGTTGTTTGGTTTTGAAATTGACTACGTATTGTTCAGGGGCCATTACTTCTTCTAGGATTTGACTCAATTGAATTTCACCCAGCATTCCTTGAGTTTTGACATTGCTCAGTACCTTTTTAAGGTCCCCTACATCACTTACCAAAGTCTGCATCTCTCCTAAACCTTTCTGCACGGCTTCTAATCTTTCACTGACAATTTTGAAAGATTGTCCCAACCTTTCTTCAAGGGTCTTATGCAGCTTTTCGTCCACCGTCTCCCTCATTTTTTCTAGTTTGCTTTCGGTGGTTTTGATCAGCAGGTCTTGTTTGATGGTTAGGTCATCAAATTTTTGCTTTTGTAGTTCGTTGAATTCAGATACTTTTTTGGAGAATTCTTCCCTGAAATCTTTCATGGAATGGGCCAATTCCATTCGGTTGTCCTTTAATACCGTATTCAACTCCATTCGATTCAATCGCAATTCCTCTTGTATTTTTGTACTGACAGCCTTCTCAACGGATTTGGTTGGATTTCGAAAGGTGCTCAAAAGAATAAGGAGTTGTAAAAGAAATAATATTCCAGCCAGAGCCATTATCATCTCTTCCATTCTTATATTTTTTTGATGTTATAACTATTTTAACACGGCAAAATCTGGTGAAATCAGTGCCAAATAGATTCCCTTTTGAACCCTTGTGTGCAGCAATTGCCCGTCATTATCTTCCAGATTTAGTAAAACCTGTTTTATAATAGATCGGGTTCTAGTAGTCATTTGCCCACCTGTAAATATCTTATCTACATGATTGACTAAAGATTCAGGGTCTTGCGCATAGGGTAAAAAATCATCGTAGTTGTTTTGGTAATATCCTGGAATCCCATCAATTTCCCAACTATAACTCATTCCAAAATCTGTTTTAGTCATGCGGTTAAACCCATTTAAAAGATCCAAACTAGTAGTGGAATTGTGGATTTGAAATTCTGGCCCGAGGAGGTCTAACTTTCTTAGGGGCCCGAAAGGACTATAATTGGGTTTGTAAAAATTAAAAACAGTTGGTGCTCTTAAAAAATTTTGAGTGGTAGTAAAAAATACGTTTTGTCCATTGTAGAAAATACTGCCATTTTCATTGGGTTGCAAATCAATATGTTTGATGACTTCCAAATACCTGATGAACGGTTCTTGTAATTTGCCGTGATTAGTTGATTGTAAAGAGGAACAGGATCTTGCCTCAGGATGCAATAATATACCCTTTATTACGGACTTTAAATCACCCCTTACCCCTTGTCCATTATTGTTAAATATAGTGGCAATATCTTTGATATACTCGGGAGATGGATTACTGGATACTAATTTTTGAATTAATTGTTTGCAGAAAAAAGGACCTACATTAGGGTGATTAAATAAGTGATTAAGGGCCATGTCAATATCTTCCATACCAGTCTGATTAGCGGGAATGATAAAATCTCCCACTATTATTTTTTCTGTTTTATCATGGTATTCTTCATACATGGCCATGGGGTGAGTGAAATCAGTTAGAAATCTACCCAAACCAAATCTAGGCGGCATATCTTCATCTGCATATAAACCCGTTTTACCTGGCCCCAATCCCGTAAAGACTTTTGCCAAATTCTGAATGTCACTTTGATCGTATGTTGGTATTAATTCGCCTTCTGCATCTCTTTTTGGCTCACCAGTAATTTCAAGTTCATACAATCCTATTGTAAATAGTTGCATAATTTCCCTAGCATAGTTTTCATCTGGATGGATGTTGAGGTGGGGAATTTCTCTTGAATTATTGAGATGGCTTAAAAACATACCCATTATGGGTTCCAACGTAACATCTCTTAATAGATTTTTAAAATTTCCAAATGCATTTTTGTTTAGTATTTCGGTAAAACTGGCTAAGCCTTCCCCATGATCCTGAATGGCACCAACTTGATCTGAAACCACAAATATTTGGCTTAAAGCATATAAAATTTTTTGTCTCAGATGGTCATCGTGGTCCATAATATTTCTCCAATATGCAATTCTAAATTCCTCTGAACTGATTCTGCTGTCAAACTCTATTTCTTCTTCATCTTCTTCTGAATACTGAAGGCGATATTGTCTTGTTTCATCAACAGTCTCGTAGAAAAAATCCAAAAAATTCAAGGCAGGAATATTCATTTGATTTGCCATCCAATCTTCGGGATTGGTTTGAATAGTTTCGTTGATTTGTTCCTCATTTAACCCCATTGTCGCTTGACGAATTAATCTTCCCATTACATTTTGCTGGTGCGTCATTCCCACTCCATTCATTACGGGTATTTCTGAAAGTTCATATCCATCATTGGAAAATAATTCAGTTTTATCACTGGCAATGATTTGCATGGGTTTTATTCCAGTACCCCCTATCCATACAGTCTCTTGACCTTGAATGAAATAACTGTTAAAGGTTAAACAAACTAATAAGAGATATATGGTTCTCATTTTCATCTAATTTTATCAAAGGATATTCATAAACGCTTGAATTTATTTAATTACCATTTAGATATTCATAAATCCAAGTGGAGGATTTCCCGATTGGTAATCATAAAAATTATGCAAAGAGGGAAACACAGTGGAAAGTTCTCCAGGGG
>CAYPID010000012.1:21069-52859 GCA_964410725.1 uncultured Saprospiraceae bacterium
GGATACGCCAAACCAAAGTGCTAATTCTGCGAAATATTCATCGGTTGAGGTAGTAGGTAGAATAATCCCATTACCTACATCAAAATTCCCATCTTTTTTTAATGAGGGATAAGTACCATAGAATTTGTTTCCATTTACTGCCCCTCCAACAACCAAAGAGCTGGCGCCCCATGCATGATCTGTGCCATTGCCATTGGATGTGAGCGTTCTGGCAAAATCACTAATGGTAAAGGAGGTTACCTGATTGGTAAGATTAAGCTCCCGCATTACAGATTGAAAAGCACCGATGGCTCGGCTAACCGTACTTAAATCTCTTGCTTGATTGTTGAATAATTCGTCATGATAGTCGAATCCCCCCATGGATGCAAAAAAGATTTGCCTTTTTACTCCAAGTTCATTTCTTGCAGCAATAATATCGGCTATCATCTTCAAACTTCTGGAAAGGTGATTGTCGTCAAAAGTAGTGTTATAGGGTTGTCTGTTAGCATAGGCATCCCTAATTATTTCTCCACTTTCCTGAGCATTGGTTATTACGTCAACATAAGTTTGCTTAAAAGCATCTTCATAACGATGATAGATTAAGCTCTTGATAGCCTGGCTTTCGATATTCCATGGATTGTCTCTTTGATAAGCCCATAATAAATCTGCCCCAGAATGTTGATTTAAGGTAAAAGGAAATGCATCAACCCCTTGCTGAAAAAGGTTGTTCCCCCCTAACGATAGGGTCATGGAAATTTTATCATTTCCAGCTTGATCTTTAAGCAAATCTGCTATTCTTCCTCCCCAACCTGTAATGGAACGCTCTGTTGTTAATCCCGATTGCCATTGATTTTCCTGATCACCATGGGAAAACAATCCCAAGGGTAATCTGGCGGAACCGGCCATATATTCTGCTTTAGTAGTTGGCGCAACCAAGGTTCCCACATTATTTACAAAAGTACACTCTCCAGAGTGGTACAAATCTTCAATTTCTACCATTGAAGGATGCAAGCCGTAGGTTTTTCCACCTGTATTAGAGGGATTGAGAGGTAGTAACACAGATTGGTCTAAAGCCATATTACTTCTGATTTGAGCATAATCTCTATACGCTTCTGGATCCAATGGAATCAACATATTGTAACTGTCATTGCCTCCAGCTAATAAGATGCAAACCAGCGCTTTATAATCGTCTTGTAAATCGGAATTATCCATGGCAGCTAAACCCATTGCCTTTAAATTCACAGCAGAATTGAATAAGGTTAAGTACCCCATTCCTGTACATCCAGCTGCTTTAATAAAATTTCTTCTTTTCATTGGGGTTATTTTAAAATAACAAAATCAGGCGAAATGGATGCCAGAAATAAGGCACTTGCTACTCGATCGCGGTATGCATTGGGTTCGTAAACTCCAATATCTTGCAAAACCTCTTTGATAATACTCCTTGTTCGTTGACTCATTTGTCCTTTGGTTAATAAACGGTCTATTTCATTAATTAGTGCTTCGGCATCAGGTGCAAAAGAAACGAAGTATTCTAGATTGTTTTGGTAATACCCCTCTTCCCCTCTGTTGGCTAACCAAGTATAACCCATTCCATAATCAGAATCAGCCAAGAAGTGTAGGTGATTGATTAGCGACAAACTGGTTGTGCTATTGTGTATTTGGAATTCAGGACCGTATAAGTTATTGTCCCTAAGCAATCCATTCGGACTATAATTGGGCATATAAAAGTTAAAAACAGTAGGTGCTCTGTAAATATCTTGATTGGTAGTCCATTCTGCTCCACCTCCGTTGTAAAACAAACTTCCATCATCCTCATGGGGTTGTAATCCAATTAACTTGATGAATTCCAAGTATCGAATCAAAGGCTCTTGCATTTTACCTTGCACAGGATCAGTCAACGATGCACACGAAGTAGCCTCTGGGTGCAATAAAATCCCTTTAATTACAGCCCCTAGATCACCTCTTACTCCTTGTCCATTATCATTGAATATATTGGACACGTCCTCTATGTATTCCGGACTAGGGTTGCTCGTGACTAACTTTTGTATTAATTGCTTACAAAAAAATGGACCAACATTGGGGTGGTTGAACAAATGATCTATGGCCGTATTAATGTCCTCCATCCCTTTTTGATTAGGGGGAATAACATAGCCCCCAACTATAGTTTTCTGAGTCTTGTCGTGATATTCTTCATACATGGCCATCGGATGAGTGAAGTCTGTTAAATATCTTCCAAGTCCAAATCTCGGTTGTAAGTTTTCGTCGGCAAACAAACCCGTTTTACCAGGTCCTAATCCTGTAAATACTTTTGCTAAGTTTCGAATATCATTTTGGTTGTAAGTAGGGATAAGTTGCCCCTCTGCATCTCTTTTGGGTTCCCCGTTCTTATGTAGTTCATACAAACCAATAGTGAAGAGTTGCATAATCTCTCGAGCATAATTTTCGTCTGGATGAATATTCAAATGAGGAATTTCTCGAGAGTTATTAAAATGGCTTAAAAACATACCCATAGAAGGGTGCATGGTAATGTCGAACAGCAAATCTCTGAAATTACCGAAAGCATGTTGACCCAAAAGGCTGGTATAACTCGCCAATCCTACACCATGGTCAAAGATTTGTTGGGGATGATCAGAAATTACAAAAATTTGAGTAAGGACATAAGTAATCTTTTGCCTTAAAAAATCTTTATTATTCATGAGGTACCTCCACCAGGCAATTCGGAATTCCCAAGATTGATAAGGCAACAAAAATTGAATTTCTTCTTCCGTTCTATCCTGTAAATATTTTCTAGTTTCTGCAACTACTTGATCAGAAAAAGGCACAAAATTGAAAGGAGGAATTTTCATTTGGTTTTCAATCCAATGTTCTGGTGTTTCCTCTTCAAACAAATCGTAATCCGATTGGCTCAAGCCTAATGTTGCCTGCCGGTATAGACGTCCCATCACATTTTGTGGATGCAACAAACCATTGCCATTCATGACGTTTTCTTTGGTTTGCTCTTCCATGTCATAAACTGCAGAGGTCTGATCGCTGACCATAATTTGTGCAGGCTTTTTGCCCAATCCACCAAAAATTTCAACTTCTTGGGCTTCAATAGAGGAAAAAAGCAGAACCAACAAGGAAAGCTGGATTAGGCTGTGTTTCATATTTTATTATCATTTATTAACCTTACATTCACAGCATTAAGCTGATTGAATGTGCTAAAAAAAATCCAAGCCCTTTTTTCAATTTGGACTATTGTTCCTAAAGAATGGAAAATTGTATCCAAATTAACTACCCTTTCTAATTTCTCTAGGCTCTTGCAAGCCTTGGACTCAGAGGATATCTCTAATATAATTATAAATTTTAAATACTATCTATTGGAAAATTTTAATTTGCCAATATTGCTGCAAATTAAAATCATCTTGAGTGGGCATCATTCAAATAAGTTTGCTTGGTGGTATGTCATCATTCAAATGGTAAGAAAAAAGTGGAAAAGACCCAATGTTTATGTAGTTCATGAGGGACCATCAACCAGTAAAAAAATCAGTAATTTTTTTGTGAAATGGGATCCTAACAAAAAAATTGATTTGGTCCTTCAAATTCCTCTAGGAATAAAATATACCCCGCTGCTCTACAATCAAATCGCAAAAATATGGAACCAAAACGCTGGCTCATTTGTAATTTATTGGGATGAAATTTTGATAAATAGACCATTTAAAAACCCCATACCTCATTTTAAACCTGCCTTTAACAAGGACTATCTTATTAGTTGGAACTATATTGGCGATTGTTTTGCATATACTCCTTCAGCCAATGATCAGCTAGATCGACTTAAACACCCATTGGAATTTGCAACTGGCACTTATCAATTTATTCATTTGCCTTTAATGTTGACGATTACTGACGAACTCGAAAGTAAATTAGATTTGAAAGTTGAGAAAAAAGCAAGGGAACAATATTTCCAGAATCAGGAGGTCAAGATTAAAATGAAAGAAAATACCTTTAATATCGATTATCCTATCGAAGTTCAAGAAGAGGTGGCCATTCTTATTTCATTTAAAAATAAATTGGAATTATTAGAAAATTGTATCCGCAGTTTGATTCGCTATACTTCATATCCGCGCGTCCGGGTTTACTTGCTTAACAATAAAAGCGATGATCCAAAGACCATTAATTGGTTAAAATCTACTGATGCAGGGGCAAAGTTGAGTACGAAGAAACTCTCCTTTGAAATATTGGACTTTGATATGGAATTCAACTACGCCAAGATTCACAACCTTGCAATCCAGAAGATCACTGCTCCATATATCCTGTTGTTAAATAATGATACTGAAATCATTGCAGAGGGCTGGTTAAGAGAGCTATTGAAATACGCTCAGCTAGAAAGGGTAGGAGCAGTAGGGGCTAAATTAATTTATGCCAATAATACCATTCAACACGGTGGAGTGCGGATTGGGATGCATGGAGCAGCCGATCATTTTATGAGGTATGTGGATAGGTATTCATCGGGTTACTTTAACAGGGGTATTTGTGTTCAACAGCTCTCAGCTTGCACAGCAGCTTGTCTTATGTTTAAGAGAGAAAAATACCTGGAGGTTGGAGGGATGGATGAAAAAGCATTTCCAATTGCATTTAATGATGTTGACCTGTGTTTAAAATTTAGAGCCAAAGGTTGGGATATTATTTATAATCCCCATGTGGAACTTTTTCATTTTGAATCTTTAAGCCGAAAACAAGACTACAATCTGTTAGCTGAATTTAATAGCTTGTTTGAAGTTCTTAATTTTAAAACCAAATGGAAAAAGGAAATTGACCAAGGAGATCCCTTCATTCCTGCTTTAATTGAAAAAATACCCTCTAGATGGTAAGGATCTTATTCATTACCCACCAATTTCTGCCTTACTCCAAAGGTGGAACCGAGACCTACACTTTTGATTTGGCTAAAAAATGCATTCAAAAGGGACATAAGGTACTAGTCTTGGCAGGAATGGAGGTGTCCCCCGAGAGCGCAAAAATCAGCAAACTAGAATCTCATTGTTACGAAGGAGTAGAAAGTTTATTTATTCCTTATAATTTATCTGTTTACCAAGACCCCCTAAAAGCTACTTATCAAAATGACGAAATAATTCATTTTTTTGAACAGGTATATCGTGATTTTAAACCAGATATCGTCCATTTCACTCATTTGCTGAAAGTGTCTATTTCCGCAGTGGATTTTTTTACTCGACTTCCCGTTAAAACATTTGCCACTTTAACCGACTATTGGGCTCTTTGCCCCAATTTCACCCTCTTAAAATGGAATGAACAGCTTTGCAATGGACCCACTAGTCCCTATGAATGTGCCAAGTGCATACAACACAGCCACGGCATTATTGATGAGAAAATAAATTTTTTTCCGAATTGGATGATAAGTTTGTTTTTTCGAGGTATTCGATGGTTGCCCAATCGATTTTTTAGAACCCTTAAGCTCAAGAATATAGAGTACCATTTGCGACTACGCAATCAAAAGGTTTTGAAGGCACTACTTAAGTTGGATCATTTGATTGCACTTTCTAATTTTCAATTACAGAAACTAATTTCGTTAGGAATTCCCCCTGAATTAATAAAATTGATTCCTCACGGTTTGGACCCTTTTGAGGTAAAAAAGAAGGATAAATCTGAAATTGTTTTTGGTCTTGTGGGGAGTATGGTTCCCCATAAGGGAGTCCTTTTCGGATTGAAGGCCTTCAAAAGTTGTAATTTTTCAAATGCTCGATTATTGGTGTATGGAGAAATTCTTTCATCCAATAGCTATCATCAATTGGTGCTTCGGGAAATGAAGGATGAACCTTCTATTGCATACAAAGGAGTTTTTGAGCCTGCAGATCTACCTTTAATACTTGAAAATATCGACATTTTTTTGTTTCCCGTACAATGGTATGAAAATGACCCATATATGTTAAAAGCGGCCATAATGGCTAAAATCCCGGTTCTTGCTTCTGATATAGGCTCAATTAAGGATTGGATTATTCCAAATAAAAATGGTTGGCTTTTACCCAGAGATCAGCTAAAAGATTGGGTAGCTGCAATGAAAAAAGTGGTTTACTCTGGAATAAACCTATCCTTTCAAGAGCATCCTCCTATACCTACTTTAGAGGAACACTTTCGAAATATATACCCACTATACCATGAAAAATAAAACCTATTATTTACTTGATGATTTACCTAATGCGGTAATTACGGCTCCTCAAGACAATTATATTGAAATTCAAAGGATAAGTATTCAACGTCAACCATATAATGTCTTACTGCAACACCCGGATTCTAAGGTAATTTTTCCCAAGATAAAAATTATTGATCACGGTCAATTTTCTTCGGCCGTAACGCTCAATCCACAAATTATTCCTCTTTGTGTTGGAAAGATTAGTTTCCGCCTATCTCTTTTAACTGTTTCCAATTCCTTCATTTTAAAAGAAATGAGTTTGGAATCCCAACAAATCGATGAAAAAAATCCATGGATTCCTTTTGAGGTTGATTTAAATGCTTGGGTGGGTCAAACGATTCAAATAGTACTCGAGACCCAAGTAAAGGGTTCTGGTAACTACGCTTGGAGTCTATGGAACACCCCCGAGGTAATTACTGGACCGGACAAGGGAACATCTTCGATTAGAAGCCAAAAGTCCTTTCAGCATGTTTTTATTATAAGTGCTGATGCACTGAGTAAAAGATGGGTTGGAGTTTATGGATCAGATGAAGGTATTACTCCTAATATCGATGAATTTTCCAAAAATGCTTCCATATTTGAAGGAGCGTGTAGTGAGTCCACCTTAACCTTAGGAGCTTACATGAGCATGTTGAGCGGATTACACCCCAATCAGCATGGGGTAAAAAATGAATGGGGCGTTTTTCCCAAGATGGTCCAAAATTTGCCCCAATACTTTGCATCTCGTGGTTATGGAACAGTCCTTATATCTAGTGAGGCTGAATTCGGTTTACCAGATATTGGGATTGGAAATTTATTTCAAAAGAACCTTCGGCCAAGATGTAATCCAGTACAAGATGGTAGTATAACTTTAAGAACCTTTGAACGGTATTGGAAGGAACCTAAAAGTAAACCTATGTTTACCGTCCTACAATTTTTCGATACCCACCCCCCTAATTTAACCCCTCCGACATTTGCTAAAAAGTTTTACGATCAAGACCCTTCAAAAATAGAAGTTGAAGCCTTTAAAATCAAGGGGATTTATGGAATTGAATCTTTGGGGGCTATAGATACTTATTTAGCGGGTAATTTACCCTCGGATTTTTTCCCTTTTCCTTTATATACCAGATTAGAACATACTGCCAAAGCGCTAATTGGGGAAAAACAGGTAGGCCCTGATTTGTGGAGTCATATTACTCATATTGGAAAATCGATTTGGATAGATGAGTCATCTATTCAAACAGGACATTGGATATTAGAGCAATTGCGCATTATTCGAGGTGGCCAAAGCCCGACTTCTGCTTTTTTGGACTGGATGCACCGACTTAAAGGACACTTAGCGTTTATTCAAAATGGAATTTTGAGTTGGTTAGATAACGTAAGCGATTTCAGATACGCCGTCGAGCAATATAAAGCATCGTTACATTATTTTGATAGTTTATTCGGATCATTTATTAATGTGCTTAAAAGAAGTGGAGATTACGACGATAGTCTTATTGTTTTTACTGCGCCTCACGGTGAAATATTGGAATATGAAGACCTATATTTTCACCACCATATGCCTCATCCTCATGTGTTCGATGTTCCTTTATTAGTCAAACAACCTTTGCAAACTAATTCCATTAGAATTCAAGGGATGGTAGAGCATAGAGATTTGTTTCCTTCTTTGGTTGAGGGGATTTGGAAGGAAGAATGTGCCTTTGGAGGAACTTCCTGGTGGAAAAATGTGAATGGAAATGGAATAATTAAGAAAAAATATAGCGTTGGGGTAGATGAATCAGGTGCCATAACTTCTGTCTATCAACCTCCTTATATGTTTGTTCAAGCCCATCAGAATTATCAAATTAGTAAATCCATCTACGGTTATCCAAAAGATGCATTCTTATATAAAATGGAGGGAAATCAACTGGTTAGAATATATCAAAGAGACAAAATTGAAGAAATGAAGCAATATTTTTCTTCTGAATTTCCAAACGGACTTGCATCTCAATAAAATTTAAATTAATTTAATGTTCACGAGTGATTTTCGTATAATTGTAATAGAAATGTTATAATTTAAAATAGTTTTATGCATTTATTCAAGATTTGTTTGCCATTAACCATTGGTATTTTAATGCCTTTTCTTCTCTTAAGTCAGTGTTATCCCAATCAACACAGCACCAATTGGTTTGATGGTTGGTATGCTTGTCAAATGAAGACCAATCCTAATCCATCTAGGAGTGCTTCTCATTGGTTGATGATTGATTTGGGAGAAAATTACAGATTGCAAGGTACGCATTGGTGGAATTTTAATTATCCCGATCAATTGACCTCAGGGATTAAAACAGCAGATATCGATTATTCTACAGATGGGGCAAACTGGACCTATCTCAAGACAGTTACTATACCCAAGGCACCTGGAGTTCCTAATTACGAAGGAGTTCAAGGACCTGATTTAGAAGATGTGGAGGCGAGATATGTATTAGTAACTGTTAAGGAAACTTATGGAAATATTTGTGCCGGTTTATCAGAATTATCTATAGAAGGGGTGAAATCCGGTGGCACTACTCCGGTAGCTAATGTAGCAAATGAATGGTGTCTTAAAACCAAGATTTCTCCTAATCCTGTAGTTTCTAACACCATGGTATCTTTGGAGGGAATTTGTGAAGATAAAGTACACTGGGTCTTGACAGATGGATTAGGGAGGACTTTAAAAAAATCGACTGCTCAACTTTCTCCACCTTTTCAGTTTGACATGGATTTGTCTGATTTGCCCGCTGGGATTTATAATTTGAGTTTCTACAATGGAGTAATGACGTCTCAAGAAAAAATCATTAAGGTTCAGTAAATCAGCAAAGATTTGGTATTTTCGAATAAACAAAATACCAATGAAAAGAAAAAATAACCTTTTTCTCTCGGCTTTCATGTTATTGGGTTTGAATTTAGTAAGTCAAATTTCTGCCCTCAAACAGCAAGTAATAGCTAGTGTAGAGAAGCATCAAAATCAATTAATCGACATAAGCGATCAGATTTGGGCTTTTGCAGAAACGGCATTAGAAGAGACGAAATCTGCTGATTTATTGGCTAACTATGCCAAGAGTAATGGTTTTGACGTGGAAATGGGGGTAGCTGGTATGCCTACTGCTTTTGTAGCCACTTACGGAAGTGGACGTCCGGTAATAAGCGTTTTGGGTGAATTTGATGCCCTTCCTGGTTTGTCGCAAAAAGCAAGTCCTAATAAAGACCCCCTTGAGGAGGGTGCGGCAGGGCATGGATGTGGTCACAACTTATTTGGTGCAGCAAGTTTAGGTGCGGCCGTCGCAATTAAGGAAGCGATAGAAAGAGGTGATCTTAAAGGAACGGTGAAGTTTTTTGGAACCCCTAGTGAAGAGAAGTATTTTGGAAAAATATGGATGGTTCAAGCTGGACTGTGGGACGACGTAGACGTGAATATTAGTTGGCATCCAGCTGCGAATACAGAGGCAGATGTGCAAAGCTCTTTGGCACTAATAGACTTCAAAATTGAATTTTTCGGTCAGGCGGCACACGCTTCAGCAGACCCTTGGAATGGACGCTCCGCTTCCGATGCTTTAGAGCTGTACACTACAGGAGTTAATTACTATCGAGAACATGTACAACCCACAGTAAGAATGCACTATCATATTCAAGATGGGGGTCAGGTAGTTAATGTAGTTCCTGATTATTCTAGATTGTGGATGCGGGTTAGAGATACCAAAAGAACCACCATGATGCCTGTTTACCAGCATCTTAGAAGGATGGCAGAAGGAGCTGCTATTATGGCCAATGTAGATTATAAAATTAGTTTAATATCAGGGATATATGAGGTGTTGGTGAATAGAGCAGGCGGAGCGATTATGCAATCCAATTTGGAATTGCTTGGCCCCATTTCATATACTGAGGAGGAAATTGCTTTTGGAAAGGGCATTCAAAAGGCTACTGGCAAACCAGAAGTAGGGATGGATAGTGAAATTAAACCTCTTGAGCTTACAAAGGAACATCCTGGAGGAGGCTCTACGGATGTAGGAGATGTCAGTTGGAATGTTGCCAATATTAATTTAGGCGTAACTACCGCCCCCAAAGGTACTCCTTGGCATTCTTGGGCTGTAGTTGCGTGCGGAGGCATGAGCATAGGACACAAAGGGATGATTTATGCTGCTAAGGCCATGGCTATGACCATGGCTGATTTGTTTGATAATCCTGAATTGGTTAATGAGGTCAAAGCGGAATATCAAGAAAGAAAGGGAACAGATGTTTATGAAGCTATGGTAGAAGGTCCACCTCCTGTACCAAGTCAAAATTAAATACTAAGGTGGGCTTAAGATTTTAATTTCATTTTGGTGTTTTTTAATTTCTGAATAATCAAACCAAAGGGGGAAATACTGGTCTTGAGCCCACATTGGAAAAAGATTTTGGTAAAACTTATTATTGGGAATACCGGATTGACCTGGAGCATTCATAGCTGCAGAATGGTCCCAATCACCCACTTTTACAATCAATCTAAAAGAAGCCCCACTACTTTGACGATAGTTGCCACCTGTTGACCCTACTGTATAGGCATTTCCACCTCGCGGTAAAGGACCTATATTCATTATTTGAGCTAATGAATCATCAACCCAATCTCCCAATGGATGTTTGACAAAAGCATGTTTAAGGGCAGGTTGACCATACTTCCAATTGGATAAATCAGCACCCCCTCGCTGGGTGAGTTCCTTTACAGCCAGGGTAAAACTTTCCAGCAACAGCGTTTCCCTATTCATTGGAGAAAAATTAAGGACCTGAGGTAGGCCATCTTTTAAATACCGAATAATCTGAGTCAGCTGTACATTTTTAAGATGAGGTTGAATAGTGGATGGAATCCAAACCCTAGCTGCCATCTTTCTAATTTGGTTTTCCCACTCATTGTAAATAGATGCTCCTACAGATTGTGGAGAGAGAATTCTATCCCAACGCAATAAATAGTCTTTCGCTTCTTGGTATTCATCTTCAACGTTAAGGTTTTCCAACATAGGAATTAAATCATTAGCTGCCATAGCATAGTAATCGGTTTGCAGTTCCTGCATATCTTGCATGGTATAATTAGTCCGATCATCAAAGAAATTTTGAATTCTATCCCCCCTAAACGGATCGGACCATGAAAATCCAATGGCCTCCCAATGCTGATAAGTTGCTGGTGTAACATTTTGATTAGCGGTGGCAAAGTATCCCGACTCAGGATTGGTGATATGGGGTTTATCCAGAATCGGTAAATAGCCTTCCCAATCGTATCTGCCATCTCCAGGTACAGGGACTAAACCGCTGTGGGTATTTCGAATTGGGGCGATTCCAACAGCTTGCCAACCGATATCACCATGAATATCTGCCCAAATCATATTTTCTCCGGGTATATGACTATATGCGCATGCTGTCCTGAACTCTTCCCAATTGGTGGCTTGATCCATTCTAAGGGAGGCCAAATAAGGTGCTCCTCCAGGTTCTAACCAAGCACATCTTACCGCATAGGCTTTTCCCAATGTTGGTTCGATTAGGGTAACAGGGCCATGGACGCTGTAAAACAAGTCAACAATCTCCGGATTCTGACCTTTAACGGGAATGGTATCCTGAATGATTTCAAATTTCCTCCAAGCTCCTTGATACCAATATTGGGTGCTGTCTTCTGGGTGAATATCGTAAACCATCAAGTCCTCTCCATCAGTTGAAAATACGGTCAATCCCCAGGCTCCAAATTCATTATGCCCAATAGATACTCCCGGTATGGTGGGTTCACCACCCCCAATAACGTTCCAACCCGGAGCATTCAAATGGACCATATACCTCAATGATGGATTGGCAATGGTGCGATGTGGATCATTAGCCATGATGGGAAAACCGTCTGCCATCCGAGATCCCGCTACAATCCAATTGTTGCTTCCTATGGAATAGGGATCTTCTAAGTCAAACTCCAAAACTTTATCTTTTCCCGAAGGGATATCCAACCAACCGACTTCTTTTGTTTGTTTTCTGTACCGGGAAACAATATCTTCTAATTGAAAGGAAACGGGTTTTCTGTAAGCCTGATACAAGGCTAGAATATCAGGGGCTAGCACTTCAGCAGTGATGCTTGGATCTAGAGCAATATCAGGTTTCTTAGGATGAAACCATTGAATGGCTTGGACCAACTCTGGGGACGAAGCCGCCACAGCTCTTCCTATATTGAGCTCGTCATTGATATTGCCTAACAATCCTTGATGTCTGGAGATAATTACCTCGGGCGTCCATAGCTCAGGGAGTATCCCTAGTATTTTGAATTCTATAGGCAACAAGGTAGTATCGCCAAGTACCTCCTCAATATAGGCATTCACCCCATTGGTATAGGCTTCCATAATCTCTGCTCCCTGATCGTGGTAGTAGTTATATTCCTCTTGGAGATTCCCCCTGAATTTGAATAATCGCGTTCCAATATCCCTTTTCAATTCTCTAGGACCTAATATTTCTGCAACAGTCCCGGTGGCTTGACGACGCCATATTTCAAATTGAAACAAACGATCAGCAGCTGCGGCATATCCTTGAGCAAAGAATAAATCTTGCTGGTTCTGAGCATAAATGTGATTAATTCCGTATTGGTCTCTGATGATTTCAACAGATTCAGTCAATTTAGGGTGTTCAATCACCACCTTTACTTTGGTATCCGCACAGGAGAGAGCTAAAAAGGGTAGCAAAAAAATAAAAAATCGCATAGCATAGAGGTTTAACCTCAATATAGCAACTAATTTTTAAGTCTATTAATTGACTAACCTTGTCATCCGGCCGATCGGGAAGATGTTTTTAGGACTGTGGGGGATATTTTTTGTTTTTCCGAAGGATAACTATAATCATGGCTAATTGCAGACAAGAAGCTACGGTGTTAGGAATAAATAAGGCTAGCGCTTCATATCGAATGCCATAAATTGCCCAAAACATATAAATGCCTAACCAACCAAATAGAAAGGCATATGAAAGACTAGAACGCTGGTGGTTTTTATATTCGGTATACACCTGGATGCCGATAACAGAGCATCCAATTAGGCCTGCGATGATTCCAATTGTTTCATAAGCGACGTCAGGGATGAGTTTAAGTATTTCCATTGGATGTTTGTTAAGGTGCGAAGTTACCACAATCAAGCAGCATATTTTTTGTAGATTTACTCTACTGTGCACTTTTAATAAAAAATTAATGAGAATCTTCTATACGCTTCTTTCCGCCATTCTATTGAACTTTTGGATGGGGTGTTCCCCTCAGGATGCCCTTCGGGAAAAGGAAAATCAACTTCCGAATATAATATGGTTGGTAGCTGAAGATCAGTCTCCTGAATTTTATAGTATGTATGGAAATCCTATTGCCCATACTCCTTATCTGGATTCTTTAGCTTTACATGGCGTGGTTTACGATAATGCTTATGCCCCAGTGCCTGTATGCGCCCCGGCTAGAAGTGCGATTATTACGGGAATGTATCCGACTACTTTAGGCACTCACAACATGAGAACTTATAATGCGTATAACCCAGCTAATCAGCCGGACGCTAATATACCTAGTTATTCTCCCATTGTCCCTAGCCAAGTCCGGATGTTTACCGAATATTTAAGATCGATTGGATATTACTGTACCAATAACGCCAAAGAGGATTATAACTTTAGGACTTTGCCTTCGGCTTGGGATGAAAGCGGCCGGGAGGCAACTTGGAAAAATCGACCAACAGGGGCACCTTTTTTTGCGGTATTCAATTTTGGGATTACGCACGAATCCCAAGTTTGGGCTCAGGGCGATAAAAAATTATTAGTGGCTCCGGAAGAGGTGCCTGTGCCTCCGATTTTTCCAGATAACGATACCATAAGAAAGGATTTAGCTGTGAATTATTCCAATATTATCCGCATGGATCAGCAGATTGGAGCCATCATTGAGCAATTAAAAGAAGAGGGGCTTTATGAGGACACTTACATCTTCTTTTACGGAGATCATGGAGGGCCTTTCCCCAGGTATAAAAGGGCGCTTTATGAAACGGGGCTCAAGGTTCCCTTCATCGTCAAATTACCGGGAAACGCAGAAGCGGCCACTCGGTCTGACCGCTTGATCAGTTTCATTGATTTGGCACCGACTTTGCTTTCAATAGCAGGTATACCTATTCCTGAATACATGCAGGGGAAGGCTTTTTTAGGAGATCAAACTCCCACTCAAGCTCCCGAATTTGTTTTCGCGACATCGGATAGATTCGATGGACAGGTAGATCGGTTAAGAGCTGTTCGCTACCATAATTTTAAGTACATCAGAAATTACAATCGCAGAATTTCTAATGCCTTACCTGTGGTATATCGGGAGCAAATGCCAATGATGCGAAACTTAATGCAACTGTATGAGGAAGGTCAATTAGAGGAATCTGCAGCTCGGTGGTTCAAAACTCCTAAACCTTACGAGGAATTATACGATATAGAAAGAGATCCTTATGAATTGAATAATTTAGCCAATGATCGGGCCCACAGAGATACCCTTGAATTCTTGAGAAAGGTGTTGAATGATTGGGTTATTGAAACCAAAGATTTAGGAGAAATTGATGAACGGGAATTAATGGAATCCTGGTTAATTGACGGAAAGCAACCAGTTTTGGAACCGCTAATTGTAGAATTAAAAGCGGACGGGCTTCATTTTATGCACCCGGTTGAAGATGCCACCATTATTTGGAGACACCCCAACGAGAAAGTTTGGCAGATTTATACAGGGCCCCTTTCCAATCAAGAATCAATAGAAGCCAAAGCAGTCCGAATTGGTTATGAGGATAGTCCAGTTTACATCAATTAGATTATGAAAAATTTCATTTATTGCTGTGGTCTATTATTAATGGTATCCTGTTCAGAAGCGGCAAAAATACCTCCTTCTGTGATTTTAATCATGGCAGATGATCAAGGCTGGGGGGATTTGAGTTATAATGGAAACAAATCAATTACCACTCCCAATATTGATAAGATCGCTGAAGAAGGTTTAGTATTTGAAAACTTCTACGTAAGCCCAGTTTGCTCACCTACTCGAGCGGAGGTGCTTACGGGGCGGTATCATTTTCGGTCTGGCATTTATGGAACATCTGCAGGAGGAGAACGGCTTAATTTACAAGAATTAACCATCGCGGAAGTCTTTCAACAAGCAGGTTATTCGACGGCTTTATTTGGAAAATGGCATTCAGGCACTCAAGGCCCATATCACCCTAATGAGCGAGGTTTTGAAGAATTTTTTGGCTTTTGTTCGGGTCATTGGGGGCATTATTTCAATCCTATATTGGAACACAATGGCGTGCTAACTCGTGAGGAGGGATATATCTCGGATATTTTCACTGATAAAACTTTGGAATTCATCGATAATCAAAGTGAAGCGCCGTTTTTTATTTGGTTGGCCTACAATACACCCCACAGTCCTATGCAGGTTCCGGATGAGTATTGGGATGAATTACCAGTTGATGAAATGGAGCAATTGGAGGTGACTCGGGATACCTCGCATACCAGAGCTGCTTTGGCCATGGTAAAAAATCTGGACGATAATGTTGGGCGAATCATGCAATTGCTGCGGGATAAGAATTTGGAGGAAAATACCATTGTGATTTATATGACCGATAATGGCCCAAATGGTTTTCGTTACAATGGGGGTATGAAGGGTATTAAAGGCAGCACAGATGAGGGGGGAACTCGATCGCCCTTTTTTATCAGGTGGAAAAACCATTTGACACACCGCAGAGTATCAGAGATTGGTGGAGCTATTGATTTGTTTCCCACCTTGACCGGTATGGCAGGTTTGGAGCCTTCCATTAATCTTCCGTTAGATGGAGTGGATTTGCTGAATGGCTCGTCCGAGGAATTCAATAGAATGTTGGTTCAACATTGGAATGGGAGACTTAGTATTCGAAGCCCTGAATATAGATTGAGTCATGACCATTTATTGTATCGAATTTCTGAGGATAGAGCACAACACCTCCCTTTAGATACTGCTCAAAATATGGTTTACCAAAGCCTACTCCAATACCGGGATTCTCTTAGTTCACAGATTGAATGGCCATCCAAAGACCAGGACCATCGCCCTTTTCCCGTAGGGGCACAAAATACTCTTTTTCCCGCTAGGGATGCTGAATTAAAAGGAGCGGTCACTCGTAGCAATATATATCCCAATTCCAGTTATATTACCAATTGGTCTTCGCCCAGCGATAGTATTATCTGGAACTCGGAGGTTCTAGAAAATGGAAATTATGAGTTGGTGCTTCATTATACTCTCAAAAAGGAGGCTCAAAATAGCCGAATAAAGGTTCAATTGGGGGAGCAAGCGCTTACTGCAACAATTTCGGAAGTTTACGATCCTCCAGCTTATGGGGATGAATCGGATCGGGTGCCGAGAATAGAATCGTATGTCAAGGACTTCAAACCATTATCAATGGGTGTGGTAACGCTGGAAATGGGAAAATTGCCAATAATTTTGACTGCTGAGCAAGGGTGGGTACCTAATGGTATGGAAGTGGCATTAATTGAATTTAAAAGAATTAATCTATAAATTAAACGTATGCAAAAAATTGGATTCATTAGCTTGATGGTATTGGCTTTATGCGCCTGCGGCAAAATTTCGGAAGAAGGGGTGAATGAGCGACCTAATATCCTGTTTATTATGTCGGATGATCACGCTTATCAGGCAATCAGCGCGTATAGTGATCATTTGATTCAAACACCCAATATTGATAGGATTGCACAAGAAGGTATGTTGTTTACCAATGCCTGTGTAACGAATTCTATATGCGCTCCATCTCGGGCGACCATCCTTACCGGCAAACATACCCATATACATGGGAAAATTGATAATATGATGGCTTTTGATACGAGTAATGTTACTTTTCCCCAGTTGTTTCAGGCAGCGGGGTATCAAACGGCCATGTTTGGTAAATTACACTTTGGAAATAATCCAAAAGGGGTGGATGATTTTATGATTTTACCTGGGCAGGGCAATTACATCAATCCAAAATTTATTACTGCTACAGGGGATACGGTCATCAATGGGTATGCAACAGATATCATTACTGATTTGACATTAGATTGGCTTCAGGAGAAAAGGGATGAGACAAAGCCTTTTTTAATGATGTATTTGCACAAGGCTCCGCACAGACCTTGGTGGCCTCGTCCGGATAAATTTGCTGAGTTTACTAAAAAAACTTTTCCAGAACCCCCTACTTTATTTGACGACTATGCTAATCGGGGAACAGCGGCCAAGACTGCGGAGATGAATATTTTAAGACATCAGCAATACGGGCATGACAGCAAGATTCGACCCGAGACCTTGGAGGAGATGGGCGAAGTGCTACCGGTTATTCCCAATTCCTTCAAAAATGGGTTCTATGGATCTTATAATCGAGTAACTCCTGAACAAGACGCTTTATATACTCCTATTATTGATTCTATCAATACTTGGTTTAAGGCCAATTGGCCCAATATGAATGATGAGGAAAAAATGAGGTGGAAATACCAGCGATATATGCAGGATTATTTAGGTAGTATTTCATCTGTAGATGACAATGTAGGCAGAGTATTGGATTATTTGGATGAATCTGGATTAGCCGAGAATACGATTGTGGTGTACACTTCTGATCAAGGCTTTTACTTGGGAGAGCACGGTTGGTATGACAAGCGATTTATTTACGACGAATCTTTCAAGACTCCTTTATTAATCAGATGGCCTCACGTTATTGAACCGGGGACGACCAATGAACAAATGGTCCAAAATTTAGATTTTGCCCAGACCTTTTTAGAAGCAGCAGGAATTGCAGCTCCAGCAGATATGCAGGGGGAAAGCTTGATACCTTTGTTAAAGGGTAATGATCAGATGTGGACGAGGGAGGCGGTGTACTATCATTATTATGAGTACCCTGCTGTTCATATGGTAAAAAGGCATTATGGCATTGTGACTATGGAGTATAAGTTGGCTCATTTTTACGACGATGTGGATGAATGGGAATTGTACGATAGAAAGAAAGATCCACAGGAGTTGAATAATGTATATGAAGATCCTGAGTATGCGGGGATTGTAGCCCAGTTGAAAAAAGACCTAGATGAATTAAGGGTGTTGTATAAAGATGGACCAGAGTTGGATCAACAATTTATTGACATATATGAAGAAAATGGATGGCGGGAATCACTAAAATAAATCAAGAATGAGGATAACCATCTTTTTTTTGGGGGTATTGATATTTGGACTGGCAAATAGCAGTGGGCCTGGTATTACGCAAAGAAGAGATAGAACAGGTTCACCGATTGCGTTAAACAGTACTTGTTCCAGTTGTCATTATGGGGGGGATTTTGATGGAGCGATTGCTTTTGAAGTTTTGAAAGACTCTGTAGCCGTGGGAGCTTACCAACCAGGTGAAGAATATTTGATTAAAATTGCATTCAAACATAATGGGGAAGGGGTACAATATGGATTTCAGATGGTGGCCTTAAAGGAATCGGAAATGACGAATGCTGGCACATTTGGTGACCTTCCAGAATTTCTTCGAAAAGTTAGTTTGTACAATGACCAATTTGAATACGTCGAACATACTCGACCATTGAATGACAGCGTGTGGTATATTCCATGGGTAGCTCCAGAAGATGGAGCAGAGCCCGTAGCCTTTTATGCAGCTGGATTGGTAACTAATGACAACTCCACTACTTCAGGAGATGAGGTGGTTTGGCTAAGAACTCCCCATATTATTGAGCCTGAGGGATTGGTCAATAGGTGGGAAGGCCAAACTAAAGAACCTTTAAATATTCAAATACGAACCAATCCAGTAATTCAAGAAATTCAATTGGAAAGTTTACTGGACCTGAATAATGACTATGTGGGGTATCAAATAAATAATTTATACGGGGTTAAGTTAAAAGGTGGGCGACTGACTGAAAACAATATTTCTGTAATTGATTTGGCAAAAGGGACATACGTCTTAACAATATATGTGGAAAAAACAGTATTTTCGCAGCTGTTTATAGTGCAATAAAGAAAGGAACCTCTACAAGAGATTCCTTTTCTGAAAACACTTAAAACCTACAGAAATTGTTCTCCCTCTGCGGTTGTCATTATGTTCGATACAATGTTAGAACTTTTCTGTAAAAAATAATACTGATAATATATTGAGAGTATTTTTTTTAGGAAAAACCAAACATTCTGTGAAGAAATATCTGCTATTAATAAGTATTGTATCCTGGGCTCAGTTGGTTTTTGGACAAGAAGACATTTTAATTGATGTCCATTCCCGTCAGTTGCTGGTAGGGGATAGCCTAATGATTTTTGAACGGGATTCCATCAAAATATTTGATGCGGAGGATTTGTCTTTAAAAGATTCCAAACCGCTTATTATTGAAGGGAAAGATATTATAAGTATTTATGAGTTCTTCCCTGTGGTGTTGCCAAAGGGTATTTATTTTGTGCATACTATTGGAGGACTGGTATTAGAATTTGATGGACATCAAACGCTTAAACGCATAGATAATTCCTTTAATCATAGGATGTGGATCCGATCTTCTGTTTTTACCAAGGGGGATACCATTTATCGATTTGGAGGGTATGGTTTTTGGTCGTTGAGAAATTTCATTGCCTATTACGATTGGAACTCCAAAGAATGGGAAGTCTTATTGGCGAAGGCATCTGATGAAAATCCTCCGGGAATGATGTCCGCTCAGGTTTACCCAGAAAATGAGATGGTGTATTTCGTTGGAGGGGTTACCATGACCTATGACCTTTTGGAAAGGAGTGAGTTTGTCACCGATATCTATCGGTTTAATATGAATGAAAGGAGTTGGAAACGAATGCCTTCACTTTTAGAAAAAAATCCAGATATTCTAAATTTAGATCGCAAACAAATAGGAGATGAAATATTATTTATGCTGGCCAGCAGAATGTTGATAAATGTTAAGGAAAATAACATTAAGAAATTTGCAGTAAACTCTTTCAATAATCATATCAAGTTTGATAGCCCGATTATACCGTATAAGGATGCTTTAATTCTATTTAAAATAGTGCCACATAGCTCTGAATACATAAAAATTGTGAAGGTTTCCAAAAAGAGTTTTTATGGGGAGTTTCTGGAAGTATCCCCATTATTTAAAAAAGAAATCCCGCATTGGATTCATCTATTTTGGCTATTGCTCCTAATCCCTTTCTATCGATACTGGAAAAAAAGCAAGAAAGGCAAAGAAGTCGAGTGGACAAGTTTACTCAGTTTAAATGAAGGGGCATTGATTTACAGGGGTAAAGAATTTCCAATTTCCTTACAAGAATCTAAAATTTTACACCAACTTTTGAGTCACGAAGAAGTCGATTCTACAGACATTTTAAATATTGTCGAAAATCCTGAACACAATTATTCTCACAACATGAGAGTACGCAATCAAGTGATGGAAGATTTGAATTTTAAGTTGAAAACCATACTGAATACCAAAAAAGAATTAATTTCAAGCTACAAATCCAAAACTGATAAGCGGATTAAAGTGTATAGATTAGAAAAGAAATTATGAGCCTTTTCCGGGTAATTCTGAGTATTGTTTTTCCACCACTGGCGGTTTACGATCGAGGTTGTGGTTCTATCGTTATTGTTTTTATTCTTACGCTAGCAGGTTGGATTCCTGGTGTCATTGGCGCGTTGGTTATTTTAAATAAGCAAAACTAGACTATGTTTAAATACGGAATTTTAGGTTGGGTAATTTTAATTTCATCTTGCGAGGTTATCGAAGAACCTGACACTCCCACAGTCACTCCAAGGATAAGTATTGAAGGGGATGCGCAAGTAGAGGGAAGCGAAACAGCCAATTTTGATTTTATTATACGGTTATCTGAACCCACATCTGTAGAAGTTTCTGTGGATTTTCAAACCAAAGAAATCAGTGCAACCGAAGGTGAAGATTTCACAGCAGCTTCGGGAACCTTAACTTTAACTCCTGGAACAGTCGAAGCCTATTTATCCATCGAAGTAAAAGGAGATACGATAAAGGAAGACAATGAAGAATTTCAGGTAGTGCTTTCTAATCCTATCAATGCGACATTGGGAATTTCTTCGGCCATTGGAATAATCCGAAATGATGATGCTTTTCTATATATTGATGAGGCCGGATATGTTTCAAATGAGTCTTACGAGGGTATGGAGTTAATTTGGGCGGATGAATTTGAAGGAAGCGCGATTGATAGTGATAATTGGACACATGAATTAGGTGCAAATGGTTGGGGCAATAATGAACTTCAAAACTATACCTCCTCGAGCGATAACAGTTTTATCAACACGGGTAAATTGGTCATTGAGGCCACTAACAAGCCTTCAGGCGGAGCTTCTTACAGTTCTGCTAGGTTGGTGAGTAAAGGCAAACAATCCTTTCAGTTTGGCAGGATTGATATTCGGGCTAAATTGCCTGAAGGGCAGGGAATATGGCCAGCGCTTTGGATGTTAGGCGATAATATCGATGAGGTAGGATGGCCAGCTTGCGGAGAATTGGACATTATGGAATTGGTAGGTCATTTGCCCTCTACTTTGTATGGAACTGCACATTGGGGGGCCGAGGGTCAAGGCTTTTCAACTTACCGCACTGGAGAATATGAACTCTCAGGATCAAAATTTTCCGATGCCTTTCATGTCTTTAGTTTGGAGTGGGAAGAAGATAAAGTGGTTTGGTTGCTGGATGATGAACCTTTTCACGAAGTGACCAAGTCCTCTATTGAAGGGGCCGCCTATCGATTTAACGCTCCATTTTTCTTCATCATGAATATTGCAGTAGGGGGAAATTGGCCTGGATCACCAGATGCCACCACCAAATTTCCTCAGCGAATGTTTATTGATTACATAAGAGTTTTTCAAAAGAGATAAAAATTGTAGTTTGCCGCCTCATTTAAAAGTGGGAAACATGCAATTTTTAAAATTCACCTTAATAATAGGAACCATATACTTGGCCGGTTGTGGGGAAACCCCTTCCACGAGTCAAACGGTCCCGGGTTCTTTATATCAGTCTATTTTAGATGGAGAAGTAGTGGATTCCATGCCAGGGATTTTGGTACACGTGGAGTATCCATCCAAAGGCATTTCCTGGAGTGGAGCAGCGGGCATTAACGATATTCAAGAACAAGATCGACTGCAACCCGATGATCAGTTTAGAATCGCCAGTGTTACCAAAACTTATGTAGCGGCTTCTATTCTGAGATTATGGGAAGATGGTATTTTAGATTTGGATGACCCCATTGAAAATCATCTGAGCTCAGAATATATTGAGATCTTAAAGAAGGGAGCTTATGCACCGGATAAAATAACCATTAGACATCTGTTGAGACATGCCAGTGGATTATACGATCATACCCAATCCCCTAATTTTTTCGGTAAAATCATTCAAGAACCTAAATACCATTGGACTCGGAAAGAACAGATTATAGCTGCTACAGAATGGGGGGAACCCTTAGGTCAACCTGGAGCGGTTTTTAGTTATTCGGATACTGGTTATTTAATACTTGCTGAAATTATGGAGCGCCATACTGGTAAAAGTATGGGGGATAGTTTCGAAGAATTGTTAGGGCTGTCAGAATTGGAGTTAAACAATACCTGGGTAGAAGATGAGCGCGAAGATCGACGAATTCACCAATATACTAGAGACGGAATGGATACTTACGAATTCAGCCCAACTATAGATTATTACGGTGGAGGAGGATTGATAGCAACTACTAAGGATATCGCTAATTTTTTTCAGGCCTTGTTTAATGAAGAAATATTTAAACAAAAGTCCACTTTAGATACCATGTTGGCGCCTTATGAATATGAAGAAAAACCGAGAATGGATTATAGATTGGGTATTTATAGGGTGGAAATTAATGGATTAGAAGGTTGGGTACACTCGGGATATTGGGGGACAGAAGTGGTTTACTTCCCTTCACTCCATGCTACCATAGCTGCCAATTACAGTCAAGGGTGGACCAAAAGCAGGAATGCTCCTATAATTGAAAAATTATTAAAGGAGCTTTAAGGCGCAACCATTGCTTAGAGTTGGTGTCCTTAAACCAAAAAACAATTATGAAAAATTTACTGGCTTTAGGCTTAATGATTGGTCTTTTATTGAATTTCTCTTGCACGGTATCGGGTCAGTGGGGATCTCAAATTAAGGGGGAAGGTCCATTGGTGAGAAAAACCCTGAAAATAGATGATTTTAACGCCTTCTCTTTGATGATCAGTGGTAATGTATTTTTGGAGCAGGGACCTTCTCAGAAGGTAGAGGTTGAGGGACAGGCCAATTTAATCGAGGTTTTGAATACGGAGGTCGATGACCAAGAGTGGAAAATTAAATTTGAAGAGCGGGTGCGCAATATGTCGCAATTTAACGTATTTATCACAGTACCAGATTTAAAAGAGATTAATGTTAGTGGATCTGGAGATATTACCGGAAGGGGAGTCTTTAGGACAGGAGGAGACTTAACCGTCATGGTCAGTGGATCTGGAAATATAGATATGCAATTGGAATGTGCAGATTTAAACAGTCGAGTAAGTGGATCGGGTGATATCGAATTAAGCGGCCAATGTGAAGAGGCTGATTTATCTATCTCAGGAAGTGGTTCCATTGGAGGAAGCGACTTCAATTGTAAAAATGCAAGAGTACAAATATCAGGTTCTGGAGACGTTAAATTAGATGTGGAATCCTATTTAGATGTTAGTATTTCTGGTTCTGGAGATGTGATTTATGGCGGTCAACCTAAGATCAAATCTCGGATCAGTGGTTCCGGAGAAATTAACCACAAACCATTTTAATTAGCAAGGTTATTATGTTATATTCATCGACTGTTTTCTCAATAGCTTTCGATGAAAAAACCAACCTTATCTATAAGCCAAATCATCAACATGAATGTTGGTTTTTTTGGCATCCAGTATAGCTTTGGATTGCAACAAAGCGCAGTTAATCCGATTTATGATATGTTAGGGGCCATGCCAGATGAGATTCCGATTCTCAATCTGGCTGGGCCTATGACTGGATTATTGATTCAACCGATTATTGGGGCACTGAGCGATAACACTTGGAGTCCCAAATTTGGACGAAGAAAACCCTACTTTTTTATAGGGGCTTTGTTTTGTAGCATTACCCTTTTCCTTTATCCATTCAGTAGTTCCCTTTGGATGGCGGCCGGATTGCTGTGGGTATTAGATGCGGCCAATAATACCGCCATGGAACCGTATCGAGCTTTAATTGCCGATAAATTACCTAAAGAACAGTTTGGCATCGGCTACCTCTCTCAAAGTTTCTTTACCGGGTTAGGTATTACCCTGGCTAATATATCCTTATTTGCTTTTCAAAAATTTGTGCCCGGCACTATGGGTTCCCTGCCAATATGGGTCTATGCTTCTTTTTTTTTGGGAACGGTATGTTCTATTGGATCGGTTTTGTGGAGTATGTCCAAAACGGATGAGATCCCACCTTCAGAGGAAGAATTGGTCAACTTAAGAGAGAAAAATAAAGATCTGCCTCATCCAGCTGTTCAATTTTTCCTTTCGATTATTACCTCTTTAATTGCCTATACCGTTTTTGCACTTTTGATAATCCCCTCCCTTTTCAAAAAAGGACTTTTAAAATTAATCCTTCGGAAAATGGAGGAAACCTCCTGGACTAGAGTGGCCTTTGCTCAAAATATTGAAATTGTTAATGCGATCTTTTATATGCCTAAAATTATGTGGAAACTCGCATTGGTCTATCTTTTTCAATGGTATGCCTTATTTTGCTATTGGCAAAATGCCGCTAAAAGTATTGCTTTATCCGTATGGGATACCACCCCTATGAGCAATAAGGGCTTATTTGAAGAAGCCGTAGGATGGGCGGGTTTAGTGAATGGATGGTATAATATAGTTACCTTTTTGTCTGCCTTTCTTTTAGTCGGATGGGCTAAGAAGTACAGTCCAAGAAACGTGCACTTTTACTGCCTGCTCCTTGCGGGAATAGGATTATTATTTTTCCCTTTTATCGATAATAAATTCTTGCTATTCGTTCCAATGACTGGATTTGGGATTGCCTGGGCTTCGATGATGGGGGTTCCTTATTTAATGGTAGTGAATGATATACCTAAAGAGCGTTACGGGGTATATATGGGGATCATAAACATGATGATTGTGATTCCTATGATACTGCAAACTATAACCTTTGGTTTTATCTCCAGAAATTTTCTGGGAAATGATCCAAGAATGGCAATTGTATTTGGGGGTATTCTTCTCCTCATAGCTGGTTTGACTACCCTAACTATGAAGAAAGATAATCCTGAGGCTGAAGATTCACTCACCTTAGCGGGTGGTCACTAAATATTTGGCGCAGTATGGATGGAATTGCATTCTACAGGGAGGTGGCTGAAGCGGTATATCGCCAAAATGCCTCTACAGTTGATTTAAAGTTTAAAATGGAATGGGAAACTAAAATTCCCGATTTTATTTCTCTTTTCGACCAGTTGTATGGAGGATTAGAAAATAAAGGCGATTTATTCGGTAAACTACTAGAGGTTGTTTTTGAGGCGAAAGCCCAACGACCTCAAAAGTGGCAAGATCGCGATCGACAAAAAGCTCAATTAGGCAATTGGTTTGCCGATCATCGCTTGGTGGGTATGAGTATGTATGTGGATCGATTTGCAGGTCAACTAAAGAATATTCCTACACATTTGGGTTATTTAGAACATTTGGGAGTTAACTTTTTACACTTAATGCCTTTGTTTGAAAGTCCGCCTCACGAAAGCGATGGAGGTTATGCGGTATCGAATTTTAGGAAGGTCGATGCCAAGTTTGGAAATTTGAAGGACCTAAAAGAGTTAATTGATCGACTAGGAGAACGGGAGATGTATCTTATGTTGGATATCGTCCTTAACCATACTTCCCATCATCACGAATGGGCCCAAAAAGCCAGACAAGGAGATTCCTACTATCAGAAGTTCTTTTATTTTCTGGATTCAAAAGAGGAAGTTGAAGCCTACGAAGCCCACATGCCTGATGTTTTTCCCGAAAGTGCACCTGGAAGTTTTACTTATTTACCCGAGCTTCAAAAATGGGTCATGACGGTTTTTCATCAGTACCAATGGGATTTGAATTATTCCAATCCTTTGGTATTGGCTGCTATGTTAGAGCATATTTTCTTTTATGCGAATTTGGGGGTAGATGTACTCAGGTTAGATGCCCCTGCATTCATTTGGAAGGAAAAGGGGACTAGTGGTCAAAATTTACCTGAAGCTCATCAAATTTTACAATTAATCAGAGTGGGCGTAGATTTGGTTGCTCCAGGCATGGCCTTGCTGGGGGAAGCCATTGTTGCACCAAAAGACATTATGAAATATTTTGGTGAAGGATCCTACCGGGGTAGGGAGTGCCATTTTGCCTACAATGCTACCCAAATGGCGCTGCAATGGGATATGTTGGCTACGGGAGAAACCCAAGTAATGCTGGAAGCACAGGAAGTTTTAGGGGGCAAACCTCCGGAGGCATCTTGGATTACTTATACGCGCTGTCACGATGATATCGGTTTGGGCTATGAAGATGACTCCATCAAAAAGGCGGGAAAGGATCCCTATCTACATCGACAATATTTAAAAGAATACTATTCAGGTATTTTCCCTGGAAGTCCTTCCAAAGGCGCTCTATTTTCTGTAAATCCTAAAACGGGTGACGCCAGAATCAGTGGAAGTTTGGCAGCACTTTGTGGATTAGAGAAAGCCATTCAGGAACACGATTATTCCGGAGTACAAACGGCCATTGATAAAATTATTCTCATGCAGGCCCATTCCTTCTTTATCGGTGGTTTGCCTATGCTCTTCTATGGAGATGAGGTGGGATACACTAACGATTATTCTTACCTTAAGGACTCTTCGAAAAATTACGACAATCGGTGGATGCATCGACCGGTCATCAATTGGGAAAAAAACAAATTAGCAGGATTGACTGGGACTATAGAAAACCAGCTTTTTTTGAAGACCCAACAACTGATTGAAATCAGGAAAGCTCATCCCGTTTTCCAAGACTGTAGTAATATTCAATGGCATCATCATTTATCTAATGGGATTGCAGGATTCCAAAGATATAAAGCTGAAAAGAGGGTCGATTGCTTGTTTAATTTTACCGCTGAACCAAAGATGATCCAACTCGAATCTATTATTGATTATTCTTCCCAATTATTGGATTTGTGGTCCAACACCCTATACCCAACTAATCAGTCTATTTCCCTGCCTTCTTTTTCGTTTTTATTATTGATTTCATCGAAATAAATAGAGGATAATGTTAATTTAAGGTAGATTAAAGAAAAAAAATGAAAGAAAGCACCGTCCGGTCCTGTAGAAATTGTACTACAGAATTTACTGGAAACTTCTGTCCTCAATGTGGCCAATCCACTAAGGATTATGAAAGGCCATTGCTTTCCTTAGTCAGAGATTTGTTGACCGATGTCTTTTCTTTTGATACCCGGTTTTGGAAGACCATATTAGCGACATTTTTTATGCCTTCACAACTCATTACGAATTATGTGGAAGGTAAGAATGTCCGATACATGCCCCCCTTTAGGCTCTATTTATTTGTGAGTTTTATCTTTTTCATTTTACTCAATGTAGTGACCAGTCGGTTTTTTCAAACCAATGGCGCCATTGGAGGACAATTGGGAAAAGCAGCCTCAGTACTTGATTCTATGCAACATCAAGCTAATGCAGATAGTCTGATCAAGGAAATTAACCAAAATATTGGTGAGGAAATACTTTTAAATTCAGATTCTTTGGCACCAATTATTTTAGATAGCAGTAAAAATTCAGATGGCATCCATTTAAGTATTGGTAATACCCAAAGGGACATTAGCTCGGAAGAATTGGTCAATAGATTCAACAACATTGCCCAGAATCCTTCAGCTTATTTTGAAAAATTCTCCAACTATATATCATGGTCATTATTCTTTTTAATGCCCATATTAGGCTTTATTTTTTGGCTTTTTTTCCGAAGGAATAAAAAATTCTATATTTCTCATTTCCTGTTTGCCTTAAACCAACATACGGTGCTATTCTTCTTGGCCTCCGTGGTGATGGCGTTGCATTTAATTTGGCCGCAGCAAACCAATCAAAGTTTTTGGAGCCTTTTCCTATTACTGCCTATTATGACTTACCTCGGCGCAGTCCAATTATTTGGCTACGGTTGGATTAGAACGATTTTCAAACTAATATTTACTGGGTTTTTATACAGTATCCTTATATTAATAGTTTCAGGGACCATTTTAATCATTGCATTTTTTACTTAAATATGGATTTTACAGCAGCAGAAAGAGCAGCCCTTTGGGAACAGGTGATTCAAAGTATCGAGCATCATTTCGAAAAGATTGGTAGCAGGGCAGTAGCTCCTCCACTTAATATTGACGAAATCAGATCCTTTATAAAGGTAGAAGGGACGCCTTCGGCAAAAGAGGCCATTGACCACGTGGTCAATGGAATGACACAATACATGTTGCATACGACACACCCTGGGTATTTTGGTTTATACAATCCTAAAGCCTCTTTTGCAGGAATATTAGGAGATACGCTTACCGCAGCTTTCAATCCCCAATTAGCGGCTTGGAGTCACTCTCCATTTGCTTTAGAAGTCGAACGATCCCTTTTGGTGGCTTTTGGGAAGCGATTTGGATATTCGGAGGATTCCATTGATGGGACCTTTTGTTCAGGTGGAGCTGAGGCCAACCATACGGCCTTACTTTGTGCGTTAAATCATCGTTTTCCTCAGTATGCCTCTGATGGACTATTGGCCATTCAAAAGCCTGTAGCGGTTTACTGCTCAGCTCAAGTGCATCATTCTATTACCAAAGCTGCAGGGGTCTGTGGATTGGGGTATCAATCCGTACGAGAAATTCCAACTATTGATTTGGAGATGGATATAGAGGCACTTGAGAAGCAAATTGAAAAAGATCAAGCGGCTGGAATCGTTCCTTTGATGGTGGTGGCCACTATGGGAACTACCGGAACAGGGAATATCGATCCAATTGAAGAGATTCATTCATTGAAAGAAAAATATGGATTTTGGTTGCACGCGGATGGAGCATATGGAGGGGCATTAATAGTCAGTAAGACCTATCGCTCTTTGCTCAAAGGGATTGAACATTCAGATTCAATCACTTTTGATGCCCATAAATGGTTATCAGTCCCTATGGGAGGTAGTTTATTCATTACGAGGCATCCTGATATTTTGAGTCAAACTTTCAGTATAACAGCAGATTATATGCCGAAAGAAGCGCAGCAATTAGGAGTGGTAGACCCCTTCGCTCATAGTTTGCAGTGGTCCCGGCGTTTCATAGGATTAAAACTCTATATGGCGTTACTATTTTATGGTTGGGAGGGTTTTGAGCAGTTGGTAGATGGGCAAATTGCCAAAGGTAAAATGTTACGCGAAAAGTTGGTAGCTAAAGGTTGGACCTTATATAATCAAACGGATCTTCCGGTGATTACCTTTGGGAATACTTCCCTAGAAGAAGACTCCAATAAGGCATTGGAATTGGTCCAAAAAGTAATTCATAAGGGAAACGCCTGGATTTCTGTTTACCGCACCAATGGGGTAAATGCCTTGAGAGCTTGTATTACGAATTACGATACTTCAGAGCGGGAAATGGATCAATTATTAGCCGACTTAATAGAAGCATAATGAAAATAAAATTAGCAATATTGGCGATTTGTTTAATTCGTTTCAATGGGGAATTAATCAGCCAGCATGCCCAAGTTTTACCAATTTGGGGAGATCAAATGCCCAATTACCGGGCATCGGATGAAGAAGAGGTGAGGACTTTTGACGGTATTTTGAGAATTGCTAAAGTTCAAAAACCCACATTGGAAGTGTTCAGACCCTCCAATAGTTCAGCCTCTGATGCTGCTGTCATCATCTGTCCAGGTGGGGGGTACCGGATTTTAGCTTATGAATGGGAAGGGACTGATATCGCGAAGTGGTTCAACGCCAAGGGGGTAACTGCTTTTGTATTAAAGTATCGGTTGCCAGATGCAGCCTCGGTGGTCAATAGTTACGAAGTGCCATTACAAGACGCGCAAAGAGCCATTCGGTTAGTACGAAGCCAAGCGGAAGAGTGGGGGATTGATTCTAATAAAATTGGAATTATGGGATTTTCTGCAGGTGGGCATTTGGCCAGTACTGCAGGTACCCATTTCAACGACCCCAATACTTTTGCAGGTGATGAAATTGATGACTTAAGTGCTCGACCCGATTTTATGATTTTAGGTTATCCAGTGATATCTATGCGGGAGGGGATTACCCACCAGGGATCGAAAACTTCCTTATTGGGGGATGTGCCTTCTGAGGAGATGGTTAGTAGGTTCTCTAATGAAATGAGGGTGACGGAACTGACTCCGCCTACTTTTTTATTTCATTCAGGAGATGACGGAGCGGTACCTGTCGCTAATAGTTTGCTGTTTTACGAAGCCTTGATTGCACATGGAGTTCCTACTGAAATGCACATTTATCCGTATGGGGGGCATGGGTATGCTTTAGCTTGGAATAAAGCCCAATTGGAAAAATGGCCCGAACAGCTTTGGGCGTGGTTGAAGGAGCTAATACAATAACCATGCGGGCTATCCTTCTTCATTTAAGATTCCCTTTCAGCTTTTTTTTATTACCTGTCTTTTTATTTGCCTCCGTTTTCCATTATTCCCCTTTGTATTCTAAAGAGTGGTGGCTATTGTTGGCTATTTTACACTTTTTGGTTTACCCGGCTAGCAATGCTTACAACAGTTATATGGATCAGGATGAAGGCAGTATAGGGGGCTTGGAGTATCCGCCAGAAGCTACTAAGGGGCTCTTTTGGACAGCTAACTTTATGGATGTTGTGGCAGGACTATTAGCCGTGTTGTTTTTGGGTAATGCTACTGCAACAGTTTTGATAATTTATATTCTCATCTCAAGAGCATACAGTTATAGAGGTATAAGATTGAAACAATACCCCGTAATAGGTTTCATTTCAGTGGCGCTGTTACAGGGGACTGGAGTTTATGCTATGGTAGCTTTTTTGGGAGGGTCAATCGGGGATATGGGACAATGGATTACTGGTGGTTTTTTGTCTTTTTTGATGATAGGAGCGGGATATCCGCTAACTCAAATTTATCAACACCAAGCAGATGAAAAGGATGGGGTAATGACGTTGAGTCGATTGCTGGGTATCAAAGGAACTTTCATTTTTTCTAGTATTTGTTTTGCGCTCTTGGGCATTGGGTGGCTGTGGTATTTTAAGGTTTATTTAGTGAATTTTTGGATGGGAAGTTGCATTATGGTAATTGCGTTAACACCCGTGTTCATTTATTTTGCTAATTGGATTAAAGTTGCTTGGAACGATCCGCAGGAGGCCTCTTTTAAGCGGACTATGAAGATGAATCACATTTCCAGTTGGTGCAGTAATATAGGTTTGACCCTATTATTTTTTATGGAAAATGAAGGGTTTTTGTGGGGAATTCATTAGTTTTAAGAAAATCCATTACCAATGGGAGATGATACAGTCAAGGCGGAAGAACCTACCAGGCAAGCGGTTTCTAGTGCAGATTCGGAATCTGTAGAAAGTTTAGCATCTGCGGCAATGGAAATGCCTGCCCGATCCAGGAGTAATGCGATGTCGGAGGAGGGTACTCGTTCTAGGAGTAATGCGATGTCGG
>CAYPID010000012.1:52959-55481 GCA_964410725.1 uncultured Saprospiraceae bacterium
GGAGGGTACTCGTTCTAGGAGTAATGCGATGTCGGAGGGGGGTACTCGTTCCAGGAGTAATGCGATGTCGGAGGAATCAGATATGGTTGTTACTTTAGAAACTCTAGAAGAAGAAATGGGTGGGGTTCGGGAAGGAGAAATCAGTCCTATACCATATATTGATGCGGGGCTTTTAAAAGAGATAGAGAAAAACAAGGGCCTTATTCGAATGGCAGCAGCTTCTAGTTCTATTCTAGCTTCAAATGATTTATGGCAAGATATAGAATCAGGAAAAACAACTGGGGAAAAAGCAGCTGGTTATGGTAATACACTTGGTGGTGTTGTTTCCACCTCAGTTTCCGGCATAGAGTACTTTGATGGAACTAGTGAAGAAACCGAAAATAGAATAATTGAAACAGGTGATGAAAACGCAGTTGCTGAACAAGCCTCTGGTCAAATTGTGGCTGCTGTTGGATCTTCAATTTCTCTTATTTTTTCCACGATAAAGGGAATTGCTAAAATGTACGAGGCCGCAGAGACAAAAGAAGGAATAAAAGCATTAGAAGGTTCAAGAGAATTTATTTATGCCATTAAATCTGGATTTGATTTGGCAAATAACATCATTAAATATACTTCAGGATTTGCAAATCCTATGGTTCTCTCGGTGATTCCAGGACTAAGTATCGCTATTTCGGCTTGCGATATTATAATTAACGCCTATAATTCTTTTAAAGCCAAATCTTCTGTTGAAGAAATGTCAGGTGTCTCAGAAAAATATAAAGCTCAACTTGTTTCGATTTTTGGTGATTTACCGGAAAAAGCACTTCCAGCGTTTTTTGGGAAAGAAAAAAGAGGGAAGATGGGGAGCAGAATAACTTATTTGAGGATTAAACCTGGTAAAATGGAAGAGTTAAATAAAATTGCTAATTCTCCTATAGAACAGGCAGAGGCAAATAGCCGTTTTAATTTGCCATCAAATGTTTCCTTTCAAGAATTTTATATGGCTATCAAAAGCTACGAATTGGGTAGCAAAATGGAGGAAATCAACCAAAAAAGAAAAGTTTTTGGAAACAGAAAGATAGCGAACTCTATTATAAAGATTTCGAGTGAAATAGCTTCTTTTTTTCCAGCAGATGGAGGAATAACTGCTTTAGCGCTCAAAGGAGTGGCAGCAGGTACAGATGGTGCATTTAGTGCTTCTAAATTCATACAAAGTAAGGTTAGAGATAAAGGATGGTTAGGGGGAAATAAGAATCGGTCTAGTAAAAATAAAGAAAAAGAATATATAAATCACACCAAGACAATCTATATGTTATTAAAGGCTGAAGAGGTTGATGATTCTTTAATTAATAATATTTATAGTGAAAAAATAGATAGATTAAAAGGTGTTGAATCCATAATTAAGGCTACTGGGGTATCTACGGAAGTCTTGTATAAAACCAACTACTCTAATAAAAAGGAAGTAAAAGGTCAAATTAGTCTTTTAGTTAAAAGCATGAAATCAGGAAGAGGATGATCCCCAATGACTTTACCAATAACAGCCAATTGGCCAGGCTAATGCTCTACGAAAAGCATTTGTCCAATAGTAATGTTCCCACTCGATTAATTGAAGCAGAAAATGAAGCTTCTTTAAATATATTAGTGGCCAGCATAGGTGAGATTCAAGTTCAAATCAGTTTTGTCCCGATTCCCGAGGACCATTATCAGGCTATAGAAATCATGCAATTTTTCATAGAATTGAGGGCCTTTTCCTTCGGTAAAGAAGCTCAGGAAACTTTATGCAATGCATTAAATCAAAAAATGGCTTTAGGTAAGATACTACTCAATTCAGAAGGTAAAATGGAATTGAGGTATTATGCTGTGGTGTCTAAGGGAGCACCCATGGAGGAGGTAGCTTTTGCAGAATTTTTCGCGACCTTCTTAACCAGTATTGAATTTGTCGTAGAAATATTATCATCCGGTTTGCCAATAGAAGGTATGTTGGAAAAAATTAAGGGGTATTGATTAGTATGCCTTTTATTCAAGCCATTTCCACACTTCCAGGCCAATATGTTTTTGACCATGAACAAATGGCTAAAATTCTATCCCATGCAGCACCTTCAAGCCCTTTTTCCAGCAAATATCTAGACTTAGCTCGCGAGGGTAGTATTTCCAACAAAAGGACTTTTTTACCCAATTTTGAAGAGGTTCTTACTGCTCCAACTCCAACGTCGACTAAAAGGAGAATGGTGGAATACCAAAAATTAGTTCCGGATATTGGAACGCACGTAGCGCAAGGGTGCTTGAGGAATTCGAAAATGGATGCAGCTGGCATCACTGATATCATTGCCATCAGTTGCACAGGTGTTTTAGCCCCAGGATTGGAAACCGTTTTAGCAGAGAAATTGGGATTAAGCACAAAGGTCAATCGATATGCGGTAAATTTTATGGGATGCTATGCCTCCCTCCACGGTTGGAGGTTGGCTCAATTAATCGCCCTGCAAAATCCCGAAGCTAGGATATTAATGGTTGCAGTGGAATGGAGTTCTTTGCACTTTAATCCC
>CAYPID010000013.1:0-5355 GCA_964410725.1 uncultured Saprospiraceae bacterium
TGGCCATCCACCAAGCTGGAAAGTAATTTCTGGCTGAATTGAGCATTGATCCCCAGGTTACCTTTTCCGGAGGGATACCAATTCCTAAAAATGAGAGAAAGGCTTCTAATAAGACTGCTCCAGCGATTCCAAATGAGAGGGAAACCATAATCGGGGTACTCGCATTGGGGAGTATGTGCTTAAACATGATGCGAAAATCTGAAAATCCGAGATTTCGCGCGGCATCTATATAAGGAAGGTTTTTAATTCTTAAAAATTCTGCTCTTGTAAATCGAGCGATTCCAGTCCATGCCAAGCAACCAATAATTCCCATGATGGTAAGCAAACTTGGCTGATTAATGATGGCCAAAAGGGAAAGTAAAAGCAATAAGGTTGGAATGGAATTAACGATTTCTATTAATCTTAAAATCAAGGTATCCAGGGGAATTGCTATTTTTTTTGAAAAAAAAGAAATTCGATTGATAAGCAAACCTATTCCTGCAAAGAGCAATACTATTCCAGTAAAAATCAACCAACTTATCAACCAATTGGCGGTAGAACTTTCTTGCAAAATCCAATATCTGCGACTGTAGAAGCCCGTTAAAAAAGCAAATACCACTCCGATGGTGACCATTATTGATATTCCTCTTTGGGCTTCCCATCCTTCGTTACCATAGTATCCAGCTATTGCTCCCAAAAAGATCCCAATGAGCGCCGCAATCCCCATAGCTATCAGTCCTACTAAAAGGGCTGTTCTGGTTCCACTTATTATTCCTGCCGCTATATCTCTTCCCAGACCGTCAGTGCCCATCCAATGCCAATAGCGGGGGGAGGTCACATTTTGTGGTCCAAAAGGACTTTTATACCCCATGTTATCGCGGTCTATAGTATGATATGAATAGGGAATAGGGGGCCTGATGATTTTGGAGTAAGGAAGGTCTTCCCAGGTTTGATCTCTTCGAGATTTTAATGTTGGTGGCAGTCGGTCGGACCAAATGGGGAAGTAGCTTTGACCATCCACTTCGATGAATATAGGCTTTTCATTGGCAATAAAATCACCTGTCACGGCAATAAATATTAAAAAATATAACCCATATATCAGTTTCATTTTTCACCCATTTTTACTCTGGGATCTACCCAATAGTACAGTAAATCAGATATTAGGATTCCCACCATGGTCAAAAATGCAGCTATCATAAGCACTGAGTTGACCACGGGCCAATCTCTTCCGAAGATGGCATCAACCATTAGTTTGCCCATTCCTGGAATATTAAATATATATTCAATCACTACGGAACCGGCTAAAAGGGAAGGAAGGATGCCGCCAAACATGGTTAAGATGGGAAAAAGGGCATTCGGTAAGGCGTGGCGAATAATAATTTGCCCATCAGTTAATCCTTTTGTTTTAGCTAATTTGATATAAGTTTTATCAAGTTCATGCACCATAGATTGTCTCATTTGTCTGGCGGTAAAAGCCAGGGATCCGTAGGTCATACAGATAACGGGAAGCGTCAAATGGTGAATTCTGATTTGAAGTTTAGTCCACCAGTTCATGTTAGGATCTATATTACCAGTGCCCATAGTTGGGAAAAGGTCAAAACCATACTCTGGAGTTGTCAAAAAGACAATAGCCAAAGTAGCCATCCAAAATCCTGGAATGGAAAACCAACTTAATAGTGTAACTGTGAGTATTTTATCTAATTTAGAATCTCGGTAATAAGCTCCTAATACGCCTAATGGCAGTGCTATGAGATAGGTTAATAGAATAGATACAAGATTTAAAATCAAAGTCCATTTCAGGGCTTTAAGAATTTTTTTACCAACTGGTTGTAGGTCGGCAAAAGAAATGCCTCCACCACCATTGATCCAACTGCTGATCCAAAGGTGGTATTGGTTTTCCCATCCATTCCAAGTGATAGTTGGTAAAAAGTGTAATCTAGCAGCAGGAGATGTCTTGATTTTTTGAAAACTGTTCCCGATATTATCTATGGTTTGATTTAAGATTGGGATTTCTGGGTTTTCAGCAATCCAATGGTTTAAGTTTTCTATATTTTGAAGAATCAATTCTTCTTGATATTGTTGAAAAGGGAACGACTAGTGCGGTATAAATCTCCTGATAATTGATATTCTGATATGATTTTTTTTAATTCAATTAAATGACTAGCGTATTGAATTACAGGCTCAGGATTTCTAAATTGAGCACTCAGAAATTCGGCAGTTTTTTGAATGTCTCGGTCTTTGAAAGTCAAGTTAGGAGGTAAATCTCCTAAAGTTGAAATTGAAAAATAAAATAAAGGGCGATCTAAACCTAAAAAAGTACGGGTCTCATAATAGACTTTTTCAGCATCGGGTTCCGATCTAAAGTTTCCCTTAGAAATGGCATTGAGATATATTTCTGCTCCATCCCCCGGGGCCCAACTATTTAGGGCAAATGCTAATACAGAAATAGTGAAAAGGCCTGGCAGAAATTGTAGGAACCGCTTTAGGGTTATTCGGAGCATTAGACTTATTCCCTTAATTTTAATAAATGACTAACAAATCCAGGTGCTAGAGGAGTAGTCACTGGTTCATATCTTTTATGTATGGCCAATCTCTCCGTGGGGACAAACAAATAAATATGTGCTACTTCATCGTGCAGGATTTCTTGTAGTTCCATATATTTTTCTGTTCTAATTTTTTCATCTTGGGTAATTCGAATGGCATCTATCAGGTCATCGGTATACTGGTTCCCAAATCCTGTGCGGTTATCTCCTTCGGAATGCAATCTTTGTTTAGGGTCCCAAAAATCAGGTGAAATGGTACTTCCAGATAGGGTCATTTGATAGCTTCTATTACGCCAGTCTGCCAATAGAACAGCTCCTTCTTTAGGCTCTAGTACAATGGAAATTCCTGCTAATTTGGCATTGTCTTGAACAAGTATTCCCAAATTCCGCGCATTTTCGCTATTGGCTGGAATAGCTAATCTAATTTCTAATTTTTCCTTTTTTCCCCGAATGACTTTGTCAAAGTAACCATCCCCATCGGAATCTGACCAGCCAGCCTGTTCTAATAATTTTTCTGATTGGTTGGGATTGAAAGGGTAAGGTTCAATATTACTGTTGTAATAACTGGCTGATGGGATTACCGGTGAAATCGTCCTTTGAGCATTACCATTATAAAGTTTATCTATTATTTCATCAATATCAATAGCATACGCAATGGCCTGTCGCACTGCTCGGTCCGAAAGAATAATATCCTGCGTATTTAGGGCGATGAAATAATAAACTAGTGACAATGGGGTTTCAAAGTGATACTTTTGGTTGAGGTTGCCATCATTCAAAAGATCATTGAAGTTGGCAGGGTCTATTTTGGTCAATACATCTATTTCCTCAGATTTTAAAGCTGCAATGGCCGTTCCTGTATTAATTATAGGTTTATAAATTATTTTTTGAGGCAATGCTCTGAGGGCCTGGTTTTTATTCAACGCCCGATCTCCCCACCAATCTTTCTTTCGCTCTAAAGTAATTTGCTGCCCACCTTCCCAGGAGGTTAAACGATAAGGTCCGGAGCCTTGAACAGATGCTGGATTTCTGCTGTACTTTTCGCTTGTAAAGTCTGTGGCAAACTGGTGAAGATTGTTGTTATTAGAAAGTTCTTTTTTAAGTTGAGATTCATCGGTAAAAACGCTAAATGGAATATTGGTCAACCACCCATTTGGATCATAGTGATGGGCAGGCAATAACTGGACTGAATTGCCAATTGCTGCAAGACCCAGTATATATGGTTCTGCGGTATAAACAGTGAAAATTTTAGAATTGCTATCATCTACCTGTACGTCTTTAATAAAATTAAGATAGGGTCTTATGTGTTGGGCTGGAACCTCTGGATGTAAAGCAGCTTTAAGGGAAAAAACATAATCATTACCCGTCATTGGAGTTCCGTCATCCCAAGTGGCTTCTTCTAAAATTTCAAATGTGTAAGCCAATCCACCCTTCAAAGGTCCACTTTCAATAGGATTTATTTGAGGCAGTGATTTGACTGCATAAGGGAGTAATTCAAACGTATTATGGTCAATGGTTAAAAGGTAGGAAAATACCCCTTCTAATACCTGTGCAGCATAGGCATTGGTCTTCAAAAGTGGATTAAGTTGATCCGGTTCGGCTTCCAATCTAATAACAAGCTCTTCGGGATTTCTATTTAAGGATTGGGGAGATTTTTCAGGTTGACATCCCCAAATGGTTAATAACCCTAATACGAGTATATATATCGTTGATTTCATAGTATTTATATCTGAAGAATTAGGACAAAAGTACCAAATTTTCAAGTGTAAAGTTAATCCTTGATTCCAAGGCAGGGAGTGAACATAATACAAAACGTTTTTGTTGGTTTTGAAATTTCAATCAGATGAAAAAAATTGTCATAGCTGGAGGAACGGGATTAGTTGGTCAGGCACTAACTAAGAGGTTAAGAGAATTGGATTATGAAGTTTTTTTATTGAGTAGAAAAAGGCATCCTCAAGGATATGTTTGGGATCCTTCCACGCATCACATAGAAAATGGAGCATTAGACCATACTTTTGCAATAATTAATTTAGCGGGTGCGGGCATTGCCGATCAATTTTGGACGGCCAAGAGAAAAAAAATTATTACCGAGAGTAGGGTCTATGCAGCTGAGACTTTTGAAAAGGCTTTTGAAAATCCTCAAAACAGACCTGAGGTGTATCTTTCAGCAGGGGCAATAGGGTATTATGGAGATCGAGGTGAAGAATTGTTAACGGAATCGGCCCAGCCTGGTTCAGATTTTTTGGCTTATAGCTGTATAGCTTGGGAAAATGCAGTTCAAAAGCTAAAGAAATTTCCTATAAGACTTACCCAATTTCGGATAGGTATTGTGTTGAGCAATTCTGGAGGAGCCTATGCGAAAATGCATTTACCTTACCAACTGGGCTGCGCTGCATATTTTGGTGATGGTCAAATGTGGTATTCTTGGATTCATATTCACGATTTGATTGAAATGATGATTCACGCCTTAGAAAATCCGAATATAGAAGGAATATTCAACGCGGTAGCCCCTCATCCGGTAACTAATAAAGACCTAATATTGGCTATGAAAAAAGAAGGAGGACATCCAGCTATAGTCTGCCCTGTTCCATCTTTAATCCTTAAACTAATTATGGGGGAAATGTCAGCAGTAATCCTTTCAAGCACTAAAGTAAGTTCAGAAAAAATTTCTTCAACAGGTTTCGAGTTTAAATACCCCAAGATAAATCAAGCTATGAAAGCATTACAAAGTTAGGGTTTGAATACTATCACATGGTTGGCTTCAGTCCTTTGTTCGGCTATGAAAGCATTACAAACTTAGGGTTTGAATACTATCACATGGTTGGCTTCAGTCCTT
>CAYPID010000013.1:5455-53254 GCA_964410725.1 uncultured Saprospiraceae bacterium
AGTCCTTTGTTCGGCTATGAAAGCATTACAAACTTAGGGTTTGAATACTATCACATGGTTGGCTTAAGTCCTTTGTTCTGCTATGAAGGCACTACAAACTTAAGGTTTGAACACTTCAATATCGTGGCTTTTAACGACTAAATCTGTGAATTTTCCTTTAAATCTAGTAGCTTTAACAATATGGTTATCAATCCAATGGTAATTACCCCCTCTTGGTTTGCCCATAACCATACCGTGATATTTGAAATCGTGCTCTTTTAACCAAGTCTCTGTAATTTCTCTGTGTTCTTCTGTTCTTGAGGTAAAGAAAGTAATAATGTGACCTTCTTCGTACCACTTGTTAATAGTTTCCAACGCATCAGGATATGGAGCACAAGTCAACATTCTTTCAGGTTCCTCATTCGGAATATCATCACAAATTGTTCCATCAATATCAATAAGAAAGTTCTTAATGGACTCTGGAAGGACGGGACTAATTTTTTCTCCCTTCTCGTCAAATGCTTCGTGTAAATCACGATTACTCATACTATAATTTTTCTGCAAAACTAATAAATGTCTGAACCATCTGGTTAATTGATGTCAAAAACTTAAATATTCATTGGGATCCACTGGTTGACCGGAAAACCAAAGTTCAAAATGAAGGTGTGGCCCATTGGAAAGTTTGCCTGTATTTCCAATAATAGCAATGGCCTCTCCAGCTTTGACATGATTACCTGATTTTTTCAATAATACTGAATTGTGTTTGTAAAAGCTAACTATGTTGTTGCCGTGCTGAATGCCTATGGTGTTGCCTGTTTCCAAAGTCCAATCTGAAAAAAATACCACTCCGTCTAGTATTGCTTTGATAGGAGTATTCGCCGGGGCCAATACATCAACGCCATAGTGTTTTTCATCTGGCAAAAAAGTATAACTGATTTCACCATTAATGGGACTCATAAAAAATAATTCCTCAATGGTAGGTTCTGATTTAAGAGGAGGTGAGGAAAGAATGGTCTTTTCGCTTTGAGATTGAACTAACGAATCTAAAATATTGACTTCACCGGTAAGTATTTTTCCAAAATTTTCAGTGTATGCTCTTTGCGAAATTAATTGTCTTTCAAGTTCGAATACCTGTTGCGCTAGTTTTTGAACTTCCAGCTCACTTTTCTTACCGATATAACCTGGCAAATATTCTTTTAGTGGGGTAAAAGCAATCAGTAAATAGACGATGATGGCAATGGTTACGATTACGGATGAAATGAGGATGTAAATATTTTTTAGGGTAAGTTGGTAAGAGTTGATTTCCTCGAAAGTCTCGTTATTCATGAGCACGAGGCGATAGGTATTCTGAATTTCAGGTTTGTTTTTATCTATATCTTTGTAATTATCCGTCATTTGAAAGAATCATTGGATATTTGTCCTAATGAACAGCAAAATAAATTTCCATAAATATAGTTAATATTGGACGCTATTCGAGCAAAATTACCGAAATGATGAATCTAAACAGGAGCTATTTTCTTACTGCACCCTTACTTATAACGCTTCTCCTATCTTCTTGTGTGTCTCAAAAACAAAAAGGGGACCTTTCTGCATTGGGCAAGGCTTACCACAATACAACGGCGAGATACAATGGTTATTTTAATGCCAATGAAATTTTGGAGGCCTCTTTTTTAAGTTTGGAGAATCAACAGACTGATAATTTCAATCAAATTCTGCCCATTTTCAAATATGTGAATGCAGAAAACCCCCAAGCAGTTTCAGGGGAATTGGATGAGGCCATCAAAAAGGTGTCAGTAGTTGTAGGGTTACACAGAGAAAGTAGATGGGCTGATGATTGCTATTTATTAATGGGGAAAGCCCAATTTTTACAACAGGATTATGAGGCCGCTGAACAGACTTTAAGGTATTTAGTCAATGAATACGATCCATCTCTTTTGAAATTGAAAGAAGCCAAAAAAAAGAATAGTAAAGAAAAAGAAAGCAATCAGAAAACTAAGAAAGAGGTTAAAAAAGAAATCAAAGAGCGAGAAAAACAGAGAGTAGCCTACAACAAGGCGGTTAAAAAAGCTAGAAAAAAGGGTACAAAGGCGCCTTCTCGCAAAGACTTTATGGGCGAATCGGATAAAGAAGAAGCGGTGGCAGACTTAAATGAGGAACCATTACCTACACCTATTCCAGCTCTAACCAGAGATGAAAAGCAATCGATGCTCAAACATAATCCGGCGTTTAGGGAAGGACAGCTCTGGTTGGCCAAAACCATGATTGAGCGAGATAATAATGAGGGTTCCAAACGGTTATTAGAAGATTTAGAAAGTTATGCAAATTTTACGCCTGCTCTTCAAACTGAGTTTCATGCGGTCAAGGCTTACTTTTATTTAAGTCAAAAGGAATATGAAAAAGCACTACCTGAAATCGAGAAGGCCTCAGAGATTTCGGTGGATAATGTCTTAAAAGCAAGAATGGCTTTTATTACTGCTCAATTACATCAACTCAACAAAAATAACGAAGCCGCCCTTCAATATTTTCAGTTGGCTAAGAAGTATAACACTGAACCGGAAATGGAGTTTTTTGCCTCTTTGAATATTGCTATGAACACCTCAGGCAATCCTGAAAAAGCAAAAGACAACTTGGAAAAAATGCTAGGGGATGAAAAGAATGAAATCTATGCGGACCAAATCTATCACGCTTTAGGTGTTTTAGAACTTGAATCAGGTCAACAGGAGGAAGCAATCGCCTTATTTTTAAAAGCAATTGAGACCAGCCAAAATTCGAATAGAAATTTAGAAACCTTCATTGTTTTAGCTGAATTGTATTTCAAAAATGAAGATTTCGTTGCAGCAAAAGATTATTATCAGAAAGCTCTTGAAGCTATGCCTAATCAAGATATTAGGTATAGTGCAGTCAAAGCGATGAATGATAACCTCGATGAAATAGCCAAAAACATCAATATCATCAATCTTCAGGATAGCCTGTTGAGATTATCTGAAATGAGTCCTGAAGAATTAAAAGAGGTTGCTGCTTTACAAAAGGCAAAAAATCTTGAGGAGGCCCAAAAGGCTGAGGACCGGGAAGAAGGTAGTAACCCTATGCTTCAGGGAAGAAATGCAAATAGGAAATTAAATACCGTTGGCAGAACGGGAATAAGCAATCTAACGGTTAGTTTGCAGAGTTCTTTTTTCGCCTATGATGAAAAGGCCTTGGCCAGGGGGAAAAGAGATTTTGAAAGAAAATGGGGAGATCGGCCATTATCAGATAATTGGAGACGACAAGAGGCGATAGATAATTTACCTATTGCAGCATTGGAAGAAGAGGTGATTGAGGAAGTAGCTATACCCTTGCTAACAGATGACGAAGTATCGGAAATTATTGGTACCCTTCCAACAACTCCCGAGGCCAAAATATCTTCTGGCCTTAAAATTCAAGAAGCCATGTTTAATCTTGGAGTCTTATACCGAAACAAACTAAATAATAACGAAGCAACAATTCGTATTTTAAAGGAATTACTAGATAGATTTCCTAAAAATAATTACGAGCCGGAAGCGATGTACTTTTTATATATTGCTTATACAGATTTGGGTAATAGTAGCCAAGCTGGATACTACAAACGCTCCATTATCGCCAAATTTCCGGGATCAAAATTTGCTGAGGTTTTAACCAATCCTAATTATTTAGCAGAGTTAGAGAACGAAGAAAAGCGGTTAAATAATTATTACAACGAAGCTTACAATTGGTTTGTCGAAGGTTCATACAATAGGGCTTATGATATGGTTCAGCAATCCAAGAGCAAATTCCCACCTCAAAACAAATACCAAGCAAAGTTTGCCTTATTAGGTGCAATGTGTCAAGGGAATTTGGAGGGAGAGGAACAGTACAAAAGGGCATTAAGAGAGGTTGTAGGAAAGTACCCCAATACGGAGGAGCAATCTCGAGCTAGAGAAATATTGAGATTACTTGGTGATGCAATAGCAGCATTACCAGGCAATGCGAAGGGTGATGCTGAGAGATTTAAAGATGAACCGGACCAAATCCATTATATTGTTATTTCTATTGAGGACGATTCGGATGTGCTGAACAAAGCTAAAATTGCAGTTTCTAATTATCACATGCAGTATCACAAATTGGATAAATTAAGAATTTCCAATTTATATCTAGGCAGCAATGATGGGGAGCGATTTCCATTGTTGGTGATCAGAAAATTTGAAAACAAAGAAGCTGCAATGAAGTATTATTTAGCAGCGAAAAGGAACCAAAAAGACTTTATTGATGGCAAAGTAGAGTATGCAGTTTTTCCGATGTCACAAAATAACTATCGAGAAATTCTTCGTTCCAAATCATTAGATGGCTATAACGACTTTTTTAATACCTATTACTACTGACGGTGTCTATCGGTAATTTTATCATGAAGGTTTTTCCAGCAGGATTCTCTAATTGGCTGTCCAACAACCATGGGTTGTAAACTTTCAACATCCTGTAGGTGATTCCTTTAGATAAAGCGTAGTCTGCCAAACTAGGAATGGAACTATTAATGGTATCCAGCCTATAAGTTGCTAGTGGTGGATAGGTGTCTTCTGGAGTCAGGTAGAATCCAAATTTCTCAGGATTTGTTAAAATTTCTTTGATGGCTACTAACCTGAAGACGTACCTGGAAGTTTCTTCATTCAAGTTCATCTCGTAGTAATTATTGGTTTTTTGGTTTCTGATTTCCTCTGTCATTTTGGTAGCTCCCATATTGTAGGCCGCTGCTGCCATAGTCCAGCTGCCAAATTTTTCTTTATAGTGCAAGAGGTATTGACAAGCAGCTTCTGTGGCCTTTTCCAGATTGAATCGCTCATCAATTCCATTTGAAATTTCCAATCCATAGGCTTTTGCCGTAGGCGCCATCAATTGCCAAAAACCCTTGGCACCGGCTGGAGAATTGGCATTACTCAAGTTAGATTCTGCAACAGATAAGTATTTGAAATCATCAGGTATTCCATATTTTGAAAGAATAGGCTCGATGACAGGGAAATATTTAGATTGTTTTTTTAAACTCAACAAAGTGCTAGAGTGCCAATAGGTATTGACCAGAAGTTCACGGTCTAAACGTTCTCTTACATCGAAATTTTTCATGGGAAGCATTTCGTCAGCAAAATTAAAGGTGTCACCAATTGGTATAGGTTTGATCTGTTGTCCCTTGGGTTCCGTATCCAAAGGTTGATCGTTGAAGTATGATGCAAAAAATATAATGGTCAAAAATGCTGCAATTACTCCGGAGTAAGAAAATAGGATTTGTTTCATTAGGTGTTGGTTCTTTTTAAAATAGGTACGGTTGAACAAGGTTCTCCAAACATAAGGCTTTTCACGTGTGGAGCTAGTAAATGGGTAATTTTTAAATAGAACCAAGGTGGAATGGGAATTGCACCACAGCCTTTAACCACCACTCTTTGGTCTTTATAATCAGAGGGATTAAGGTTAGATAGATAGTTGTTTAATTGAGTATCTATATAAGAATTTTCGCCTCCGAATTGGATATCTCGGACATAGGGGAAAGCGGTGGCTGCCACCAGCATATATGCCCACATGGGAATAATGGCCTCAGTTGAGCAATGCACCAAAAGAACCTTATCTTTTTCAGGCCCCCAATCTTTATCTTTTAAAGCAGTCCTAAAGTCTTTTTCTTTCAGCATCAGCCCTTGGAAAAGATAATCCTTAAAGTCAAAATAAGCGTAAGAAAATTTTTGTAGATATTCATCAGGTTTTAAGGTCACTAATCCACTAGAAGCTACTCGATTGATCAATGGTTTATCCATATTTAATTCTCTTTTTCTTCTGAAACAACAGGATTTCCAATTTCGTTGGTGGGAGATTCAAACTCTTTAAGTTTGGGCAATTCGCTTAGACTGTTTAAACCAAAATAATCCATAAATTTCACTGAAGTTCCATAAAGTAAAGGTCTTCCAGGTCCTTCATCTCTGCCTGTTATTTCAACTAATTCTTTTTCCATTAATTTTTGAATGGCATAATCGCAGTTGACGCCTCTAATTTTTTCTAATTCGCTTTTACTCACAGGCTGCTTATAGGCTATTATGGATAAGGTTTCCAATGCAGATCTTGAAAGCCTCTTATTTGAATGTTGCTTGAGGAATATTCCAATAGTATGGTGATAAGCTGCTTTTGTTACAAATTGCCAACCACCTGCCATTTCAATTATTTCAATAGCGTGCGAGGGAGATTGGAATTTTTCCACCAGATTTTGGATAGATGCTTTTAACTTCTTCTCTTCAAAAGGAGTACCCAGACTTTCTGCTATACAATTTTTTATTTCAGAAAGCGAAATAGGTTGATTACTGGAAAAAATTAATGCTTCAAGGTGATTGTCCAGCTGATCCATTCTTTTTTTTCGTAAAATTACCACTTTAGGCAACTATTCTGAATAACTTGTGGTCACTTATAAAAAATTAGAACAATGAAACGAGTTTTATTCTTTCTGGCAGTCATTGCTTTGCCTTTGTGGGTCAATGGACAAATTACATACAAGACGGGTGGTGGTGAAATTATTTTTGGTTTTGCAGATTTGATTGACAACAACGGAGAAGATTTAAGTGAGGGGGTAAGGACGTCCCTTTTTTTTCATTTATCTCAGTATAGGCATTTAGACTTAAACAATAATTTTGGTTGGTTTACCGGATTAGGACTTAGAAATATTGGTTTTGTGGGACAAGAAGGATCTGAAAAGGTGAAGCGAAGAGTATATACGGTTGGTGTTCCCTTGGGAGTCAAATTGGGTAATTTCAGAAAACAAACATTTGTTTTCGGTGGACTAGAAGGAGAATTTGCTTTTAATTACAAGGAAAAGCGATATGTAAACGGCAAAAAAATCAGTAAGTACACTGCTTGGTTTAGCGATAGAACCCAAAAGTTCTTACCCTCTGCTTTTGCAGGGATTCAGTTTAGCGAAGGCCTCAACGTAAAATTCAGGGTATATCTTGATGATTTCATGAACGGAGATTACCAGGAATCGAACCTTTTCCACTTTTCGTTATCCTATCAGTTAGAATATGGAAAAAGAAAAATAGGGAAAAATAAGACTTCAGAACTTTAAGATTATCTTGAACTAAAAAGAATGACCTATTTTTAGGTCACAAACGAAAGTCATGAATAAAATTTGGACCTTTTTAATACTTGCTCTTTTGGTAGGGTGTTCTTCACAAGAAGAGCAGCATTTGGATCTTTCTGAGCTATCAGATGAGGCTTTATTGGAACACGCTAAGACTTTAGCCCATCAGTTTATTTTAACTGATGGTCATGTGGACCTTCCCTATCGACTTAAGGTGAAAAACTTTAGACTCACTAAAGAGTTTCTCGGAATTCCTATTGCTACAGATGAGGGAGATTTTGATTATGAACGCGCAAAAGCAGGGGGTTTAGACGCACCTTTTATGTCTATATATATTCCCTCTTCTTATCAGGTATCGGGAGGTGCTAAAGAATTTGCAGATTCTTTAATAAATATGGTGACCGGTATAGCTGAGGCACATCCTATGAACTTTGCGATAGCGACTTCACCTGAGGAGGTGAAAAGCCATTTTGCCGAAGGCTTAATTTCATTGCCCATGGGAATGGAGAATGGAGCACCGATTGAGGACGATCTCGATAATGTCAAATATTTTCATGAGCGGGGTATTCGATATATCACTTTAACTCACGCTACGGATAATCAAATTTGTGATTCGTCTTACGATACCACTGGAACATGGGGGGGACTTTCTGATTTTGGTCGGGAGGTGGTTTTGGAAATGAATCGAGTGGGAATTATGGTTGATATTTCGCATGTCAGCGACCAAACTTTCTATCAGGTGATGGATATCAGTAAGGCTCCTGCCATTGCTTCTCATTCTTCTTGCCGAAAATTCACCCCGGGATTTGAGCGGAATATGGATGACGATATGATAAAACTTCTGGGCGAAAAGGGAGGGGTCATTCAAATTAACTTTGGATCTACCTTTTTGGATGGCGCTATTGCCCAACAGCGCGATTCTCTTAGGGAGTTATTAAGAGAACAGTTGTCAGAGGCGGGGTTGACTTACTCGGACGAAGCCGCCAAGCCAATCATTGAAGCTTTCCAAAAGGAGCATCCCGCTCTTTATTCAGATGTAAAAATGGTGGCTGACCATATTGATCATGTGGTCGCACTAGCGGGAATCGATCATGTTGGAATTGGTTCAGATTTTGACGGAGTAGGAGATTCTTTGCCCACTGGACTTAAAGATGTCTCGCAGTATCCCAATCTGATTTTTGAGTTGTTAAAGCGCGGATATTCAGAAGATGATATTGAAAAAATATGCTCAGGTAATGTCTTCAGAGTGTGGAGTGAAGTAGAAAAAGTTGCGGCTAGCCTTTAGGAGACCTTTAACACATCGAGAATTATATGAAATCTATTATTGTTAGCGTTATTCTATCCTTTGGATGGTTTTGGACTATGGCGCAGAGTGAAGACACTACAATTTATCAAGTGGTTGAACAGGCAGCTATGTTAAGTCCATGTGCTGATACTTCCCTGACACAGGAGGAAAGGTCCCAATGTGCGCAGCAATTATTATTGCAATTCGTCTATCAAAATATTACTTATCCGCTATTAGCCAGCCAAGGGGGGCATGAGGGCACGGTAGTCGTGAGGTTTGTTGTAGAAAAGGATGGATCCCTGTCGGGAAAAGAGATTCTGAGGAATGTTGAAGGAGGATGTGGAGAAGAAGTCCTGAGGGTCTTGGGACTTTTTGATGCTGCTGGAATTCGATGGATTCCCGCTAAAAATGGAGATGAAATCGTTAGATCCAGTATCACCTTACCCGTAAAATTCAAATTAGAGGAGGCTCCACCGTATGAAATTAGGGATGGAGACACGGTGTACACCTCTTTCGATACCCCATTAGACTTCGAGGGCGGTGCTGACGGTTTAACTCAATTTTTAGATGAACAATTGGTCTATCCTGAGTCCGCTGATGAAAGTTGTAAAGTCGGAAAAATCGATATCGAAATCATAGTTGAACCATCGGGTAATGTAAGAGTATTAGATTTAGTAGATTATTCGAATCTTGGACTTGATTTTTGGAATGCTGGGATTCAAACGGTTACGAACACCTACGGTAAATGGGTGCCGGCGACTTTTGAAGGAAGGAAGGTGCCTTCTTCCCTAACGTTAAGTCTTCAGTTTAGACCTGATTTTATTTATTGCAATGCCATTAATGAGGGCTATACCTTAGCCAGTAATTGGGCATCGGAAGCTGGTTCTTTTTTGGAAGACGGGGATATTGAAAATGCTTTATTAAAAATAGATAGCGCCCTAGTTGAATTCCCTGAAAATGCTGAATTTCTAATTTTTAGGGGACAAATCATGCTGGATCAAAACAGATTTGGAGAAGCCTGTGAAAACTTATCTAAAGCCAAGGAAATCGCCACGATAAATTGGTACGATGACGTACTTGCTATTATTTGTAAGCAGTAACTCAAGCGCTTTTTATCCAATTCTTGAACCTGAAGGGATTATAGCTCTTTTCTTGATGACCACTATTCCATCTTTTATGGTGTAAGTGTCAGTTTCTGTATCCTTTAAGTTGACACTTCCCCTAATGGTTACGTCGTCGCCTATCATGCAATTTTTATCGATAATGGCATTTTCGATATAGCAATTTTCGCCTATACCCATATGGGGTTTCTTTTTGGTTGACTTGGCAATTTCATCTAAGGTCTGGTAATAATCATTACCCATGATTATAGTATTAGAAATGACAGTGTTTTCGCCAATTCTAGATCGAATTCCCACTATGGTTCTTTCTATACTCTTGGCATGAATAATACAGCCTTCTGCAACTACTGCCTGTCGGAAAACTGTACCGAAAATTTTGGAGGGAGCCAATAATCTTGGACGGGTATAAATTGCGGCTTTATTATCAAATAAATTGAATGCGGGAACCTTGTCTGTGAGGGCCAAATTAGCCTCAAAAAATGACCTGATGGTACCAATATCCTCCCAATAGCCGTCGTAATTATAACTGGCAATTTTTTTTCCTGACCGAATTGCATTGGGAATAATCTCTTTTCCAAAATCTATAGAGCCGGTATCTTCCTTGAATAAATTTTCTAAAGTTTTTCTATTAAAAATGTAAATACCCATTGAGGCGAGGTAATGCTTATTTTCTTTGGCGTATTTTGAAGCTACCGGAGATTCCCATCCTTTTAATTTTTCGGCAGATGGTTTTTCAACAAAACTATCAATAAGTCCATTTTCATTAACTTTCATTATGCCGAATGCGGTAGCATCTTTAGCAACTACGGGAATGGTAGCAATAGTAATTTCTGCTTTTTGATCGATATGGTATTGGCCAAAACCTTGTAAATCCATTTGATAAAGCTGGTCTCCTGACAAGATTAAGATATATTCAAAATCCTGGCTTTTTAAATGGTGCATAGATTGGCGTACTGCGTCCGCTGTGCCTTGGAACCAATCTCCACTGGTAGGAGTTTGCTCTGCTGCTAAGATATCTACAAAGCCTCTGCTAAAATGATCAAAGTGATAGGTGTTTTTGATATGCTTATTTAACGAAGCTGAATTAAATTGGGTCAAAACAAACATTCTACGAAGGCCTGAATTGAGGCAATTGGAAATTGGGATGTCAATCAAACGATATTTTCCCCCGATCGGAACGGCCGGCTTGGAACGTTTACTGGTTAATGGAAATAACCGAGTTCCTGCACCTCCTCCCAGAATTAAAACTATCATTTTGTTGACCATAACGCTATAGGTATTGTTTGTAAATTTTTAGGTATTTCTCAGCAGAAGCATTCCAGCTGAAATCAATAGCTGTTAATTTTTCTCGCAAGGCCTTGAATCGATTCGTTTGGAGATACAATCGGCCAGCCCTGTATATCCCCAAAGCGGCATCATCCAGATTAAAGTAGGTAAACTGAATCCCCCTTCCCTCTGTCCTAACATCATCTATATCTGGTACGGTATCTTTAAGCCCACCAATAGCCCTGACAATAGGGACAGTCCCATACCGCATAGCGTACATTTGATTAAGACCGCACGGCTCTACTCTGGAAGGCATGATGATAAAATCCGAACCTGCATATAATTGATGGGCTAATCTCTCGTCATAGCCTATATGAACATCAAACCTCCCCGGGTACTTTTTCTTTAATTCCTGAAAAATATCCTCAATTTCTGGTTGGCCACTTCCCAACACTAAAAATGCTACTTTAACTCCAGAATACATCATCCTTTGATACAAGTCAGGAAGCAAATCGGCCCCTTTTTCTTTGACTAATCTTCCGATAAAAGTGATGACCGGGTAGTCCAAGTTGAAATTAAAACGTTCCAACAACGCTTTTTTGTTATCTGTTTTGAAAGCCTCTAAATCACTACCCTTCATAGGATGACTCAAATAGGTGTCTTTCTGTGGATTCCACACTTCTTGATCAATGCCGTTGAGAATGCCAGTAGCTTTGGTGCGCTCCTTGCGCAATAGTTCCTCCATCCCGTGAAAGGTTTCCATAATATCTTCAAGGTAGGACTGGGAAACTGTGGTAAAATGCCAAGCGCATTTGATAGCAGATGCCAAGGGATGTATTTGGCCATTCCAATCTAATAACCCATGACTCGTGGGGTCAGTAGGAGGAAGTAATGGCAATTTTTCCCATTCAAAAGCACCGGTATATTCTCCATTATGGATGGTGAATATGGTAGGAATATCTTTGAGTTGGGTAAATAGTGGGCTATTTTTAACTAGATACGGAATGAGTCCGGTGTGATGATCATGACAATGAAGAATATTAGGGTATTCTTTCTCTTTTAACAACCAGTGAAGGACAGCTGCCTGAAAAGCTAAAAATCTTTCTGGTTCATCTTCATACCATCCTTCTTGTGGGTCCCCATATATCCCTGGCCTATCAAATTTTCCAGGAATATCTACAACGTATAAGGTATAGGGTAATGAATCATCTGATACCTTTTGTATTTCAAAGTGAATGGTGGTATTCCATTGCCGAAATTTACCAGACATCACTTTTTTAAAGGAAGCCTTTTCCAACCAAGGCAATTTGTATTTGGGAATGACCACTTCTGATAGATGAGCATTCGTATTTTGGTAAATAGGAAGTGCTCCGACTACGTCTCCCATACCTCCGGCTTTAGCAGCAGGATAGCATTCAGCACTAATGTGTAGTATTCTCATCGCGTATTAAGCTTATTTTTTAAAATTAAATCAAATAAGCTCAAACTTCAAAGAAGTTTCCCAAAAAAATACTGGTTGACCAAAAAATTAAGATTTGTTAGCAGAGGTAAAAATTCTGTTCCAGTTGATACCTTTACCTATTTCACCTTCTTTAGTAGAGAACCATATAAATAAAGGTTTGCCAACTACATGATCTTCTGGCACAAAACCCCATACCCGAGAATCTTCCGAATTATGACGGTTATCCCCCATCATCCAGTAATAATCCATTTGGAAGGTATAGGAATCAGTCGGTTGTCCATTGATTATGTACCCCTCGGTAGTCTCTATTAAATCATTGTTTTCATATACACTTATTATTCTCCTGTAAAAAGAAATATTCTCTGGGGTAAGAGAGATGGTTTTTCCTTTTTGGGGAATAAAGATTGGACCATAGTTATCTACATTCCAATCTGGGTAGTGTTCGGAATCGTGGGGAAATAATCTTCCAGGTTCTTCATTTAAGGCTCCCATATCGACAGGCGTGATTTCAATATTGGAATCCATACCACTTATTCTCGCTTTTTGGTCCTCGCTTAATACCATGATAAGAAGTCCTGGACCAGGTTGAGCTACAATATCCTCTGCTGATATTCCCCAATCCGGCCAGTTAGAAGTGTTGAGAGGTCCTGCGGGAAATTGTACTCTATACATGAATTGTAAATGGGTGGGCTGTTCCGCCTCTTTACCATTTAGGTAAACTACTCTATCGATAATCTGCAGGGAATCTCCAGGCAAACCAATACATCTTTTGATGTAGTGGTCTTTTTTGTCTATGGGTCGAGTCACTAAAGGAGCTTGGCCACTTTCAATCATGGCGGCAAATTGATTGGGAATACTGCCTCTTCTATAATCGTGAATACTCCAGGTTCTTCCTGGGAAAATATAAACACTATCTCCTTCTGGATAATTAAATACTACTGGTTCGTTATGGTCGATTTTTTCAAGCGCGGGTAACCTGAAATAGGGTAAGTTTGGTTTTTCGAAGTATGATTCTGATTCAATTCCAGGAATTCTGTTGTGGAGCAAGGGAATCATCGCAACTGTCTGAGGTGTCCGGATGCCATAATTCGCTTTGGATACGAAAAGGAAATCGCCAACTAAGAGCGAACCTTCCATAGAGGAAGTAGGAATAACGTAAGCTTCAATCAAAAACATTCTGATAAAGGCTGCGGCAAAAACAGCAAAAACAACCGCATCTACCCACTCCCTTATGGGGGATTTTTTAAATGGATTTTGAGCGATTAATTTTTTAAGTTTTCTTTCATCTTTTGCCGCTCTAGCGGCGTCAATCTGACTCAAATATTCTTTTTCTTGGGCGTGACTTGGGCCCATATACTTTTCTCTATCGTTAAAAGCCAGCATTCCTATTATTACCGGAGAGGCAACAACTGCAATCAAACTGTGAAAGAAGGTGTATTTGCCAAAAGATCTCACCAAATCAATGCACAGATAAGCATATATAAAAAAGTTAACAATTGGAAAAAGCATCCAAGCGGCATAACTTTCCTTCCTTCCCGTCAATTTACTCAATGCCATGAAGTTTAGTCCAGGGACCAATCCTTTCCAACCAGCTTCATTCATTTTGGGAAAAAGAAAAAACAAGCCGATGCTGAATAAAATGTAACTGATTAAAAAGAATAATAGAACGACCATGTATTTTGATTTAATGAAGGGTCAAATATAAGACTAATTTTGTTTGAGGATTTCGCTCAATAACCAGTTTTTATTAATGAGTTCTTCAGTGTTTTCAATATTGGTTTGAAGTTTTGATAATTTCTTTTGAAACTCTTGGGAAGAATAGGGATAGGGTTGATGAACCAGATTTACGAGATGTTTGGTAAATCGAACAAAGTTATTGTACCCTCTTTTTTCAATAGTGGTTATTTTTTTGTTTCGAATGATATAGATTCTGAAGGTTTCTAGCAAAGACAATAAGGCTTCAGTATCTTGTTTTTCATAAAAAGTTCGGATGGTTAAAAAGGTAGTGCTGATATGGTATTTAACGTCAGTATACTGAACCAATTGCAGGGCGTTGAGGGCATCGTCAAACATTCGTTTGCTGAAATACCAAAGTCCAAGGGCAAAATTATAGGCATTTTCCTGCCGGTTGTCTGGAAGATGGTTTTTATAGCTTTCTATAAAGCTTAAAGTCCAATCGAATTCTTCGAGATTACAGCCAAGTGTGGTAATGTTTTTGAAATCCCATTCGGATAGGATGTTATTTTCTAGCAGCAGCCCATTGTTCAACCCTTTTTTGTACAGTTGGAATAATTCTCTTTTATAATCCTCATTGCCAATATTAATCTGTCTGATACAATAATTATAGGAGAAGGTGTATAAATCTTGGGAGGCTTCAGGGGGATAAGCGGAAAGATCTGTCGCCAGAATTTCCTGAAGTTGTTGATAATAGGGTTCAGATATATTATTTTCCATTGTTTTATAAATGGTATAGTATAATTGGATAATGGGATCTTTGAGATAGTGCGTTCCTTTTGCTTCCAAAAAAGTAATAATTTGATCTAGAAGGTGCAATTCATATTGTGTATTTGCAATATCCATATTGGCTTTAAGATGGCAACTGTGCTTTAGTTTTTCCTGTAGAAAAAAAAGATCTAAATGATCCATCATTGCCTGAAAATATTCGGTTTTCGTTCTGTCAAAGAAAGCGCTCTGATGATAACCCAAAAGGCTATTCAATTTGTAATTGGTAAAGTGGTAATGAGCATCTTTTTGGTTAGTATTATTTAGAGCTTTGGTTAAAGCTTTGGACCGGTTAATAAAAAAATCCCATTGTTTGCTATTGTAGCTATATTCTAGTGCATTCAGTTCTTCAGTAAAATTCTGTGAATTTAGCTGTTCCAGAGCGATGAATTTGTGGTAAAGCTTTTTGAGGTAGGCCAATAAATTGTGTAGAAGCTGCTCTTGATAAGGAGAATTCGGAAAAATGATGGAAAAAAGGCGGTGGGAGTCTTCGGTAATTATCCTTGCATCTTCACGTTCTAGTATTAAGGATACCAATTCTGCCGTTTTTTCGTGTTTGTTGAGATAAGGTGAGTCAACGAAACTTAAAAATTTTCTTTTTTCTGCAGCAGATAAATTCAATATCTGATCAATTATTTTACTAGCCATGAAAACTTTTTGCCCCTAAAATACATTAAATAAAAATAAATATAAAACAGTTAATTAAGTGTAAAAATTTATAAATAATTGTTTTTTAATGGTTTATAAAAAAATGTTATACATTTATTAATGCAGTAAATGAAAAAAATGTACTTCTTGGCGATGAGGTGAATGTTCATATTTGTACTGTCGAAAGGAAGAAAGGTCTTTCAAGACTTAAAAATAAAAGATTGCAGGTTAAAAGTTGTGGCTCTCAATTGAAACAAATTATAATCTCGTACAAAACTCAGTTATATTCTGAATTACAACTCAGCCTGCAATCAAAGTTTTAGAACGTCTCCACGACGTTCTATTTGGTATGTAGATAGCCTCTCAAAGCTCTATGCAAAAGCCAGTTAGTGACAGCTAACTGGTTTTTTTTATTTTCGCACAAATTACAATCATTTTTCAAATATTAAGAAATTCATTATATATTATTTTAATTTCTTGATAATTGGTATTGAAAATTCTTTTCGATGAACAAACATAAAATTGCTCCTTCTATATTGGCAGCAGATTTCAACCATTTGGCGGATGCGGTTCATTTGGTTAATGAATCGCTGGCAGACTGGTTTCATTTAGATGTGATGGACGGCATTTTTGTGCCCAATATTTCGTTTGGGTTTCCCATCATTCAAGCGGTTAAACAAATAGCTCGAAAACCATTAGATGTGCATTTGATGATTGAAAAGCCCGAGCGTTACATAGAGGCGTTTGTAGATGCCGGTGCTGACATACTAACGGTTCACTACGAGGCCAGTCCCCATTTGCATCGCACCTTAGAGGCCATTAAGGCAATGGGGGTTAAAGCTGGGGTAGCCATTAATCCGCATACCAATGTGCTTTTGTTGGAAGATGTTTTGGAGATAGTTGATTTAATTTGTGTGATGTCGGTAAACCCGGGTTTTGGTGGACAGCGGTTTATTTATCAAACCCTTCCTAAAATCAAAAAACTTAGGGAAATCGCAATTCATCAAAATGTAAATCCGTTAATTGAAGTGGACGGAGGTGTTGGTTTGCAAAATGCAGAATCCATTCTGCAGGCTGGGGCTGATATTTTGGTAGCGGGATCATCTATTTTTAAGGCTGAAAATCCAAAGCAAACCATAGCTGATATGAAAGATATTGGTTCGGGTCTTTGGGTATAGAATTGTATACAATGACAAGAATTTTATTCTTTCTTTTTTTGCCGATAGGCATCTATGCACAAGGGAATTTGAGTGCATTTATATCAGGTAAATTAACGGATGCGGTTACGGGTGAAGGAATTGAACTCGTTACAGTGTACCGATTTAATTCATCTGATGCGGTGGAATCATCCAGCAATGGCCGGTATCGTATTGATATTCCTGCAGAGGAGGAGGTGGAATTGGTTTTTTCTAGGATTGGATATAAAGAAGCGAGAGTTAAGGTGGCCCCTTTACCTCCGGGAACTCTAAAACAAATTGATATTGCCTTGGTAGGTATTTCTATGGATTTGGAGGTGGTGGTCAAGGAAAGTAAATTGGAACAATCTGGAATGATAAGGGAGGAGGTAAGCAAACTCAAGTTATTGCCATCTACTTCAGGGAATTTTGAAAGTTTATTACCTCATATCGCATTAGGGACCAGTAGTGGTTCTGGGGGTGAATTATCTGCCCAGTACAATGTTCGCGGTGGCAATTACGATGAGAATTTGGTCTATGTTAATGATTTTGAGATATACAGACCTCAGTTAATTCGGGCGGGGCAACAAGAAGGACTGACTTTTCCCAATATTGATTTGATTAGAGATTTATCTTTCTCATCCGGAGGTTTTGAAGCCCGATATGGCAATAAGATGTCTTCTGTATTAGATGTTAAATATAAAAGACCTGATAGCACGGCAGCATCGGTAAGTATGAGTTTTTTGGGTGGTTCTGCGCATGTAGAGGGGAGTCGGTCTTTAGGGTCGGACAGTTACAGGAAATTTAGATATCTGGCGGGTGCTCGATATAAGACTACCCGATACTTACTGGGGTCTTTAGACGTTACTGGAGAATACGTACCCAATTTTGCAGACATTCAAGCTTATTTGACGTATGACATCAATAGGAATTGGCAAATGGGCTTTTTAGGAAACTATAACAGAAGTATATATCGGTTTATTCCAGTTGAACGCAATACGGGGTTGGGATTGATTAACTTTGCGTTACAGTTGTATTCTGAATTTGAGGGAAAGGAATTAGATGATTTTGCTACTCAGATGGCGGGACTTTCCTTTACTTACCTACCTGATAAAAAGTCCAATCCTTATTTTTTAAAATTCATGGCTTCTATCAATAGTTCCGATGAAAAGGAAACTTTTGATATCATCGGAAATTATAGTTTGCGGCAAATTGAAAGTGGATTGGGTAGTGGAAGTTTTGGAGAACCTATACAGGAATTGGGGTCGGGGACACAACATTTATATGTTAGGAATTTTCTGAATACCCAGGTGGTTTCTTTTCAACACAAAGGAGGTATAGAAATTTCTAAAAAGCATTTTTTAAATTGGGGTGCAACATTTCGATTAGAACAAATCAAGGATAAAATTAGGGAGTGGGAGCGATTGGATTCCGCTTTGTATTCACTTCCATACGACCCTAACCAGGTTTTGCTATACTATGTACTGAGATCTCAGAATCAATTGAATTCTCGGCGCTTTAGTGCCTATTTTCAGGATGCTATCAATTGGACCAAGCCAGGTATAGCAGATTTAAAATTGATTGTAGGGGGGCGAATGAATTACTGGTCATTGAATAAAGAGTTGCTTTTTGCGCCTAGAGTTCAATTGTCTATTAAACCTCTTTCTGGAACCAGAGATATCAGTTACCGACTGGCTGCTGGCATTTATTATCAGACTCCCTTTTATAGAGAGCTTAGGCAGCTTGATGGTCAGGTCAATCCTGATTTGAGGTCCCAAAAATCTTTCCATTTGGTGGGGGGGACCACTCTTGACTTTTATATGGGGGCAAAGAATCCTAAAAAGTTCCGTTTCATTGCTGAAGCTTATTTCAAAAAAATGTGGGATTTGGTCAGTTACGATATTGAGAATGTTAGGATCAGGTATTCTGGTCAAAATGATGCGGAAGGATATGTAATGGGATTGGATTTAAGGATGAATGGTGAATTTGTGCCAGGAGCGGAATCCTGGATTAATTTATCTTTTCTGAGGGCTAGAGAGCGGTTACTTGATGTACAGCATTTGATTAGAGAAAGGGGAGAAACGGAGGGTAGTCCAGTTGATTATGTTCCCCGACCAACTGATAGATTTATGAATTTATCTATGTTTTTCCAAGACTACCTGCCCAGAAATGAAAATATTAAAATGCATTTAAATTTTACCGTAGGTACAGGTCTTCCATTTGGATTGAAAGAAAACAACACCGTATTCAGGAATACCTATAGATTTAACCCTTACCATCGAGTTGATATTGGATTTTCCTATTTGTTTAAGACCAATGGTAAATGGTTTGAGAATGCTTGGGCGAGCTTGGAAGTGTTCAATTTGATGAAAGTCCAAAATCAGGCGGGTAACACATGGATCAAGACCGTATTTCAGCAGCAATATGCTATTCCTAATTATTTAACCTCTAGACGGTTAAATTTAAGAATGCGGGTTGATTTTTAAATAAATTACTTATTTTTGCACGCGATAGACCTATTGAGTTCGATTTGCGAAGTAAATAGGTAATGGTTTCATCAATAAAATATAAACAGCCATGCCAGTTAAGATTAGACTCCAGAGAAAAGGAAGAAAGAAAAGACCTTTTTACCACATTGTTGCTGCAGATGCCAGAGCACCCAGAGATGGAAGATATATTGATCACTTGGGAACTTACAACCCCATGACCAAGCCTGCAACCATTGACTTAGACATAGAAAAAACTTTTTCTTGGTTACAAAACGGTGCACAACCTACTGACACTGCAAGGGCAATTATGAAATACAAAGGGGTGTATTACAAAAAACACCTGCAAAGAGGGGTTTCCAAGGGAGCTTTGACTCAAGAAAAGGCTGATGAGATGTTGACTTCTTGGCTAAAGGATAAAGAGTCAAAGATTCAAGAACAGATAGAAATCACCAAGAAGGAAAGAGAGGCTTTCTTAGCTATCGTGGATGGCGTAGCCTCGGCACCTAAAGCGAAGAAAGAAGTTGAAACAGAGCTTTTGGCAGATGCCCCTAAGGGAGAGGAAGTAACTAATGAGGCAGAAGAAGGCGCCACAGAGGCTTCTGGTGAAGACACTGCGGAATAAAAGTATTTTTTTAATATTGTTGTAGAGGGAACCTGGTAGCGCTTAATTGTGCTACCAGGTTTGTTTATACTTAATTAAACGGTTATGTACGAATTAGATCAAAAGTATATCGATAGCTTGGAGGAAATCGCAAGTGAAATTCAGAAATCTGAAATTCTTGAAAAATACCTTGAAGAGGAAGAGGAGTCGTATTTCAATGAATTGAAAGATCAATTTGAACCTCGTATGGCTGAGGTATATAAGGAGGTGGCTGATAACGATCCTCTTCAACTGCTTTCTTTGGAACAGGTCTGCATGGATGAAGCCTTTGAGGGTTTGTTTCTCCCTAAAATTCTTGGTTATTCTGTTCTAAGAGGTACTATAGATGACAATTTCAAATATCTAAGGCCACAAGACCATTTTCAGGAGGTACTTACCGCGATTTGTAATTCTGCAAATTTTGACATCATAAAAAATAGAATTGGCCAGACAGTTCAAATAGGTTTTGCTCTGAGTAGCGATATTTGGATTACCAATTTAATTAATGATATACCTAATAAAAAAGTTCGATTCTATTTGCAGGCTCAAAAGTTAGATATTTACAGGGATCCAAGAGAACGTAAAAAGGGCTATTTAAAGTATAAGAGTCAATTTGACAATGAAAATTTCCTTACTGCTGACTTTGTAGAAACCGAGGAAGAACTGATCCAGCAATTCCCACCATTAAAATCATTTTTACTATACCGATCTACACAAGGACCATTCGACAATAGCAGTATTTTGCCAGCTCTTTTTGAATTTCTGAAAAATGACTCTTTGATTGGAAATCAGCTCCATGCTCAAATTGCTATAATTACCAGTTTATATTTTGATTTGGATCAAAACCATTTGGATGACCTCCGAGAAGTATTAAAATCTATTAGAACTAAAGCGAATGATTTCAGTGATTTATTTTTCAATTTACTACTGGAATTACAGCAAAGTGAACAATACCAAGTAGCTCCGGATGGAGATTTGCGCGTGGCATCCTTATTGGAGAAAGGCCATTCCAAAGAAGATGTTGTTGATTACTACAAGTTGGTTACTGCAATTCATCAAAATGAACTAGGAAATCAAGAAGTACTGGATGCTATTCAAGTATTTACCCTCCAACACGATGGTTTGTCCATCATTAATGAATGTGTGAGGCGTACTATTTTTGGGTATTTTTCCAGGAGAATTCATGGACTTTCTCCCTCAGAATATACCGATATGATGGAGGTGACTAAATTATATCCAGTTTTTATGAAAATTTTTGAGAATGAACAATTCAACAAACTGTTGAAGGATTTATCCATGTCATACATCAAAAAATTGCTAGCTCATTTCACAGATAAAAGAGGTAGAGATTACCAAGACATAAAAAGGTTTGTCTCCGTCAATTTTGTAGAGTTAGGCTTCATTAATGATAAAGAAGCTGTCGAGTTATTCAAAACAAAAAGAAAAAAGGATTAACCTACCTATCGATACTCTTTTTTATATAAATATGAAAGGACATCGTTAGGGGTTAAAATTCCTTTTAATTCGTTATTTTCATTAACTATGGGAATGGAATGAAATAAACCTCTGCCGAATATTTCGGCTGCAGTTCCAATTTTGTCATTAGGTAACAACTTAGCAATTCCCGAAGTCATAATGTGACTAGTAGGTGTCGAATCTAGATTAGAGTGATTGAATTCGTGTTTGACTAAATCAAATATACTAACTACCCCAAGTAATTGGTTATTTTCATTCACTATGGGTATGTGTCTGATGCCCTTGGTTAAGAATATATTCTTTGCTGTTGCTAGAACATCATTAGAAGAAAGTGTGATTAAATTTTTGGTCATGATTAAAGAGACTGGTTCATTCATCATATTATTCATTTTTTGTTTTAAATATTAATTTTTCTCTGGAACAAATCTGTAACCTATTCCTCTCACGGATTGAAAAATTAGCGGTTGTTTTGGGTTTTTTTCAAAGATTTTTCTAAAGGACAGAATAAAATTGTCAATGGTTCTGGTGGAAGGGTAAACTTCATAGCCCCAAACGTATTGAAGGATTTGTTGACGTGAAATAACTTGACCCTCCCGCTCAATGAAGAGTTTGAGGAGTTGCGTTTCTTTTTTTGTCAAATTAAGGGTTGTTCCGTCAGTATGTTTAGCCTCCAAGGTTGAAAAGTAGATGGTATAATCCCCTAAGCGATAACTATCCAATTCAGGTACTTGGTTTATTGGGCTTCTTTTGTGTAAATTTTTAATTCTAAGTAAAAGCTCTTCTAGATTAAATGGCTTTACCAAATAATCATCAGCCCCTTTTTTAAGCCCTAACACTCTATCTTCTGCAGAATCCCTAGCGGTTAAAAAAAGAATAGGAACATCTTGATTAATCAACCGTATTTTTTCGCATACAGCAATTCCATCCAATTCTGGCAACATAATATCGAGAATGATAAGATTGAAATGTTGGTTATGGAATAGTTGCAGCGCATCAATACCATTATCAGTAGCCGTTACCTCATAACCCTCCAATTCCAAATTCACTTGAATTGCCTTTTGCAGTGCTATTTCGTCTTCAACTAATAAAATACTCATTTTACTACTTGATTAAAGTGTGAAGGTAAACAAATCTTGAAGGTAGTCCCTTGACCAAGTGTGGAGGTTACAGTAATTTTCCCATTGTGTGCTTCTGTAACTTTTTTTACGATGAATAGTCCAAGGCCACTTCCTTTTGATTTTCTTGTTTCTTCAGAACCGATTCTATAAAACCTTTCAAAAATCCTTTCGAATTCTTCTCTGGGTATTCCTATGCCTTCATCTGTTACTTCAAAACAAAAAAGGTGATGTTGATTATACGCTTTGACCTTAATAGCCTTCAATGGAGCATATTTCATTGCATTATCTAAAAGATTGTTAAGTACGGTTTCCAAACCGTTTTTATCTGCTAGGATATTGGGATTAATAACGGCAGAGTAATCAAAAGTAATGGGGGTGTACGGACTTCTTTTCTCATTTTGCTTAATGATAGAATTGAAAAAATCAATGATATTCAGTTCTTCTAAATAAGGAGTGTATACTGAGGATAGTTTAGCAGACAGCAAAAGATTGTTTACCATGGTGTTGAGACGCTCCGTTTCCTCCAGTCCACTACTGGTTAATTGTTGCACTTTATCAGCAGGTAGCCGATGTTTGGCAAAAGTATCTAATATTAGTCTAATCGAAGCTAGAGGGGATTTTAATTCGTGTGTAATGGCTAAAAGAAAATTACTTGCTTGTTGAATGGTTTTGACTTCTCGAATGTAAGCCCTGTGGATAAACCATAGTCCAAGTACTAAAGAAAGGATAAAAACCCCCGCCTCACCATATATCATCCATACTTGTCTTTGGTATTTATTTTGTAGGGTTTCTTTAGCCGATTCCTTAAACACCAGGTCGTTTTCTTGTAACTCCAATAGTTGGAATTGTAGGTCAAATACCGTTTTATTTTTGTTATACAGTAGAAAAGCCCACCAAATGAAAGCGAATATCATATATATTATAACAATATATGACAGTGTTTTTAGGCGTTTACTTGAGGTGGTAGTCATAGTGATCCGAAAATAAACAATAATCCTTAAGAAAACTGGTTATTAAATATTAAATTAGCAATGATAAGTTACAAGCTTAAAAGATAATCCAACACACCATCTATGAAAATTGCTTCGCTAAGTAAAGTAATCCTTCTTTTGCTTGAAAAAGGCAAAGAAGTATCACTTGAGGGAATAGGCAATTTTTTTATCAAAAAGGAATCCGCCCGAATCGATGAAAAAAGTTCAATAGCTCATCCCCCGACTCAAACCATTCTATTTAATCCAGATATTCATTATCACGATTCAGAACTTTTACATCATGTTGCAGATGCGATGGTGATGGATTTGGATAAAGCCAAATTGGAATTAACTGAATTGCTTCGAAATATTGTCCAAAGAATAATTAATGGAGAAATCGTATTCTTTGAGGGTATAGGATCTCTTTTAATGGGAGACAATGGTAGAATTAAATTTAAATCATTGGAATCGACAGCAGAGGTTCTGCCCAAGGTGGAGTTACCCAATCTAACAAAGTCTATCGATGAGACGCCATTAGTAATGGTTAGAAATGGGAGAGGTTTCAATAATTACAAAATAAGAACAGCTATTTTAGTTCCAATTATATTGGTGGTGCTATTTGGAATTTTCCAAATTCTGGGAATTGACTTTTGGAAAAAAGAAGATTCTTTGCCAATTGAAAAGGTACTTGCGGAGGTACCTTCTTCCCGAATAAATGTCAAACCTCAAGATGCCAAGGATCAGCATCTGCCTGAAGAGAGTGAAAGAAATAGAGTTAAGGAATATCCTAATAAAGAACTTCAACCTAGTACTTCTAATGATCCCAAGGTGACTGACCATGATGAAAAAATGAATCGAATGGAATTGGAGTCTCGAGCATCTTCTCAAGATTATTCCGGGGTAGCTTTAATTGGGGTGGGGTATTTTTCTCTTGAAGAAGAAGCCAGAAAACTACAATCATCGTTTGAAAAGGTACAATATGAGACGATTATTCAAACTGCTGGTAATTATCTGCAATTGGGTGTCATTGTCCCCTATCAATCTAAGGATCAATTAGACGCTACACTTTTATCTATAAGACGGAACTTTGTTTCAGATGCTCAAATTGTAACTCGGTCTTACGTGAAGGAGTAAATCTGACTTTATTATTTAAATTTTATTCAAAAATATTCGTTCAAAATCTTACCTTTGCATCCGCTTTAAGCTAAAAGTTCATTGCTAATGGGTCGTTTTGCACAATATGAGTTACCGGTCAAGGGCCTCAAGAATGGAGTTCACTCTTATGAGTTTCATCTTGATAAAGCGTTCTTAACTAATTTTCCGGATTCTCCTGTAGTTGATGCTAATATTCAGGTCCATCTCGATTTAGATAAACGACCTGAAATGCTCGTATTTGATATAACATTGGATGGATTGGTTGAAACTGAATGCGACCGATGTTTGGCTCCAATTCAATTGCCAATTAATGGACATCATCAATTGTTGGTAAAATTGAAGCTGAACGCCGAGAATGAGGAAGATCCAGATGTAGTTTTTGTTGATCCAGAAATCAGTAAATTCGGGGTCGCAGAATACTTGTACGAGTATGTGGTTCTTGCTATTCCAATAAAAAAGGTTATTGATTGCGAAAAAGTTGACCCTAAGCCGTGTGATTTTGAAACCTTAAAGCGAATGGAAAATAAGCAAATTCAGGGAGACCATCCTTTCATGGATGCTCTTAAAAATTGGTCTGTAAATAATTAAATAATAGAGAAATGGCACATCCCAAGAGTAGGATATCTAAGCAGAGAAAAAGAAAACGCAGAACTCATTACAAAGCTACTGCTCCTCAGGTTGCTACCTGTGGAACAACCGGTGAAAGCCACCTTTTCCATCGCGCATATAAAGATGTAGAGGGTAATACCTATTACAGAGGTAAGTTACTGATAGCAGTAGAATCTGGAGAAGAATAATATTTTTAAAAGTAAGACCCAGAAGAGCTCCCATTACCTTATATCGGCAATGTGGAGCTTTCAGTGTTGAATTAAAATTATGAAAAAAATAATCAATACCAGTCATGCCCCTGCCCCAGTAGGCCCTTATAACCAGGCCGTAGTTCATAATGGTCTGCTTTTTATATCTGGTCAAATTCCTATTGATCCACATACGGGAATCTTAAAGATGTCAAATATTACTGAGGAGACTACACAAGTTATGGAGAACATCAAGGCGATTCTTGATAAGGCAGGATGTACTTTCGAATCCGTGCTAAAGGCTTCTATATTTTCCACGAGTATGGATAATTTCTCTGCAGTTAATGAGGTTTACGCCCAATATTTCAAAGAAGAAACTGCGCCTGCAAGGGAATTTGTAGAAGTTAGTGCCCTTCCCAAGGGGGTTAATGTAGAGATTTCGATGATAGCGGCAATTGATTAAATTATGATGCAAAAGGAAAAATCAGTTTTATCCTGTATACAGCCAACGGGTGATATGCATTTCGGAAATTATTTTGGGGCAGTTAAAAATTGGGTAGCTCTTCAAAATCAATTTACTTGTTTCTACGGAGTGGTCGATTATCATGCGATGACTATGCCCTATCAGCCCAATAAACTTAGAAATGCATCTTGGGAATTGATTTTCAATCTATTGGCAACAGGAATCAAGGTTGAGAATATTTTTGTGCAATCTATGATTCCTGAGCACGCTGAGTTGTGTTGGATTTTCAATTGTGTTGCCTCTTATGGTCAGTTAACCAGAATGACCCAATTCAAGGATAAAAGCAAGCAAAGCCAGGAAACGAGTGGAATTGATGGAGGTATTTCAGTTGGATTACTTGACTATCCAGTTTTACAGGCAGCTGATATATTAGTATATCGAGCTCATTACGTTCCGGTAGGAAAAGATCAAGAGCAACATTTGGAGTTGACCAGAGATATTGCCCAACGTTTTAATCATTTAGTCGGTAAGGAATATTTCGCTTTACCTGAGCCTCTTTTTACTGAGATTCCAAAGGTCATGTCTCCAGCTGAACCCACTAAAAAAATGTCAAAAAGTTTAGGGGCCAAGCATTATATCAGTGTTTTTGCGGGAGAAGAAATAATTAGGAAGCAAATTAAATCTGCTGTTACAGATACTGGTGAGGCGACAGAAGGTACCATGAGTCCAGGAGTGGCTAATCTATTTGAATTATTAAAGGCAGGTGAGGCTTTCGATGCTCATAAATCCCTAATGGAGGATTACAACCTATCCAAGTTAAAATATGTTGATTTAAAGAATGCAGTTGCTGATGTTTTAGTTGAAATAAGTACTGAAATGATTGTTAGAAAGCAAGAACTCTTAGCAGATAAAAAGAGGGTGAAAGATCAAGTCAAAGCTGCAGCGAGTCAAATTAGGAAAGTGGCTAAGACCACATTGGCAGAAGTAAAAGACCTAACTGGATTGTTTAACGCAGCAAAAGATTTAGATTAATCGGATGAAAATAATTTGTATCGGTAGAAATTATGCTGCCCATGCGCAAGAATTAAATAATGAAATTCCTGAACAACCGGTACTTTTCATGAAGCCCCCTTCGGCTTTATTGATTAATGATAAGCCATTTTATTATCCTGCTTTTTCCAAAAACATTCATTACGAGTTAGAATTGGTATTGAAAATTGGAAAAAATGGCCGCCACATTCAACCTGAATTTGCCGATGAATATGTACAAGAGATAGGTCTTGGAATTGATTTTACTGCAAGGGATTTACAAGATAGGTGCAAACAAAAGGGGCAACCTTGGGAAATTGCAAAGGCTTTTGATTCTTCAGCTGTATTGGGTCAATTTGTCGCAACCAAGAGCTTATCTTTAGATAATATCAGATTTTATCTAACTAAAAATGGAGAAAAAGTACAGGAGGGTAGTAGTAAAAATATGATTTTTAATTTCAACGAGTTGATTTGCTATACCTCTCAATTTTTCAAAATTCAAATGGGAGATTATATGTTTACCGGAACCCCATCTGGAGTAGGGCCTATTCAAATTGGTGATTTGTTGGAGGGCTTTCTTGAAATCAAGGGGGAAGCAAAAAAAATGCTTCATTGTGAAATTAGATAGCTTTGGAATGTTTTCTTACTTAACAGAACATTTAGTAATTTTAAAATAAAAATGTATGTCCTACTTCTTCACGTCTGAATCAGTATCAGAAGGTCATCCAGATAAAATTGCAGATCAAATATCGGATGCAATTCTAGACCATTTTTTAGCTTTTGATAAGGAGTCAAAGGTGGCTTGTGAAACTTTGGTGACCACGGGACAAGTCATTTTGGCCGGGGAGGTGAAATCCACTACTTATTTGGATATTCCAGAGATTGTAAGAGGCGTCATTGAAAGAATTGGGTATAACAATTCCGAGTATATGTTTGAAGCCCGTTCTTGTGGCATCTTATCTGCAATTCACGAACAGTCAGGAGATATTAACAGGGGAGTAGATCGGGAAAATAAGGAAGATCAAGGTGCGGGGGATCAAGGAATGATGTTTGGTTATGCCACTAATGAAACTTCAACCTACATGCCACTTCCATTATATCTATCTCACGAGTTATTAAAAGAATTAGCTGTTATCAGAAGAGAGGGTAAAGTTATGACCTATTTGCGACCTGATGCCAAGTCTCAAGTAACCATTGAATATGGAGACAATAATAAGCCCAAAAGAATTGATACCATTGTGATATCCACGCAGCATGACCCATTCGATGCAGACGATAAAGCAATGCAGTCCAAAATATCAGACGACATTAAAAATATTTTGATACCTAGAGTTCAAAAGAAAATTGACGCGGAGTTGAACCATCTTTTTGATCAAAACATCAAATATTTTGTAAATCCTACGGGAAAGTTTGTCATCGGAGGACCACATGGTGATAGCGGATTGACTGGAAGAAAAATCATTGTGGATACTTATGGTGGAAAGGGGGCTCATGGTGGAGGTGCATTCTCCGGTAAAGACCCATCCAAGGTAGATCGATCTGCAGCTTACGCCACTAGACATATTGCTAAAAACTTGGTTGCTGCTGGTGTATGTGATGAAGTTTTGGTACAAGTTTCCTATGCTATCGGCAGGCCTGATCCTACTAATATTTATGTCAATACTTATGGAACCAGCAAGGTAAATGGTTCAGATCAAGATATTGCTGAAGTAGTTGAAAAACTATTCGACTTACGCCCCTATTATATCGAAAAAAATCTAAAGCTTCGCAATCCTATTTATGGAATGACTGCTGCATATGGGCATATGGGAAGAGCACCAATGACTATGAAAAATGTGAGGTTTGTTAATGGATCAGGAGAAGAAAAGGTAATGGACCTTGAATTATTTACTTGGGAAGCTCTTGACAGAGTTGATGAAATAAAAAAGGTATTTGAACTTAATTAAGCGGAACAACAAATCCATCTAGGTCAAAAATTGATTTCAATCTTGCTTGGGTTTGCCGAGCTGTTTCGTGTTGTTCGAATGGACCGATGATTACGCTATACTGCGCGGAAGATGGGTTGATTTCCCTTAAGTAGATTTGAGTAAATCCTTTTACTTCTAAATCAAGAATAAAGTCAATTGCTGCATTTTTATTGGAAAAATTGCCCAGTTGAATACCAAAATTCCCTTTTATTTTAGATTGGTATTTTTGGAAGTTTAGACGGTCTTGGTCGAAGCCTTTCGCAGTCATTATTACTTCAGGATTTCCCATTTTTAATATTTCTAAGCTGATTTTAAAAGGAGTAGATTGGGTAACATTTAAGTTTTCTCCGGCAGATTTTGAAAGGAGTAATTTATAGGGAAGGAATAGGGGAATTCGGTCGTTTACTCTTACTATGACTCTCTTGTTATTTTCGGGATTGATGATTCTGATAAGCGTTCCTAACGGTAATTTTGGATGGGCTGCCGTTAATTTATCGAAATCATAAATCTCACCTGCATAAGTCAAGTTACCTTGGTATTCGTCTGGGTAAATTTTCGCCAAACTAGTATTTACCTGACCGAAGGAAACGGAATTGGTCCAAAAAATTAGCATTAGAACCAATTGGGGTATTTTCATAGGTGATGCCGGATGTTTAATTATTTTCCTTTACCCTGCAAAATAACAAGAATAGTGTAAAATAAAATTTTGAAGTCTAATGCTAATGATCGGTTTTCTATATACAAAATATCAAATTTCAATCTTTGTAACATTTGTTGAACATTGGAGGCATATCCATATTTGACTTGACCCCAAGAGGTTATTCCAGGTCTAACATTCAGCAAATGCCTGTAATGTGGAGCTAGTTTGACGATTTGATCTATATAATATTGTCTTTCTGGCCTAGGCCCCACTAAAGACATTTCCCCTTTAATGACATTCCAAAATTGAGGAAGTTCATCTAATCTCCATTTGCGCATGAAACTACCCCAGGGGGTGCACCTTTCATCTCCAGTATATGATAATTGAGGATGATCTTTTTCTGCATTGAGGTACATGGATCGAAATTTTAAAATATAGAATGGTTTACCATGTAAACCAATACGCTCTTGCTTAAAGATGATAGGACCCTTTGAAGATAACAATACTCGAATAGCTATATAGATGAATAAAGGGGACAATAAGACTAAGGATAACAAGGCTACTAAAATATCTAGCAATCTCTTTATCAGTTTTTGCCATTTTTGCATGATATCCTGCTTGATTTCAATCAGGACAGCCCCGTAAATATGGTTGATTTTTACAGTTCCAAGCAGAATGTCATACATATCAGGAATTATTTTCACCAATAATTCATTTCCAAATTCGAATAAGATAGGTAAAAGGTCGTTTAGGTACCTGTAATCCTCAGCTTCAATGGCTATAATTACTTCTTCAATTTGATTTTCAATAACTATAGCCCGCAACTGTTCTTTTGAGCCAAGAGGCTGTAAGGTTTTAGTTAGATTTTTATTTTCTTTTCCGTTGGTGGGAACGTACCCAATAAATTTGTTGGCTAGCCCTTTCTTTTGATTCTGGATTTCTCCCAATAAATCCCATGCGATATCATCAGCTCCTATTAATAAGGTATTATAGGTAATTTTCCCTTTTTTTAGTTTTTCACCTGCGAGGGTTAGCGCAATCATTCTAACCGTAATAGTTAAAAGTAATTGAATGGTAAAAAAGCTAATAAAAATACTAATATCAAAACCTTGGCTTTTAGGCCCTATCAATAGGATTAATCCAATACAACCAAAAAAATTCAATAAAATAGTGCTTCCCAATACCGACATTCTGGAAAGTCGGTAGATGTCATAATAATTGTCGAAAATGGAATACAATAGCCACCAAAATGCCCCAACAAATAGAATGCTATAAAAAATTTCAATGGATTGAAAGGGTATGAATCCAAAAACCAGATTAAATAGTATCCAAGCACTTACGCCTGTTAGGAGATCGAATATCTTATAGATAAGGGTATGTACTTGCCTTTTCTGCCTCATCTTCATCTCAAAAATGGATTAGTTTGATGTTATCCAAATAAATATCGGCCGTGGTCAATCCTGTACCCTCCAGATTAGCTGAAAGACATATACTATAGGCTTGGATGTTCGAATCTACCAATAATTCATCCAATTTAAAATATATTTTATTCCAATTTTCGGTAGGATTTACGCCATATTGATAAAGTGGAAATCCGTTTTCATCTTCAAAGCTAGTAAACCCAACCAATCCGAAAATTACGGGTATGGCTGTTTGGTATTGAACTTCTAAATAGACATCTTTTTGACCAATTGTAGCCCTACTCCATTTTTTTGAAGTTGCAATTTCTATGTTGGGATGGTTTTCTTGATTCAATTCAATTTTTGCAGCATATTTTCCTTCAATTACCATTTCTTGCTGTATCTTAAAATGGTCGATAGATGATTCATTAAGTGGTTTGGTGAAATAGGTTTGTCCGTTTTCAAAATTTTCTAATAATGAAAATTTAACCTCCTCTTTGTAAGTGGTTAAAGGCGTAATTGATACTGAGGTTGATATGGAGGGGGTAAGAGTAAATTCATAGGCTTGATAAAAGGGGTAATCTTCGGGCGTAGCAGCAATTCCATTGGCATAAATCCCAGGTAATAAGCGCAGGGTTGTGCTTGCCTGGGTAAATATGGGAATAGTATTAGGAAGGGGGTAATAGCCAATAAAATCATCGTCCAAAAAACACCAAGCTCCTGTTATTTTTGAATCGTCGATTGAGTTTTTGGATTGTAAACTAAATCGGTCTATTTCCAAAAGTATAGGTAAAGTTCCAGCAGCCTCTTTTCTACTACAACTTGTAGCAAAAATCAATAAGGATATTAAGTAATGATAAACCTGAAATCGCATAGGTTGAGTTAAAAATCCGCTTGGCTATTAATTTTATCAATAATGAGGTAGGCAAGTCGCAAAGCTTTGTAACCATCTTTGACAGATACCTTAGGGGGTTTTCCGGAGAGGATACTTTCAGCAAAAGATTCCAGTTCCATTTGAATTGCGTTATTTTCTGGAATAGGAGGTTCTTCAATTTTTATAATTTTTTTGCCTTGGAGGGTCTCTAAAATCATTTCCTCTTTCAATTCTTCTTCTGTGCGGTTTTCCCCATCTTGTAACCTGATGACCTGAGCAGTTTTATCTAAAAAATCTAGTCCGATATAAGCATCTTTCTTAAACAACCTCATTTTTCGCATTTGTTTCAAAGAAATTCTGCTTGCAGTAAGATTGGCTATACTTCCATTGGAAAAGGTAATTCGCGCATTAGCTATATCTGGGGTATTACTAACCACAGCCACTCCATTGGCATGAATTTCTGCAATTTCCTCCTGTATTAAACTAAGGATGATGTCCAAATCGTGAATCATTAGGTCTAGAACTACTGAAACGTCTGTTCCTCTTGGGTTGAAAACTGCAAGGCGATGACCCTCTATGAATAATGGTTTTAGTGGGGTATGCCCAACGGCTAAAAGTGCTGGATTAAAACGTTCTACATGCCCTACCTGAATGGGTATATTCAATTTTTCACTGAGAGAAACAAGTATTTCGGCTTCTTCCAAGGTATGAGTGATGGGTTTTTCCACAAACACTTTTACTCCATTAAGAAGCGCCATTTGAGCCAATTCAAAATGGGTAGGCGTAGGGCTTACAATATCAGCTACTTCAATATCTTTCATTAACAACGCTGCAGAATCATAAGCTTTGACATTAAGCTGTTCTGCAACTTGAATTCGGATACCCTCGTCGGGATCAAAAAAACCAATGAATTGGAAATGTTCTTTAGCCAATTGAATACACTTAATGTGAATTTTACCAAGGTGACCTGCTCCAAAAACTCCAATTTTTAACATGATTCATTGGTTTGTAAAAGAAAAATTTATCTAAAATACATTAAGACTGCACCAAATAAGGTAATAAGCACCATTAGAACAGTAGCCATTCTTATGGAATATCGAATATGATTTGTAAAAGTCAGAATCTCACTCTGAAATTGGGGATAAAGAGGAAGTACTTCCTCTTCCATTTTCTTTGAATTGAACACGTGTATAGCTTTGAATTCTATTTGATTCTGTACTAGAATCTTGTAAGCCTTTAAAACCTTTACTCTAAAATAAACATTAAGAAAAAGCATTCCGACAAATAGGCCAATAATGAGGAAGATTAAAAGTTCGAACATTTCTTTATTAAGATTACATAGTAAGAATAATTTTACCACTGGCCTTTTTGGATTCTAAATATTCATGTGCTTTTGAAATTTCGTATAGGGGCATACTTCGATCAATAACAGGATCAATGGAACCATTATTGACCCATTCTGAAAGGGTATCTAAATCTTTTCCAATTGATTTGACAATGATCACATCAGAACCTTTAAAAGAAAATAACTTACATAGAAAGGCCATTAAAAAATTTTGAAACGAAGGAAGGGTAGTAATGTGACGACCTCTCGGAAATAAAAGATGTTTGACTTTCTGATAAGGCATATTGCCGTAAACATCAAAAAAAACATCAAAGCACTCGCTTAATTCCACAATGGCTGGTTTGGAATGCAACATCACTTGATCGGCTCCTAAGGATCTGATCAATGAATGTTTGCTTTTACTACTACTTGCATATATTTCAGCACCTAGGTTTCGTGCAATTTGAATGGCCAATGTTCCCACTCCACCCGAGGCGCCATGAATGAAAACCACCTCTCCAACCTTAAGCCTTGCTAAGTCTCTGAGAGCTTGTAAAGCAGTCAATCCGGCTAGAGGAAGTGCAGCTGCCTCTTCAAAGGTAAGCCGTACTGGCATAAAGGAAATCTGAGCTTCTTTGACCACTAAATATTCAGCACTTGCACCGCCCTTCAAGGGCGGTAAAAACCCATAAACATTTTGACCTGGCTTAAATTTTTTTGTTCTACTTCCAGCTTTTACTACAACTCCTGCGAAATCGCTTCCTGGAACCCGACCTCTCCTGCTTGGTATATTCACAATTCTAAGTTTACCTCTTCGCAAGGAGCAATCCACAGGGTTCAAAGCTACGGCTTTGGTTTGAACCAAAACTTCGTCCTTTTTTATTTTTGGTATTGGCAATTCTTGTAAACGAAGTACTTGCGGGCCGCCAAATTGGTGGTATACCACTGCTTTCATTTTTCTAGGAAGCGTAGTCATAACAGCTTAATTACCCAGAATTTCTAAAGCTTTAGCTAATGCATTTTTCATTCCTGCTGGATTTTTCCCTCCTGCAGAGGCAAAAAATGGTTGCCCACCACCGCCTCCGTTAATTTCTTTTGCCAATTGGCTTATGATTTTGCCCGCGTGAATATCTGGAGTTAAAGCTTTGTTGATAGCGACCATTAACTGGGCCTTATCGTTTTCACAAAGACCGAGAACAATTACCGCCATATCCGTTTCTTTCTCTAATTGGAAAATCAAATTTTTCAATTGTCCTGCATCAGAAAGTGTAACTTGTTCTACCAGTAAATTATAGTTTTTTATTTTTTTAAACTTCCCAAGCAAATCTTGCTTGATTATTTTGGTTTTTTCAAAATTTAAATCTTCAATTTCTTTTTTCAGCCGTTTGTTTTCCTCTTGCAAGTCATGAATTGCTGGTACCAATTGATCGCTTACTTTGAGCAGTTGTCGGGCTTCATCGTAAGTTTCCAGGGATTGGAAGACATAATCTTCAGCAACTTTACCAGTAATGGCTTCAATTCTTCTAATACCAGCGGCAACGGCACTTTCACTCATAATCTTGAATAAACCAATTTGACCAGTGGCCGAAACATGGGTACCCCCGCATAGTTCTCTAGAGAAGGTTTCATCAAAAGTTATTACCCGAACAAAATCTCCATATTTTTCTCCAAAAAGCATGGTCGCTCCACTCTCTTTTGCATCAGTAATGGGCATTTTTCTATTTTCATCTAAAGAGATATTGGCTCTTATTTTTTCATTTACGATGGATTCTATTTTGTGTAATTCTTCTTTAGTTACTTTCTGAAAATGAGCGAAATCAAAGCGCATTCTATTTTCATCTACATCTTGACCTTTTTGAAGGGCATGGTCCCCTATAACCTGATGCAGGGCTGCGTGCATTAAGTGCGCAGCAGTGTGGTTGGCTGCAATTGAGGATCTTTTTTCGCTAGCAACCTCGGCTATGACTGGACCTTGTTGAATAGATGGAAGCCTATCAATAATATGAACAGTTAAGTCGTTTTCTTTTATGGTATCCAAAACCTTGAATTCAGAATGGTCTTCAAATTTTAGAATCCCAGTATCTCCTGTTTGCCCACCACTTCTTCCGTAGAAAGGGGTTTTATCTAAAACCAATTGATATTGCGGTTGATCTTTAACCATGACAGTTCGATATTTGACCACATAGGCATCTTTAACCTTTAAATTGTCATAACCTACAAATTGGAGATTGGGAGTGGGTTGAACTTCAATCCAATCACCTACCTCTTTCTTCGCATCGGCTTTAGATCTATTTTTTTGTTCGGCTAACTCTTTTTCGAATTCTTGCTCATCAATAGTCCAACCTTTTTCCTCAGCCAACAATCGAGTCAAATCCATCGGAAAACCAAACGTGTCGTACAACTCAAAAGCTATTTTACCAGACACGCAATTATTTTCTGGCTGAATTTCGGCAAACCGCTTTAGGCCTGTTTCCAAGGTATTTAAAAATGATTTTTCCTCTGCCTCAATGATGGTCGACACTTGATTTTTTTGAGCCTCTAATTCAGGAAATACAGCGGCAAATTGTTCTGCAAGTAATGCCACAAGTTGATATAAAAATGGCTTTTTAATGCCCAAGAATGAATAATAATATCTTACTGCTCTTCTTAAAATTCGTCGAATAACATAACCTGCTCCACCGTTGGAAGGCAACTGCCCATCCGCAATGGCGAACGATACTGCTCTGATGTGATCAGCTACAACCCGCATGGCAATATCCGTGTGGGCAGAAGATTCGTACTTGTTGGTATATTGGATTTGGGTAGTATCGGAAATGAAATCAATCATCGGGCCAAAGACATCTGTAGCATAGTTGGAGGTTACCCCCTGTAATGCCATACATAGCCTTTCAAAGCCCATACCGGTATCTATATGTTTGGCTGGTAACTCTTCTAATTGGCCATCTGCCTTTCTGTTGAATTGTATAAAAACTAAATTCCATAATTCCACCACCATTGGATGATCGGCGTTAACCAAATTTTTCCCAGGCAATTTTTTTATTTCCTCATCTGATCTGAGATCATAGTGAATCTCTGAACAAGGGCCACAGGGACCTACATCTCCCATTTCCCAGAAATTATCCTTTTTATCGAAGTATAAAATTCTATCTTCTGGTAGCCATTTTTTCCAATAGTTAGCTGCTTCCTGATCTCGCTCAAGTTGTTCTTCTTGATTTCCCGCAAAAACGGTTACATACATTTTTTCTTTATCCAGGCCATACTTCTCCGTTAATAATTCCCATGCCCAAGCAATTGCTTCTTCTTTAAAGTAGTCGCCAATTGACCAATTGCCCAACATTTCAAACATAGTATGATGGTAACTATCGCGGCCCACTTCCTCTAAATCATTGTGCTTGCCAGAAACGCGAAGACATTTTTGAGTATCCGCAATTCTTGGTTGATCAGGAACAGCAGTCCCAAGAAAAAAATCTTTGAATTGATTCATCCCTGCATTGGTAAACATCAAGGTGGGATCGTCTTTGTTGACCATGGGTGCCGAGGCAACTATTTTGTGGTTTTTTTCTTCAAAAAAATCTAAAAATTGCTGCCTTATTTTTTGTGAAGTCCATTGCGACCGCTTCATATATTGAAATTTTGGAACACAAATTTAATTTAAATTTCCCATGGAGGGAATTTTATGCCAAATTCTATTTAAGCAATTGAAAATCATTTAATTATGATTTATAAATCTCAATAATTAAAATTTATTTTTTTTTTTTTTGTTTTTTGCGTTTAGGATATTAATTTTACGAAGCTTTGAAAAGGTTTACTACTAAAAATCAATGTGGTGAAGCTTTATTTGGAATTAAAGAAAAATTCCAGATTTAGGATTGATTTAGATTAACGTATAATGAGAAAAGAAAAATTTGTTTACAACGTTCATACGTTGAGGTATGAGCGTATTAAGGAGTCGTTAAGTTCTGTTCTTCTCCGCATTTTTGGTGTTACTTGTGCTATGCTGTTTAGCGGATACTTAGTCATGTTGGTTTTCAACAGGTATTTTCCATCACCCAAAGAAGTTGCTTTAATGCAGGAAATTGACCAAATGGGTTTTGAATACAAAAACCTTATTGCTGAATTGCAACAAATGGATCAAGGCTTAAGGTCTGTATACGAAAAAGATGCATACGCTTACAGGTTAATTTTTGGACAGGATCCTATAGATCCCAACGTATGGGAAGGAGGTACGGGTGGTTCTGATAAGTATGGAGAGTACAGACAATTTACCAATTCAGGATCTTTAATGGTAGATGTCAAAACAAGAGTTGATAAACTCAAAAGGCAATTGCAGCTCCAAGAAAAATCATTAGAAGAAGTAGTAGCACTAGCCAAAGAAAGAGAGGAATTTTTAGCTTCTGTTCCCTCAATAAAGCCAGTTAGATCAGATAACCTTCCTATGGAATTAAGACTGCTTTCGGGTTTCGGCAATAGAATTCATCCTATCTATAAGGTTCCTAAATTTCATTACGGAATTGATTTCACAGCACCACAAGGCACTCCTATACAAGCAACAGGAAATGGTAAAGTAATCAGTGTGGAAAATAAAAAGTCTGGATTTGGTAAATGTGTGGTGATTGATCATGGATTTGGATTTAAGAGTCGATATGCGCACATGTACAGAATAGATGTAAAGCCAGGCGATGAAGTAGTTAGGGGCCAACAGATTGGTTTGGTGGGCACTACGGGGACTTCTACCGCTCCCCACTGTCATTACGAAATTGAAGAGAATGGTAAAAAAGTGAATCCAGTTCATTACGTAATGGATGGTCTTACTCCTGAAGAATATCAAGAATTGGTAAAAGCTGCTGCTCAGACTAATCAATCTTTAGATTAAAAGATTAGATTATCTTTTATTTACAATTATGGCAGTTGAAAATCATGAGGTAGTCATTGGACTTGAAGTGCATGTGCAATTAGCCACTCTTAGTAAAGCTTTTTGTGCTGATAGTACCAAATTCGGAAGTCCACCCAATACCCAGGTCAGTCCCATATCATTGGGTCATCCAGGTACCTTACCTAGAATCAATGAGAAACAAATTCGGTTTGCCATTGAATTAGGTCTGGCTTTAGGATGTGAAATCAACAAGCGAAATAGATTTGATAGAAAAAATTATTTCTATGCGGATCTGCCAAAGGGTTATCAGATTACCCAAGACGCGGAACCCATTTGTATTGGGGGACAATTAGGTGCAATAAGGTTACATCATATTCATATGGAAGAAGATGCCGGCAAATCAATGCACTCCGAGGATGGTCCTTTTTCTGTAATTGACTTGAATAGGGCAGGAGTTCCTTTATTGGAGATTGTTACAGAACCAGATTTTAGATCTGCTGAGGAAGTCGAAACTTTCATGGTCAATATGAGGCGATTAGTTCGATATTTGGGAGTTTCTGATGGGAATATGGAGCAAGGATCTATGCGCTGTGATTGCAATGTAAGCGTTCGAAAAAAAGGGGATTCAAATTTTGGTGAGCGGTGTGAAATCAAAAATTTGAATTCAATGAGGTATGCTAAGCGAGCCATTGAATATGAATTTAAAAGGCAGGTTCAGTTAATAGAAAGGGGAGAAGCAGTAGTTAGGCAAACACTTCATTTTGATCCTCAAACTGGAGTAACTTCTCCTATTAGAGATAAAGAAGATGCTAATGATTATCGATATTTTCCTGATCCAGATTTGTGTGATATTGTAATTACAGATAATTATTTAGAGGAGATTAAGGCCAATATGCCCATCTTACCTGAACAAATGAGAAATCGTTTGATGCAACAATTCCATTTACCTGAGTACGACGCTAATTTAATAAGTGATGATCCAGAAGTAGCACATTATTACTTATCCTTAATTCCTGATGTCACCAATTATAAAGCGCTCTCTAATCTCTTAATCAATAAAATCATTCCCTACTGTGCCGGAAGTGAAATTACAATTTTTAATTTTCCCTTAAGTGGCAATATTATTTCTGAATTTCTGGATTTAATTGATAAAGGTGTAATCAGTAATTCAGCTGCGTATCAATTTTTATTTCCCGAACTTTTGGAAAAGGTGAATGTAGGAATTACACCTACTATATTGGCTAAATCGTTAAACTTAATTCAAGAATCCGATGAGGATTTATTAGAAGCTTTGGTTATTAAGATATTAAATGCTTACCCAGAAAAGGTAAAAGAATATAAAAGCGGCAAAAAGGGTTTGATTGGATTTTTTATGGGTGAAGTTATGAAGGAAACTAAAGGGAAGGCTGACCCAAAGAAAACTAATCAATTGTTTAGATTACAGCTGGACCAAAAATAGCTATGGGATTATTTGAAATTTTTAAAATCTTCTAGGGAAATTTTTTCCTCACATATTTTCAAATCGTTATCAACATTGCTTGCAATAATCAGGAGTTTGTCTTTCCCAAATTGGTTAATCAGATTTTCGTACCATTGAATACCCTCTTCATCTAAATTAGTACTAGGCTCATCTAATAAGGTAACTGGGCGATCAGAACACAGGGCTAATAGGAGTTTGACTCTTTGTTTCATGCCTGATGAAAAATATTGAATAGGTTTATTGGCAGATTGCTCCATTCCGAGGACCTTAATCAGGTCTTTAATATCCATTTTATGGATAAAGGGAATAAATTTTTTGTGAAAAGCTAAAGCTTCTTTAAGGGTAAATAATTCCATTAAATCTACATAAGGGGCGGCTATGGTGAATAATTGGTAGACTTTATGGCTTTCAATGGGTGTTTCACCTCGAGAAAATTGAATTTTTCCTGAAGTAGGGCTGGATTGACCGCAAATGATTTTTAGTAGGGTTGATTTTCCAGAACCATTGGGTCCTGAAATGGCATAGTTTTGTGTAAAAGAAAATTGAAAGGATAAATTCCTAAAAATCCATTCAAATCCGTACCTTTTACCAACTTGGTCTAAAACAATTTTCATTTAAACGGTACCGTTGAGCTCTCGTAAACCTCTCATAAGTCCATTTTCACCATAGCTTCGAATAAAGCTGAGAACTATATCCTTCTCTTCCGATTCAGGTATAGAAGTTTCAATGACTTCCATCGCTTTGGAAAGTTTGTATCCTCGCACAAAAAGGTATCTATACAGTTCCTGTATTTCTCTAATTTTAGCTTCGGTAAAAGATCTTCTCCTCATTCCAACAGAATTTACTCCAACATAAGATAGTGGCTCTCTTGCTGCTTTGACAAAAGGAGGTATATTTTTTCGAACCAAAGAACCTCCAGCTATAAAGCTATGCATACCGATATGAACGAATTGTTGAACTGCTACCATTCCCTCAAGAATAGCAAAGTCATCAATTTCTACATGCCCTGCAAGGTTTACATTGTTAGCCAAGATAATATTATTACCTAGAATACAATCATGGGCCACGTGTACATAAGCCATGAGCATACAGTTGGCACCCACTACGGTCTTATTGGCGTAGGCTGTTCCACGATTAACTGTTACATATTCTCGGATGGTTGAATGATCGCCGATTTCTGCAGTCGTTTCCTCTCCTCTGAATTTTAAATCTTGGGGTACGCCTGCAATGACTGCTCCTGGGTATATTTTGCAATTTTTACCAATCCTAGCTCCAGAAAAAACAGTAACATTAGGACCAATCCATGTTCCATCACCAATTTCAACATTTTCATCTATGAAGCAAAATGGGCTGATGTGAACGTCCTTACCGATTGTTGCCTTTGGATGGATTTGGTTTAAATTATTCATTCGCGGTTCTCTTGACAATTTGAGCCGTAAGTTCAGCTTCTGATACTATTTTGTTTCCGACATATGTGGTTCCTTTCATTTGGCAAATCCCTCTCCGGATAGGAGCTAATAATTCCATTTTTAGCATCAGTGTATCACCAGGGATAACTTTTTGCTTAAACTTACCATTGTCAATTTTAAGGAAATATGTGTCCCATTCTCCTGGATCCCCAACAATGTGCATGGCGAGAATCCCACCTACTTGAGCGAGTGCCTCTATTTGTAAAACACCAGGCATAATAGGATTGTTGGGGAAGTGTCCTTGGAAAAAGGGTTCATTAAAAGTTATATTTTTAACTCCTACTACTTCTTCTTTAGTCAATTTGATCACCTTATCAACCAATAAAAAAGGGTAGCGATGGGGAAGATATGCGGCGACTTGATTGGCATCAAGTACAGGAACATCATCAGGATTATAATGTGGTTTTCCCTTAAGTTTTTTCTGCTCTTTTAAATGTTCCTTAAGAATCTTAGTGAATTCAACATTGATGGTATGTCCAGGTTTATTAGCAATTATTTTGCCTTTGATGGGCACTCCTAATAAAGCCATATCACCAATTATATCTAATAATTTATGTCTGGCGGGTTCGTTTTTAAAAGAAAGTTCAACGGTGTTTAAGATACCTTCACTGTTGATTTCAATTTTTGGTTTGTTTAATTTTTTAGATAACTGAACAAGTTCTTCATTATTCATAGCTTTATCTGCAATGACAATAGCATTATCAAAGTCCCCGCCTTTAATTAAATTTTGGTCAAAGAGCTGTTCTATTTCATGTAAAAAAACAAAAGTTCTGCAAGGGGCAATTTCACTTGGAAAATGTTGAATATTTTTTAATTCAGCATATTGTTGACCTAATATAGGGCTATCAAAATCTATGAGCGCGGTTATCTGTAACTCATCTGCTGGTAGTGCGGTTATTTCGGCACCACTTTTAGGGTCTTTATAGGTTATCGGATTTTCTATGGTGAAATACTCTCTTTCCTCCTCTTGAGTAGTGATACCTGCATGTTGAATAGCAGTTACGAATGGTTGACTACTTCCATCCATAATGGGTACTTCAGGGCCATTGATTTCAATTAAGACATTATCTATTTGCAGTCCAGCTAATGCCGCTAAAGCATGTTCAATGGTACTAATGGAAGCCTCTCCTTGTTTAATGGTAGTCCCTCTTTTGGTCCTAATAACTTTTGATACATCCGCGACAACTATTGGGGCATTGGGTAAATCTATTCGTTTAAACTTGTAACCATGATTAACGGGGGCAGGCTTGAAGGTCAATGTAACGTCTTTTCCAGTATGAAGACCTACACCAGAAATAGAAACTTCTTTCTCTATTGTGGACTGGTAATTCATGAGTACTTTTGAAATTTTTGCCAAAGATAAGGTTTCTAACCCTTAAATTGTCTGTATAGTTCAGGAAGCTTTTTAAATACTGCGTAAGATCGAATATAATCTTTGTAATTAATTGCTGGGTATCCAAATAAAAAGGTGTTGGGCTTTTTAACAGAGGAAGTTATTCCACTTTGCCCTTGAATTTGAGTTCCATCAGCAATTTCAATGTGACCAGAAATACCTACTTGTCCTCCAATTTTACAATTTTTTCCAATTTTGGTACTGCCAGCTATTCCCGTTTGAGCAGCAATAACGGTATTTTCCCCAATCCTTACATTGTGCGCAATCTGAATCAGATTATCTAATTTGACGCCATTCTCAATAATAGTTGAACCCATAGTAGCTCTATCAATGGTAGTTCCCGCCCCAATCTCTACTTGATTTCCTATTTCGACATTTCCAATTTGAGACACTTTCTTGAAACTACCATCTTGTTGTGGAGCAAATCCAAATCCATCACTTCCGATTACAGCATTAGGATGTATAGTACAGTCATCTCCAATAATACAATGGTGCAATATTTTAACCCCACTTTTAAGTTTGCAGCGGTTTCCAATTTTTACATTTTCACCTATATAAACCTGACTTTCAACAACACAATTTTCCCCTATCTCTACCCCTGATTCAATTACGCATAAGTGACCTATGGAAACTGATTTTCCAATTACAACTGAGGAATCTATAATGGCTTGAGAAGAAATTATTGGTTCCTTTTTTTCTTCACTTAATGCTCCAAATTTCTCTAATAATAGAGCTACTGAACTATATACATCTTCCACTTTAATGAGTGTGGCTGATATAGGTTTTTTGGGAACAAAATTTTTGGAAACCAAAATTGCTGAAGCCTTTGAACTATATAGGTAGGCTTCATATTTGTCATTGTGAAAGAAACAAATACTTCCTTCTTGGCCGTCTTCAATTTTAGAAGGTCTTTGTATTACGGTGGATGCATCTCCCTCAATGCTTCCAGACAGCATTTGGGCTAATGCACCGGCAGTTATTTCCATGGTTAATAATTAAAAATTTATTAAATAAACGTTTATTTGTAAAAATCGTTATAACATATCATTAAACTAAAAAAAAACTGGTATTGAATTCCAATCCTTTTCGAATAGGCTATATCCCAGCTCTAACTCCAACTGTAGTTATAGAGAAATACACTTTATCTCCTTTTGAATTAAATCTAGATGGTTGGGAAACGACCCTAATTCAAGGAGAAGTAGATACAGCATTAATTCCTTTGTGGCAGTTACCTCTAGAACTGAAAAACCAACTCACTATTGGAGCTCTGACCAAGAGGCTTGATACTAAAGTTTGTCTAGTAAAAGTAGCCAAAATTGATTCCACCCCAAAGCTTAGAGACCTTCCTGAAGGTTTCAAAGTTCACAGCCCCAAAGAAATCTACCTTGAACAGTTGAAAGATATAAGAAGTGATTTTAGGATTACCAATGCAGAAGCTGCAGATTATTGGTTATTGCCTCATTTTGAAATTGGACTACAGAGGCTCTTTAGTGATTATCAAATCATTTTTACTTTTCAGCCTAGCGAATTAGTCCCTATAGCTGGTTCAGGGGTATGGGCTTATGTAGTGCAAAAGGAACAAATAGCAACTAGGAAGTGGCTGGCTTCAATACATCATTCAGCAACCAGCAGAATTACCAATATTGAACGTGGAGTTATGAAACACTTTGAGGGCTCTTCTATGGCAATTCACGGTATAGAGGATAGTAACGGATACCTGCATTTTTCAGCCTTTAAGACTCCCCATAGCCGCCCAATTAATTATTCCTCAGCTACAAGTCATGGATTGGTTGACCAGCTAGTTGAATCGCTGAATCAGTAATATTGGTGTGGAGTTAGATATTGTTGAACGTATTCTTTAATGGCATCATTGAAGGAATAAGTCTCTTCCTTGTATCCCATATTTTTTAGTTTTTCCATTTCTGCGCAAGTATAATATTGGTAACTGTCTCTTATGTCTTCAGGCGTGTCTATGAATTCTACTTGAGGAGGAATACCCATAGCTTCAAATGTAAACTGTACCAAATCTAAAAAAGTATTGGGGGTCCCTGAACCTATATTATAAAGTCCATTTGCTGGTTTTTCCCGATGAATCCAATTGATCATTTTAAGCACATCAACTATATAGACAAAATCCCTAGACTGATGGCCATTCTGGATGTCAGGTCTATGAGATTTGAAGAGTTTCATTTTACCGTGTTTCTTAATTTGGTTGAAGGCATGAAAAACTACTGAGGCCATTCTTCCCTTATGGAATTCATTAGGTCCGAAAACGTTAAAAAATTTAAATCCTGCCCATTGAGGAGGAGTTTCTTTTTGCGAAAGCGCCCATTTATCAAAATCGTTTTTGGATGCTCCATAAGGGTTAAGGGGTTTCAGATATTGCACCCCTTGATGCGCATCAGAGTAGCCATGCTCACCCCCCCCATAAGTGGCAGCACTAGAGGCATATAGCAAAGGAATTTGATGATCGACACATATTTTCCATAGTCTTTGACTGTATTCGAGATTAAGTTCATTAAAAATTCGTGGGTCTTTCTCTGTTGTATCTGTTCGTGCACCTAAGTGGAACACCACATCCACCTCATCTGCGTGGCTGACTAACCAATCATGAAAAACCAATCTATGCACAAAATGAGCCACATTCTTACCTTTAAGATTCGGTGCTTTGGCCGTTGTAGCCAATTCGTCCACAGCGACGAGTTGGGCTTGTGGAAAATGTTCAGCTAAATAAGATAACTGACAACTTCCTATAAAACCAGCAGCTCCGGTGACAACTATCATCATAGTAATTTTTTTACCCTTTCGGGAAAAGTTATAATTATTCTAACTGTGAAGGCTATTGTTCATAGGCTTCAAGAGGTAAACAAGTACATATCAGATTTCTGTCGCCAAATGCATTATCAATTCGAGCAGTTTCAGTCCAAAATTTATAACCTGCTCTCAAGTATGGGAGCGGATATGCTGCTTTCTCTCTACTGTATGGGTATTTCCAATCATCCGAAGAAACTTCAGCAAGAGTGTGAGGGGCATTGATCAAAACATTTTGGTCAGCAGGATAATGACCTGAGGCAATTTCGTCTATTTCTTTTTTGATGGACAACATCGCATCACAAAATCTATCTAATTCATCTTTGCTTTCGCTTTCTGTGGGTTCAATCATAATGGTTCCCGCAACTGGGAAAGAAAGCGTAGGAGCGTGGAATCCGTAATCAATCAATCTTTTGGCGACGTCTTCTGCTGAGGCGATGGCCTTGAAAGGTCTAAGATCTACTATTAATTCATGAGCAGATCTCCCATTTTTTCCACTATAAAGAATTGGAAATGAGTTTTCTAATTTTGTTTTGATATAATTGGCATTGAGAATGGCATATTGAGTGGCTTCTTTAAGTCCGGTTTTTCCAAGAAGCCTAATATATCCGTAGGAAATCAGCAGTATGCTTGCACTGCCATAAGGTGCTGCTGAAACCGAGCCTTGGTCAGCTTGATCTGCCAGAGGATTGCCTGGTAGATATGGGGCGAGTTTCTCAACAACACAGATGGGGCCCATTCCTGGGCCACCGCCTCCATGTGGAATGGCAAAGGTCTTGTGCAGATTCAAATGACAGACATCAGCATCAATAGCTCCAGGGCTGGTTAACCCAACTTGAGCATTCATGTTAGCTCCATCCATATAAACCAGACCACCATTTTGGTGGATAATATTACAGATTTCTTTGATGGATTCTTCAAAAACACCATGCGTGGAAGGGTAGGTAATCATCAATGCTGCCAGATGCTCGCTATGCTGTTCAGCTTTTTGCTTTAAGTCATTTAAATCGATATCCCCTTTATCGTTACACTGAACGACCACTACCTGGGTACCTGCCATAACTGCGCTTGCTGGATTTGTTCCATGAGCTGAAGAAGGAATCAGAGTAATGTTTCTATGATGCGCTCCATTGGCTTCGTGATACCTCATGATGGTTAATAGCCCAGCGTATTCCCCTTGAGCTCCAGAATTAGGTTGTAGGGAACAGGCGTGAAAGCCTGTAATTTCACTCAACCATTTTTCGAGGTCCTTAAAGATTTCAGCATATCCAAGGGCTTGATCTGAAGGACAAAAAGGATGTAAATTAGAAAATTCTGGCCAGCTCACTGGAATCAGTTCGGTCGCAGCATTGAGTTTCATGGTACAAGAACCCAATGGAATCATAGAATGTGTTAAGGATAGATCTTTCTGCTCCAGTCTTTTAATGTATCGCATCATTTTAGTTTCAGTATGAAACTGCTTAAAGACTTCATGCTGAAGGAAATCTGTAGTTCGAAGGAGCGACTCGGGTAGATGGGTATGTTTTTCAAAGTCTAGAGCTCCAACTTTTTTATCGTAATAAGATTCCAAAACTTTTAAAAGGCGAGAGATTTCTTGGTCAGTGGTTGTCTCATCTATTGAGATTAAGACACAGTTGTCCTGATAGTTTAGATTTATTTGAGCGGCCTCAGCAAGTTGTCTGAGTTTTCCTTGAACTTCGTTTGAGATGGGAATTCCAATCGTGTCAAAAAAGTGAGGGCTGTATAATTTTATGCCTAATTGTCGAATACCATGGAAAACTTTAACGGTTTTTTCATGGATTTGCATCGCAATATTTCGGAGACCTTCCGGTCCATGCCAGGCTGCATACATTCCAGCCATAATGGCTAGTAAAGCTTGAGCAGTGCAAATGTTAGATGTGGCTTTTTCTCTTCTAATATGTTGCTCTCTAGTTTGCAATGCCATCCTTAGTGCACGATTTCCATTTTTATCTACACTGACACCAATTATTCTACCAGGAATTTGTCTTTTGAAATCTTCTTTTGTGGCAAAAAAGGCAGCATGAGGCCCACCATATCCCATAGGAACTCCAAACCTTTGAGTATTTCCCACCACGGCATCAGCACCCCATTCGCCTGGAGGAGTTAACAAAGTTAAGGACAAAATATCTGCAGCAACGATGACATAAATACCCTTTTCATTACATGTTTGCGCAAGGGCACGATAATCCTCAATGGCCCCAAAGCTATTCGGATATTGAATGAAAATGGCAAAGGTTTCGTCATCTAAAACAGCAGGGGTAATATTTTTCTGAATCACGTTAATTCCAAGGGGCTTAGCTCTGGTATTTAGAACAGACAGGGTCTGTGTAAATACTTTATCATCCACCAAAATTTTATTGAAGGAATTACCCTTGGATTTCTTGTTTTTAATGGCGAAGAATAAACTCATAGATTCCGCTACTGCTGTTCCTTCGTCCAAGAGAGAAGCATTGGCAATAGGAAGACCCGTAAGGTCGCTGACCATAGTTTGGAAATTGAGTAAAGCTTCTAATCTTCCTTGGGCAATTTCAGCTTGATAGGGGGTATATTGAGTGTACCATCCCGGATTTTGAAAAATATTTCTTAGTATGACAGAAGGAGTTACCGTTCCATAATATCCCTGTCCAATGAAATTGGTAAATAGCTTATTCTTGTGGGCGATTTCTTTAAGGGATTGCAGATAATCAAATTCTGATATGGAATCGGGTATGTCCTCAAATGATTTGCTCCGAATATTTTTGGGTATGGTTTGGTCAATGAGTTGATCAATGCTTTCTACCTGAATTTCCTGCAGCATTTGACCCAGTTCTTCTTTCTGAATACCTATGTGACGGGATGCAAAATTGTACATTGGATAATAGTGATTTAAGTGATT
>CAYPID010000014.1:0-12539 GCA_964410725.1 uncultured Saprospiraceae bacterium
GCCATGGGCAGGAGACCTGGAATGAGACTACCTATGGACATGATTTTTATCCATTGACAGGGGCGCATGCTGAGATAGCTGGAGATTGTATATCGTGTCATACGAATGAGGTGTATCTGGGTACCCCGACGAGTTGTGTGGATTGCCATCAATTGGATTATGACGAGGCAAAGAGTCCGGACCATGTTCAATTTGGTTTTCCGAATGACTGTGCTTCGTGTCACAGCACGGAGCCGGGGTGGGCGCCCGCGACCTTTGACATTCATGACCAATACTATGTATTGGAGGGAGCGCACCGGGTGATACAGAATGAATGTGCTTCCTGTCATAATGAAACGTTTACGGATACCCCGACGGATTGTATAGGATGTCATCAACAGGATTATTCAATCACCCGGGAACCCGATCATGAATTATTTGAATTCTCTACCAATTGTATTGAGTGCCATACGCAGGATAAGTGGGAGCCCTCTACATTTAATCATGATAATTTCTATGAATTAAGGGGAGCCCATGCCACCATTAAGAATGAATGTAATTCTTGTCATACTAATGGCTATCAGAATACACCGAATACTTGTGTGGGATGTCATAGTCAGGATTTTGATAATTCAAGGAATCCAAATCATAACCAAGCTGGATTCTCGACTGATTGCGTCAGTTGTCATACTGAAAATGCATGGTCACCTTCCACATTTAATCATAACCAATTTTATCCATTGACCGGAGGGCACGATATTGTCAAAAATGACTGTAATGCCTGTCATGCCAATGGATATTCTAACACCCCAACGGACTGTTATAGTTGTCATCAATCTGATTATGTAGGTACTAGAAATCCCGACCATGAAGTTTTAGGATTTCCTACTGACTGCGTATCCTGTCACACCACTAATCCCGGGTGGAGTCCTGCCACTTTTGATCACGACCAGTTTTATGCTTTACGCGGAGCACATGCCAGTATTGCCAATGATTGTGCACAGTGTCATAATAGCACTTTCACCAATACTCCTACGACATGCTTTGGCTGCCATTCCAGTGATTACAACAATACGCGGAGTCCGAATCACAACACATTGAATTTTTCAACTAATTGCACGAATTGTCACAGTGAAAATGCATGGGAACCGGCCACTTTTAATCACGACCAGTTTTATGCTTTGCGCGGAGCACATGCCGATATTGCCAATGATTGTGCACAGTGTCATAATAGTACCTATACCAATACTCCTACTACATGCTTTGGCTGCCATTCCAGTGATTACAATAACACGCGGAGTCCGAATCACAACACATTGAATTTTTCAACCAATTGCACGAATTGTCATAGTGAAAATGCATGGGAACCGGCCACTTTTAATCACGACCAGTTTTATGCTTTGCGCGGAGCACATGCCGATATTGCCAATGATTGTGCACAGTGTCATAATAGTACCTATACCAATACCCCAACGACTTGTTTTGGCTGCCATTCGGATGCATATAACGGGGCTAGTAATCCAAATCACAGCCAATTGAATTTTTCTACTAACTGTGCGACTTGTCATAGCGAAAATGCTTGGATTCCAGCTTCCTTTGATCACGACCAGTTTTACGTATTAAGAGGAGCACATGCCAGTATTGCCAATGAATGTTCTCAATGTCACAATAGTACGTTTACCAATACCCCAACGACTTGTTTTGGTTGTCACTCCAGCGATTACAATAATGCAAGTCCCAATCACGTTCAGTCCGGATTCTCAACCGATTGTGCAAGTTGCCACAGTGAATCGAGTTGGGAGGGCGCTACTTTTGATCATGACAACCAGTTTTTTCCTATATATTCTGGCAAACATAGAGGAGAGTGGAACAGCTGTACCGATTGCCATACTACCCCTGGTAATTATAGTCTATTCAGTTGTATTGATTGCCATGAGCATAATAATGCTGGAGAATTAGCCAGAGATCACGATGAAGTAAATGGATATGTATTTGAGAGTAATGCATGTTATGCTTGTCATCCAACAGGCGAAGAAGATTAACTATTTATTATGACCACACTAGCTCATAAGATTTATATCTATACACTAACGTATATTGTCTTAATGGTAACTTTTTGGTTAGCTTATAAGGGTTGGGATTACTATAATACAGATTTAACTGAAAGATTTTATCATACGAACCACGAAAGTATGAAACCTAGTGGGGTCTTCGGACATGGATTGGGTATAGTAGGTACCTTAATGGTTTTAATCGGAGTATTTTCCTACATAGCCAGAAAAAGATATAGATTTCTGCATAAATATGGACGCTTGAAACATTGGTTGGAGTTCCATATTTTCCTTTGTACGCTTGGCCCAATAATGATTTTATTTCATACCGCTTTTAAATTTGGCGGCATCGTATCCATTAGTTTCTGGAGTATGGTAGCAGTAGTGGTAAGTGGGGTCATTGGCAGATTCATATACATACAAATCCCTCGAACTATTGAAGGAAGAGAATTGAATTTGAGTGAAGTCCAGGAACTTAAATCTAATTTGGAGGAATTGTTGAGGACTTCTTATGGGTTGAACGATGAAGTTTACTACAGTATATTAAGTGCATTGGAGGCTCCTAAATATCAAGCTGACAAAGGGTTTATTGCCAGCATTGTTCAAAAACATTTGGATGACTCTAAAGCCTTAAAAAGTGTTAAAAAAATTTTAAAGGAGGAGGGGATTCAAAGGGTGGACATCAAGAAAATAATGAAGGCTCTTTCAAGCGAAATTGCACTGGATAATAGGATTTCGAGGTTGCAAACTATGCAAAAGTTATTCAGGTATTGGCACGTTGCCCATTTGCCGTTTGCCATCATTATGTTGGTGATTATGGTGATCCATGTTGGGGTGACTTTGGCATTTGGCTATAGATGGATTTTTTAAGAATTGAATATGTTTTTGGAACAAGTAATCATTTACGGGTTGGTCTTTTCGATTTGCGGGACGATAATATTTTATTATTTAAGGAGCGAATCTAAGAAATCGCAGGTGGTAGCTGCAAAGGTCAATCAGGCCAAAATTGATGGCTTGTTTGAACCGGTATCTCTCCACCCTGTCATTGACTTGGATTCTTGTATTAAAAGTGGAGCCTGTTATGCCGCATGTCCTGAAAAAGATATTTTAGGAATTGTAAATGGTAGAGCGACTTTAATTAATGCTTCTAATTGTATCGGGCATGGAGCATGTTTTCATGCGTGTCCAGTTGAAGCGATTAGTTTAGTTATTGGTACTGAAAACAGAGGTGTAGATTTACCCCATATTAATGAAGAATTTGAAACTAATGTAGAGGGCATATATATTGCTGGAGAATTAGGTGGGATGGGGTTGATTAAGAATGGGGTGGAACAGGGTCAAGAGGCAGTAAATTACATGATTAAAAAGGGTATTCCTAGGCAAAAGGACATTTATGACTTATTTATTGTAGGTGCAGGACCCGCGGGTATTTCAGCTGCCTTGCAAAGCAAGAAAATGGGTTTAAATTTTAAAATTGTAGACCAAGACACCCTAGGTGGAACGGTTTACACTTTTCCAAGGTCTAAGATTGTGATGACTTCTCCTATGGACCTACCTTTGCATGGAAAGGTAAAATTGTATGAAACCTCCAAAACGGAATTGATAGAGTTATGGGAAAAGGTCCTAACCACCAATAATATCTCCATCCAAGAACATACAAAGATTGAAAGCATAGAACGAACGGGAACTTATTTTTCCATTCAAGATCAATCTGGGAAATATTATCAAGCTCAGCGGGTATTATTAGCCATTGGAAGAAGAGGCACACCGAGAAAATTGGGTATTCCTGGTGAAATGACTGAAAAAGTAGCCTATCGATTGCTAGAACCTGAACTAATACAAGGTGAAAAGATTATGGTGGTTGGAGGAGGAGATTCTGCTGTAGAATCAGCTATGTTGTTAATGGATCAAAACGAAGTGATTCTTTCCTACAGAAAAGATACTTTTTCCAGAATCAAATCAAAAAATAGAGAGCGTATCCAAGCTGCCATTGATAATGGCAAAATTAAAATGGCTTTTAATACTGTTCCGGTAGAAATTAAACCTGAAACTATAATCCTCAAAAATAATGAGATGGATCAATTGGAAGAAATTCCTAATCATCGAATTTATATTTTTGCCGGAGGCGAACTACCTACTGCTTTTCTGAAAAATTCGGGGATAGAAATTTCAAAGCGATTTGGATACACCGTCAAACAATACAAAAAATAATAAGGCGTGCGGTTAATTTTCATCATATTATGTATAATTCCAGCTTTGTCTTTGGAGGCTCAAATATCTCCTGGAAAGCTATCTAATGCGCATGCTGAATATGAGGGGACGCTTAACTGCACTTTATGTCATGATTTGGGTAAAAAAGTATCCAATACTAAATGCTTGGATTGTCATGATATTCTAAGAGATAGAATAGATCTACAATTGGGGTACCACGCTTCCAGCGAAGTGAAAGGCAAGGATTGTTTTGAATGCCACAGTGAGCACCATGGAAGGGAATTCGATATGGTTCGCTTTGATGAGGAAAATTTTGATCATTTATGGACTGGTTATGAACTAACAGGTGAACATTTGAAAATTGATTGCCGGGAATGTCATCAACCTGATTTCATAACCAATGAGGAGATCAGGACCATAGAGGGCACTTTCCTAGGTCTTTCAACCGATTGTATCGACTGCCATGAAGATGTACATCAGACTACTCTTGGGTCTGATTGCGCAGCTTGTCACTCTACTAAGGCTTTCGCTCCTGCCGAATATTTTGAGCACGATCAGACAAATTTTGCGTTAGTAGGGGCGCATATTGAGGTAGATTGTATTGAATGTCACGCTGTGGAAACCCGCAATGGTGAGGATTTTCAGGTTTTTGCAGGAATTCCTTTCAACGATTGTATCGCATGCCATGAAGATGTTCACCAGGGTAATCTTAAGGGTACCTGTCAATCCTGTCATAATGAATGGGCTTTTGACAATCATCAAACTTTAAGTCGGTATAATCACAATTTGACCAATTTTCCTTTAAAAGGCGCCCACAATAAGATAAGTTGTGCCGCTTGCCACGATTTAAATCTGAGTCCAACTCAATTATTTCAGACAGAGCTGGGCATTGATGTTAATGATTGTATTGCCTGTCATGAAGATGTTCACGATGGCAAATTTGGAACTAATTGTGTAGAGTGCCATAACGAGCAATCGTTTGTAGGATCTTTTAATGAAGAAAGTTTTAATCACAGCCTGACCTCCTTTCCCTTAGAGGGAAAGCACAATGGGGTAGATTGTAAGGCTTGTCATACCAATAATCTGATAGATCCACTTCCTTTCCAAAAATGTACGGATTGTCATGAAGATTTTCACGATGGGATTTTTGTCGATGCTACTTTTCAGATTCAAGATTGTGCAGATTGCCATATCGTTCAGGGATTTGAAGAGGTCAATTACACCGTTGAACAGCATAATCAGACTGATTTCGCTCTTACTGGGGCTCATTTGGCTACTCCTTGTTTATTCTGTCATATTCCGGAGGGTTCCGACGAGTGGGTATTTCGAAACATTGGTGAAACCTGTGTGGATTGTCATGATAATGTGCATCAAAATGAAATAGACGCACAGTTTTTCCCCAACGAAGATTGTACGGTTTGCCACACCACCGATAATTGGAGGGAAAGTAATTTCGATCACTCCTTGACGGCTTTTAACTTGGAGGGACAACACCAACAGGTGGATTGTCGGGAATGCCATTTGGATGAGGATACCAATACCAGAATTTTTGCGGGAACCAGTACAAACTGTTTAAGTTGCCATGAAGATATTCACCAAGGACAGTTTTTGGATTCCAATGGGTGGGTCGATTGCGCTTCTTGTCATGCTTTCGACGATTGGTCAGCGCCTTATTTTAATCACGATAATGCTGCTTTTCAATTGGATGGGAGCCATGCAACCGTGGCATGTGAATCTTGTCACTTACCGGTAACCGAAAATGGAATAACTTACATCTTGTATAAAAACAATCAATTCGAATGTATAGATTGCCACAAATAATTTTTCTATTCTCGGGGTTTCTGTTGAATGCTCAATCCCCCCACGGCGAAGCTATGAAAATTGATTGTGCGGCTTGTCATTCCACGGAGGGGTGGGAAGTTAACCAACAAAATATCACTTTTAATCACGCCACCACTGGGTTTGATTTATTAGGAGTGCATCAAAATATTTCCTGTATAGATTGCCACTCAAACCTGGTTTTTGAAACGGTCGCTGCCAATTGTATAGAATGCCATTTGGATGTCCACCAAATGACGGTAGGTGGAGATTGCACCCGCTGTCATGATAGTGAAAATTGGCTGGTTGATAATATCCCTCAAATCCACTTGGAAAATGGTTTTCCCCTTTTAGGGGCTCATGCTGTAGCCTCATGTGTAGATTGCCATGAAGGCGAAACAAACTTGCAATTTAATCGGATTGGAAATGATTGTTTCACTTGTCATGATATGGATTATAGAACTGCTGAACCCAATCATGCGCAGTTGGGATATTCCACTAATTGTGTTGAGTGTCACGCTTTTGAGTCGTTGACCTGGTCTGCTTCAGGAATCGACCATAGTTTTTTTCCATTGGAGCAATCGCATGGAAATTTGGAATGCTCCGAGTGCCATTTGCCCAATACCTTTAGCGGTTTGTCCCCGGACTGTTTTAGTTGTCATGAACAAGATTATCAAGCTGCTCTTCAGCCCAACCACGTTCAATCAGCGTTTCCTCAGGATTGTGCTCTTTGTCATACCTTGGATCCCAATTGGATGCCGGCAGATTTTTCCAGTCATGATTCGGAGTATTTCCCCATTTACAGTGGCAATCATAAGGGAGAGTGGAACAGTTGCACGGATTGTCATACCGTAGAAGGGAATTACAGCATTTTCAGTTGTATTGACTGCCATGAACATAACGATAAAAATAGAATGGATCGAGAACACCGGGGAATTAATGGATATGTGTTTGAAAGCAATGCTTGCTATAGTTGTCATCCTACAGGAGAGGAGGACTAAAATATAATTATGAAATATATAATTTCTTTTCTTGTATTATTGATCGGGTGTTTCCCATTATTAGGGCAAGGCACTGGATTTTTAGACGGGGAAGTCTCTTTTGTCTCTTCGAGAAATGTCTACGTTAAGTTTTTATCTACTGAAAAAATATCAGTGGGCGATACGCTTTATTCAGAGCAAAATGGGGAGATAACCCCAGCATTATTGGTAAGCAACAAATCTTCTACTTCAGTAGTCACATCGATTTTAGATGGCGTAGAAACCCTTTTTCAAAAAGGGCAAAAAATCTATTTTAATTTTCCAATAGAACCTATTTCAGAGAAAGAAGATAAGCCTGTTCCCATTCCTATAGAGGCTCCGACTAACGAAATCGCTCCCGATGAAGACCAAATTTTGGTTGATCCTTCGGAAAAAATCCCCGAGGGGGAAATAAGTGGGCGAATTTCTGCGGGTTCGTATAGTAGTTTTTCAGATTATAGAGAATCTCATCGGTTTCGTTATGCCCTTATCATGAGAGGTGAACACCTTCTCGAGGATAAATTTTCCTTTGATGGTTATATAACTTTTAGACACGCTCCCGATCGTTGGGATGAGGTTCAGGAAAACCTATTTAATGCGTTGAAAGTTTACAATCTGTCCATCGGATATGCATTAAATTCATCCACCCACTTTTCCTTTGGAAGAAGAATCAATCGAAGGTTTTCCAATATGGGAGCCGTAGATGGCCTGCAAATAGAGAAAAATTTCGGTAATTTTTCCGTAGGAGCCATTGTAGGAAGTCGACCTGATAACAATAATTATGGAGTCAATCTAAATTTATTTGAATACGGTATTTTTACCGGATTTCAAAAAGATAGGAACTTAACTACTCTAGCTTTTGTGGAACAAAAAAATAGGGCATTTACAGATAGGCGTTTTGTATTCTTGCAGCATTCAGGTAATCTGACGAACAATTTATTCATGTTGGCCTCCTTCGAAGTAGACCTTTATCAAAGAATTAATGAAGTGGTGGACCAATCCCCTCACCTAACTAATTTTTTTATTTCTGCTAATTTAACGGCTTCCAAGAAGGTGAGATTCAATGCCTCTTATGACAACAGGAAAAATATCATCTTTTATGAATCTTATAAGAGTTATATCGACCAATTGATTGATGAGGAAACCCGTCAAGGATTGAGAGTGGGAGTTCATACCAGGCCCTTCCAACAAATTTCAATAGGAGGTAATTTCAATTGGAGATTTCAGAAAAGTGGGCAAAACGACTCTAAAAATGCCAATGTATTTGCAAATTTCAACAGACCTTGGGGAAAAGGAAGCTCCCTTTCCGTAAGAGGAACTTGGCTGAGAACAGGCTACTTGGAAAGTTTTTTAATGGGCCTTAGGGTGAGGCAAACGGTCATTGATGGAAAAATAGATACCGATGCTTATATCAGGAGAATTTCATATCAATACTATTTAACTGGATTGACTAAGGCTCAATACCTTTTAGGATTGAATTTGAATTTTAGATTGACTAAGCAATTGGCTTTATATTTGTACGGAGAGGGAACTTACAACCAAGCAGATCAAAGATTAGATAAAAGAATTAATACCAGAATTATAAAAAGATTTTAAAATGAGAGTTAAAATTATCTTGAGTGGGTGTTTACTTAGTGTTGTACTGGCCTGTTCCAATAGTCCAAAAGTAATCACTCCTGTTAATTCAAGTGAAAGTGCTCAGACAGCCGCTCAAAATGAATCATTTATGCCAGCTAGCCAGCCGATGACTAGTGAATTTGCAGAGCATAGAATCAAAGTGCTGGAGGTACTCAATACCGAAAGATATACTTATATGCTATCAGAAGAAGGAGAACTGGATCCTTATTGGATTGCCATTTCTAATCGACCTGTTCAGGTTGGTGATGAATTTATCTATCGAGGCGGTTTAGTTAAAAAGAATTTCTTTAGCGCTGAATACAATCGGGTATTTGAAACCCTTTATTTGGTATCAGAAATTTTGCCGCTGAATGGAATGGCCAACAATCAGGTTAACGTTAACGATCCGGAATTAACTGCACCTCCCAAATCTGTTCAGCCCATTCAAGGGGCAATTAAACTTAAAGAATTGATTTCGAATGCAGATAATTACGTGGGAAAGGCAGTCAGAGTATCCGGTAAGTGCGTCAAAATTAACCCTATGATTATGGGACGGAATTGGGTACATATTCAAGATGAATCTGGAGCAGAATTTGATTTAACCATTACCACAAATGAACAAATTCAATTGGGACAAATGGTAAATATGGAAGGTGTTTTGGCTGTAAATAAAGATTTTGGAGCAGGATACTTCTATAAAGTCATTGTAGAAAACGCTATTTCTCTTTAGTGAATTGCTAATTTTATGTAGGTTATTGTTATTGTCATTTTTCTCTTTGCAATTGATTTATACTTTATTCATAACTCGAATTAGAATTTAATTTTGTTATATTGCAATTTAACAAAAGCCAAAATTAAATTGATTCATGAGGGTTAAATTCAAGTTGCTTTGGGTAGCTAATGCCTTTTTTATCCTGCTTGTATTTTTATTAGCTAATTGTAATTCTCAGAAAACCGATAAAGAAATTGAGCTAGTAGATTTCAATTTTCACATCAGACCCATTCTATCGGATAAGTGCTTTGCTTGTCATGGACCGGATGCCAATAAAAGAGAAGCTGGTCTTCGATTAGATACTAAGGAAGGGGCCTACGCGGCATTAAAGGATGAACCAAGCCAGTATGCCATCTTTGCTGGAAATAGGGAAAAATCTGAGGTATGGCATCGAATTAACAGCGAAGATCCCTCGGAAATAATGCCCCCGCCTGAGTTCAATGTAGTTTTAACTCCAGAAGAGAAAGAATTAATAGGTCAGTGGATTGAACAAGGAGCTGAATACAAGGACCATTGGGCCTTTATTCCACCACAAAAAAGTGAGAGACCCGAAATAGGCAACCGCAATTGGCCTTTGGACGATATTGATTTCTATGTATTAGCTAACATGGAAGCTAAGGGTTTACAACCCAACCCAGCTGCGGAAAAATATCATCTTTTGAAAAGGGTTGCTCTCGATTTAACGGGCCTTCCACCTTCTTTGGATTTACAAGAAAGATTTCTTTCTAATGGGGACGAAATGTCTTATGAAGCAGTAGTTGATGAATTATTAGCTTCCCCTCACTATGGAGAAAAGATGGCATTGCACTGGTTGGATGTAGCCAGATATGCTGATTCTCATGGCTACCAGGACGATGGGGTCAGAACGATGTGGCCCTGGCGAGATTGGGTCATCCATGCCTTTAATCAAAATTATCCCTATGATCAATTTATTACGTGGCAACTAGCGGGGGACCTGATTGAAGAACCTAATAAAGAGTCGATCTTAGCAACCGGATTTAATCGCAATCACAAAATCACTCAAGAGGGTGGGGTAATCGATGAAGAATACCGGGTTGAATACGTAACGGATAGAACCAATACTTTCGGAAAGGCTTTTTTGGGCCTAACTTTTGAATGTGCTAAATGTCACGATCACAAATACGACCCGATCTCACAAGAAGAGTACTTCAGCACTTTTGCTTTCTTTAATCACGTTCCCGAAAAGGGTCTTTTCGGTACTATTGATGCTTCTTTTGCGGATCCACCCAATATGAAAATTACCCCAGAGGAGGCCAATGGGATTTTATCTTTTGTGAATTTACAAGATTCTATGCCCGTAGAAGTAATGATCATGCAGGATTCCATGGGAATGAGGTCTACTTACGTTTTGGAAAGGGGCAATTACGATGCTCATGGGCAGGAGGTTGATTTTAAAACCCCCAAGGCTATCGCTCCTTTCGATACGGAACTTTATGAAAAAAATAGATTGGGATTGGCTCAATGGCTTTTAAGTGACGATAATCCATTGACTGCTAGAGTGTACGTCAATCGAATCTGGCAGGAAATATTCGGTAGAGGAATTGTCGCCACTCCCGGAGACTTCGGAATGCAAGGAGAATTACCAAGCAACATTGAGCTATTAGATTACCTCGCTAACGATTTTAAGAATAACAATTGGGATATTAAGAGATTGGTTAAAAAAATTGTGCTTTCTGCAACTTATAGACAATCATCGGAAGTAACGGAAAAACATTTAAGAATAGATCCTGAAAATATTTATCTGGCCCGTTCTCCAAGATTTAGAATTCCCGCAGAATTGGTCCGAGATTTAGTTTTATCTAGCAGTGGTTTGCTCAACGAGACTATAGGGGGGCCCAGCGTTAAAACATACCAGCCTGATGGAATTTGGGAAGTCACCACTTCAGGGCGTGGTTTATTAGCCAACTATATACAAGATAAAGGTGACGACTTATATAGAAGAGGAATGTACCAGTTTATTAAAAGAACTGTGCCCCCACCCGTTATGTTAATGTTTGACGCCTCCAATAGGGATCAATGTGAGGTGAAGAGATTGAATACCAATACCCCTTTACAAGCTTTGGTGATGCTTAATGATCCACATGTTTTGGAAGCTTCCAGAGTATTGGCTGAGCATTTGATTGCTAAAGAGGATTTGAAAATTTCGGATAAGATTGAAAATGCCTTCTCAAGGATAGTTTGCCGACCTATCCAGAAAAATGAAGAAAAGCTCTTTAAAGATTATTTTGAAGAGGAATTGGCCAATTTCCAAACTTTTCCAGAAGAAGCGGAGAATCTTCTTGCCGCTGGAGAATATCCTAGAAACAATGATTTGGATTCTGCAACCACTGCTGCTTTTATGCAGGTTGTGCATTTGATGTATAATATGGAAGAGACCTTGACCAAAACTTAATATTTTATGTTTAAAGAAATTTTTGAACATCAGCTGAATGTAAATAGGAGGCATTTTTTAAGCAAACTCAGTATGGGGTTTGGTAGTGCCGCTTTAGGATCTTTACTACTGCCAGATTTATTGAAGGGAGGAAAGTCTGGAATAGAAGACCTACCGGTGGGCCTTCCACATTTTGCGCCCAAGGCTAAGAGAATCATTTACCTGTTTCAAAATGGTGCTCCTTCTCAGTTAGAGAGTTTTGATTACAAGCCATTGCTCAATAAAATGTATGGCCAGGATTTACCCGAATCTATAAGAAATGGTCAACGTTTAACAGGAATGACTTCCAATCAAGATAGATTTCCACTCATAGGATCTAAATTCAAATTCAACCAGTACGGTGAAAATGGAGTTTGGGTCAGTGAATTATTTCCTAATATTGCTTCCATTGCAGACGAATTGTGTGTTATAAAATCGATGCATACTGAAGCAATTAATCACGATCCAGCCCTGACGTTTATGCAAACGGGCGCTCAGGTGGGGAATCGACCCAGTATGGGTGCTTGGTTAAGTTATGGTTTGGGAAGCGAGAACGCTAATTTGCCAGCTTATACGGTATTACTTTCCAGAGGAAGAGGAAATGGTCAGGGGGTATATTCCAAATTGTCAAAGATATTGAT
>CAYPID010000014.1:12549-50659 GCA_964410725.1 uncultured Saprospiraceae bacterium
AGCGAGGAACCGGTACTTTACCTTAACGACCCTGAGGGAACTACTAGAACTGGACGCAGAAGGATGTTGGATAAATTGGGAGAGCTCAATGGAATGGCTTATGAAACTTTTGGTGATCCTGAAATACATACCAAAATCCAACAGTACGAAATGGCTTATCGGATGCAAACGGCTGTTCCAGAGCTGACAGATATTTCTAATGAACCCGAACATATAGTAAAAATGTATGGGGCGGATTGCCTGACCCCAGGCACCTATGCAGCTAATTGTCTGTTGGCCAGAAAATTATCAGAATCAGGCGTTCGCTTTGTTCAATTGTACCATCAAGGTTGGGACCAGCATGGTAATATGGTAGGTGAGATGCCTCTGCAGGCACAGGATACGGATCGCGCATCCGCTGCTTTGATTATGGATCTCAAGCAAAGGGGACTTTTGGATGAAACATTGGTGATTTGGGGGGGAGAATTTGGTCGTACCAATTACTGCCAAGGTCCTTTGAATGAGGCTAATTACGGACGTGATCACCACCCCAGAGCTTATACGATTTGGATGGCGGGAGGCGGCGTCAAACCAGGAGTGTACGGTGAGACTGATGAATTTGGGTATAACATTATAAAAGATCCGGTTCATGTTAATGATTTCCATGCAACCGTATTACATCTCATGGGATTGGATCATGAAAAGTTGATTTACAAACACTTAGGTAGAAGGTATAGACTTACTGATGTTGCTGGAAAAGTAGTTAAAGGAATTATTGCATAAATGAAAATAACACGAAATCTCGTTTTTGCCCTACAATTTTTACTGGGTTTCCTTTTAGTATTTGAAAAGTACATTCAGCTTCCTTCTTTTGGGGAGGTAGTCGGGAGAATGCACCCATTGCTATTGCACCTTCCCATTGGTGCCATGTCCCTTTTATTCTTGTTTTATCTCTATCAACGTTATCAAAGAATAAATTCCCCCGATAATTTTGCGTTAATTGGAGTTGGCTTACATGCCAATGCATTATTCGCAGTCATTACTGCATTGGCAGGTTTATTCCTCTCTCAAGAGGGAGGCTATTCTGAAAGTTTAGCTTTTCACAAATGGACTGGTATTGGCTTTAACTGGATTGCATGGGGATTATTGTTGGGTTGGGAACGATATGCTTCGAGAGGATGGTATGGGATAAGTTGGGGGATAGGGGTTTTGGTTATGGCTATTTCCGGTCATCTTGGGGGAGAATTGACCCACGGTGAAAATTACCTTTTCCAACCTTTGGAAGATAAGGAGGATATTCCCTTTGCTACTTTAGAATCTACTGTTTATGAAGCGGCTATTCTGCCCATTTTAAGTAGCAAATGTTTTTCATGCCATAACGAAAAAAAATCTAAGGGCGAATTAGTCCTTAGTAATTGGGAGGGGATTCACAAAGGTGGCGAGCATGGAGCTGTTTGGGAAGCTGGTGCCTCAACCAATAGCTTATTGATAAAAAGAATGAATCTTCCAATGGAAGATGAAGAGCATATGCCGCCTAAGGGAAAAGTTCAGTTATTGGATGATGAAATTGAATTAATTGAACATTGGATTGATGAAGGAGCTGACGAAGCTTTAGTCATTGGGTCAATTAATGAGGAACATCGATTATATGCTTTTCTTGAGCCGGTCATTAATCAAATTAAAGGGAAATCTTCGAATTATAGTTTTGAACCAGCAGATGGAGAACTTTTAGAGTCCTTGAATACTCCATTCAGGAGAGTTACTCCTATAGCTGAAAATTCTCCAGCTCTGGAAGCCTCCATATTTGTAAAAGCATATTACCAAACTGAGTTTTTGGAAGAATTGGCAGCAGTGAGTCAACAATTGGTAGGACTCAATTTATCAGGGCTTCCTATTCAGGATAATGAACTGAAAGTAATCGCTAATTTTCAGCATCTTGAAAAACTGGTTTTGAATCAGACTGATATCACTTCGGAAGGTATTAAGAATTTAGCTAATTTAACTTCACTGCAATCACTTGCCCTCTCAGGAACCAACGTAAACTCCAAAATCTTTGCTACGTTGGAACAATTACCTAACTTGACGAACCTATATTTATGGAATACCCCTCTCTTGGAGGAGGATTTTCAGGAGCTTGCGAAGCTTTTACCGAAGGTGTCTATAGATCGTGGATTCCAACCAGATCCCAATGAATTACTTCCATTAAGCGCGCCTGTTGTAATCAATAAAGAACAAGTTCTGATTGGTGATGAAAAGATTGAACTCAAGCATAACTTTCCCGGAGTTACTATTAGATATGAAATGGATGGCAAAGACCCTGACAGCCTTTCTCCAATTTACGAAGGACCAATTGAGGTCGATGATTATGCCTTATTAAAGGCCAGTGCATTTTTGGAGGGTTGGGCCAGTAGCAGCCCTATTTCTAAGGGGTTTTTCCGAGCGGGATTGCCATTAGATAGTGTGGTTTTATTATCTACTCCCAATCCACAGTATAAAGGCAGAGGGGCGGCAACTTTGCATGATAATGCAAAGGGAGATGAGGTGAATTTTAGATCACCCACCTGGATTGGTTATCGCGAAAGTCCATTTGAGGCGATGGTACAAGTGAAGGAGGATGTAGAAGTTTCCAAATTGGTATTGAGTTACCTGAATGATATGGGAGCCTATATTATGCCACCTGTCTATGTAGAGGTATATGGAATACGTGCAGGTCAAGAATGGACGTTGTTGAATAAAAAACAGCTCCCCGTTCCTACAGGGTATGAAAATAAAGCTATTGAATTGGTGGGGATTGATATCCCCAAACAACAATATGAATGGATAAAAGTGGTCGCTCAGAATGTGACCAAACTTCCCAAATGGCATAATGGGGCAGGAGACTTAGGTTGGGTTTTTGTAGATGAATTATTCGTCTACAATTAGAGGGAACCCTCATTTATTCTTCTCAAATAATTAAACTGACCCCAGTGTCTTGAAAAATGGCAGCATAATTGAATCAAGAAAAACCCAATGGTACAACCTGCGTGATGAGGAGGTGGGTCAGGCATTTTTTGATTTAACTTCTTTTCATCTAAATCTCTAAATACCTTTGTCAAGGTATCTATAGTCTGATCTATATTCTCCAGCAGTATTGATTTGTCAACGGGAGGTCCACTAAATTCATCCTCTATATCTCTTTTATACGGTATCTCACCGATTTGATATCCAATAAAATGCCTCAGATTTCCGCAAATATGCCTGGCTAATGTTCCACATGAATTAATAATTCCCTCTTGTGTTGACCATAAAAGTCTATCGTCAATTGCACTTAATTCTTTTTTTAATTGATTTAAATCCCGAATCAGAATTTTGTTAACATATTGACTTACCATAATTTAAATATATTTTTTTACTGATATCTATTAGCAACTTCTACCTGTTTTTTATCAATTTGATTCGCCATTGCTGGAGTTAAGTAATTTACCCAATCATTTATTTTGCCGGATCTAAAAAATTTGGAAGCATCAAAATGAAAACTTCTAGGGTTTTTTGTGATATCGGATTTCATACTGTCAAATTCGGTAGCTGCAGCAATTTTATGAATGGTTTCATCAGCTAATTCAGTGTTTCCTAATAAAAATGAAGCTATTCTTTTGACCGATTCGATCTTTTTACTCACCAAAGTTTCATAATCTAAGAACAACATATTGAGTTCAGTGTGTTTCCACTCATGAGGGAATTGAAAATAACTTCCGAAATAAAGTTTTTCTTCGACAAACAATCCAAGAAAGTCCTTGATTTCTAGATTTGGTGTTACACCTAATTTGGGATGGTTTTTATAGAAAAAATACTGTGATACAAGGGCTGATTTAGGGTTTCTGTTTACTACGATAAATTTAGATTTGGGATTTACCTTATGGCAAGGAATATCTTTAGGTATCCAATGAGTGTACCACACCCTAGGCATTTCTTGGGTAAAATTAATGAATTGCCAAAATGCATCAATGCCATTTTGTGATGCCAATACCTCAGGCCAAGGAACTGCATCATGGCCAATATCAGCCTTATAAATTCCATGATGCGCAGGAAACTCAAAGCTATTTCTTAGAATCTCTACAACATATTTTTTAGTCAAATGAGTGCCAACTTTTTGATGTGTACAAATGAAAATATCATTGGAGTCAGTTTCCCACTCAGAAGCCATTATTTGCATAGTGTTCAGACAAACAAATGGAGGATACATGGTTTGGTTCCAATATTTATGGAAAAAACCAAAATTGGGTATCTCCTGGTAAGGTTCGATATTATTTATCCAATTTTTTTCTTTGTTGTATCCCATTGTTGATTAAATCGTTGCCACCATCAATCCACAGGTCGTTTCAATAATGCATTTATCTTTTTTATTCTGATCAAACCAATCTATAAAATTTTTGACTTCTTCCGATCTATCTAAAACATTATCCGCAATAATCAAACAATCCTTAGCCATCAGGTCCTTTTCAAGGAGTTCCTGGAGATGTTTGTAATACATATCTTTTTGAGCATCAAAAAATATAAGGTCGAATTTTATGCTAAGTTGACGTTCAATTACTTGCGATATCTCACCTTGATATACTTCAATAGGTAAACTTAATTTTTGAAATCTATCACTAGTAATCTGAGCTACTTTTCTATCCATTTCTACGGTTGCTATCTTGCCTGAAGCATTCTTGTAGTTACCCATTAACAAATAAAGGGTTGATAGACCATAGCCTGTACCTAATTCCAATATATTGTCAGGACTTTTGGCCATAACCAAGGAGGTTAAAATGGGGCCTGTATCACTTCTTATGGGGTTCCGCCACCCAAATTTTCCTTGACTATTGGTATAAGATTCTCCCTGTTTGTCTAGTTTTTCTAATTCGAGAATGGTTTCCCATATTTTTTTTTTCATAGTTTGCCTATTTGGTTATGAACGCAATACTCATAATCGCAGATGGTGCTTCATTTTCGCTCAGTGGTTTGGAAACGAAGTATAAATCTCTTGCTTTACCATCTTTTAAAGGTTCAATGGAGATGGAGGCCCCACCAAAAATGGGTTGGCCTTCCTGACCAGAGCCGCTTACTTTAAATAGCCCACTTCCCATTACAGGACCTGTTGGGGAATCTAATCGAACTTCTATATTGAATCCCTTATTAGAGGGTACCTGCCCTCCTCCAGCTATTTGAATCCGCTTGATTCCGGTTAAATCAATGGATTCAAACATAAAATAACCTTCTTGAGATGGCATGATACCTAAGTCCATTTCATTAAAATTCATCAGACTATAACCTTCAAGTTGGGCGGCTTGCTTTAAATTTAATACTGGATGAATTAGAGATTTAGTGGCATTTCCCATCAAGGGTTTGATTCCTTCACCTCCTTTGTCGGTAAAACTCGCATTTAGAATAAAAACGCCATTTTCATTGACTTCTTTTCCTGCAGTTGGGCTTATTGAACCGGCTACGGGTAAGGTTGTTGGCAAGGAGGAATTTCTTCTTCCCAATGATTGGATATAGGCAACCAATTTTTTTGCATCACTCGTGGAAAGAGTAGGGTTAGCCGGCATAGGGACTTCCCCCCAGACACCACCGCCTCCTTTTTGAATCTTCTCCACCAAGTAGTCAGTAGCATCTGACCTTCTATATTTCCTAGCAACTTCGGTATAAGAAGGTCCAATAGAAGGTTCGTCTTCCTTGTGGCAAGTTAGACACGTCAAACTAGCCAGTAAATTTTTACCCATAATAGCATCCGCCATGATAAGGTGACCTCTGTTGGCTTCTGATAAATCCACACCAGTAAGGTAATCACTTGAAATAATCGCTGAGGTTAAATCTGATCCTGCTTCAGGGTCGTCCGGATCGCTCACCGAAATCGCATATGTTACTTCTGTGCCTGGAAAATAAAATGTTTGATTGCCCTCTATCTCAATAGATACCTCAGGAGCAATATTGCCCGCATAAACTGAAACAGGTGCACTTTGAGTAGATAGACCGGCAGGGTCACTTACAGATACTGTAATTTCATAATCTCCTATATCTTCCAAAGAATATTCGAGAGTAGGTTCCTTTGTGGTTAGGGTTATTTCAGATCCAATGTGCCACTCATAGGTAAGTGGGTCCATTTCAGGATCCGATGCTTTAGCCTTTAGCTGAATAGCTAAGGGAATGGCACCAGAAGTGCGATCTACCTCAATGGATTCTATAACCGGAACTCGATTGCCAGGATTAAAATCAATCCTAAACAAACCTGCATCTGCATTTTTACTGAACCACCCTTTTCCATATTCGAGTAGATAAAACTTACCATCGGGGCCGACTTCAAAGTCCATCAAAGCATTAAATGTTGTGTGGGGCATGAAAGGTTCCATTTTATCAAAATCCCCATTTTCTCTCATAGTAATGATTTTGATCCATCCCCTAATCCAATCGTATATGAATAATTTACCATCAAAATAGGAAGGGTAAGGAGAAGGCTCAGGATATAAGTCTGAATAGTAAACTGGTCCAGCCATGGCATTTCTGCCTCCCGTTCCAACTTGAGGGAAATCTGGAGATTCGTCGTATGGATACCAAATAAAAGCAGGTTGGGCTGGCGGTAGATCCGTCAATCCAGTATTGTTTTCCGAGGTGTTCTTGGGACCTGCTGGATCAAAAGCCTTCCCACTACTCCCCGTAGCATAATCGTATTCTAAATAAGCATAATTATTTCCTATATGGTAGGGCCAACCAAAATTTCCAGCTTCTCGTGCTTGATTCACCTCGTCATAACCTCTTGGGCCCCTTTGATCAAAATCATTATTGGCAGCGTCAGGCCCCACCTCTCCCCAATACAAAAAGCCAGTTTTTTGATCAATTGAAATTCGATAAGGATTCCGATTCCCTTGCACATATATTTCGGGACGAGTTTTGGGCGTTCCCTCAGGATACAAATTTCCCGAAGGGATACTATAGGTTCCATCTTCATTTACTTTTATCCGTAAAATTTTTCCTCTTAGGTCATTGGAGTTACCAGAGGTCCTTCTCGCGTCGTACTGTCGGAATCCCTCTCTATCGTCCAATGGCGCAAAGCCCTCATTTTTGTAGGTAGTAGGTTGATTAAAAGGCGTGGAATTATCGCCGGTTGATAGATACAATAACCCATCTTTGTCAAATGCAATAGAACCACCAGTATGACAGCAAATATTTCTTTGAGAATATAGTTCCAAGATTACTCGTTCGGATTCCATATCCCAAACGCCGTTTTCAAAATTAAATCGGCTTAATCGATTGATTTCTTCATCACCAGCCGGACTGTAGAAAACAAATACATGATGATTCGAAGCGTAATTCGGATCTTTCTGAATACCCATCAATCCCTCTTCTGCATTAACTCCTTCAATATCAGTTTTCCAATAAACATCCAATTTGCCGACTTCTTTAATGGTGGCTTCAGCTTGATCATACCATAAGATTTCCCCTCTTCTTTGAGCAACAAGAATGTCTAAATTAGGAAGAATCGTCATTTCTGTGGGCTCTGTAAATGCTCCAATAGAAAGCGTAATTTTTTCAAATCTATTTTCTTCTGGCACTCTCTGAGTAGTAACTTTTGAGAAATCGGGCTTCTTATTTTCACCCATTGCATATTGAATGCCTGCAAGTAGATGCTGTAAAAATAGCGGTTCCGAATAGGCCTCCTCAGTGTGTCCTCCTCCTGTATAGAAGGCCCTTCCTCCATCGAAATCGTGGTACCAGGCGTGGGGGTGGGTGCCCATGGCCCCATCTCCTGGCTCGTAAGAACTCTCGTCCAATTCCAAAAGAACATTAACTTCCGGATATAACGATTTGTAATTGTACCATTCATCTGTTCGCTTCCATTCGGTTGGCAAGAAGGAAGTAGAAGGGTGATCGCTATTTACTACCTTAAGAGTAGCTTCCTGAATTCTTGGATGGCTTAAAAAGTATCCACCAGCCAGGCGATTGTACCAGCCCCATTCGTATTCTGTATCTGCTGCTGCATGGACTCCAACGTATCCTCCACCTGATTGGATGTACCGCTCGAAATCAGCTTCTTGTGCTGCATCTAGAACATCTCCAGTAGTACTTAACCAAATGACAGCAGCATATTGCTTCAAATTTTCTTCGTTAAATTGGCTGGCATCTTTTGTGGTATCTACCTCAAATCCATTTTCCTCTCCCAATTTTTGGATGGCCGCAATACCAGTAGGAATGGATTGGTGATAAAATCCTTCAGTTTTACTAAAAACCAACACCTTTGGAGTGCTGCTCCTCTTACCACAGGACCCCAATAAAATCGATAAGGCAAAAATTAAAGAAACGGTTAATTTTGTATGCATAACTTTTGAGTTTATCCTATCGGAAAAAATTTTATTCTCTGAAATATAACACATTTATTTAAGGCTATTTTCATGTGAATGCAACATTCTTTAATTTTGAATAAAAACCTTTATAGCCATGATACAAAGAATATTATTCTTAGCTCTCCTGGTATCATTAGGAGCACCATCACAAGCTCAAATATTGGGAAAATTACGCAGGGAAATCAGAAAGGATTTCAATGATAAAATGGATAAACTTATTGCAGATAAGGCGAGTGAAATCATAGTTTCTGCCGTAATGCGTCCTGTTGAAAAAGCCTTTGATGACCTGATTCGGGAAGCCTACCAAGCTGATAGTGCCAAATATGCCAGTGATCCACAATACGCCGATAGCCTGCGCTATCAACGATTTGAAAATTATGTAGCCAGTCTTAACAGGGGAATGGAAAATGTTCCCGATAGCTATTCCTTTGACCGTTCCATTACCTACGAATTTAAAGAAAATGTAAGCAAGCGCGAGATGACCATGCATTTTTCCAAAGATCAAAACTATATGGCCTTTGAACAAAAGGATGCAGAAAAGGGCGCTAAAAGTTATATCGTTTTTGACTTCGAGAGAAATATTAACGTGCTCTACACCATTGATAAAAAGGGAGAGAAAAGTTTCCAAGCCATTCCTTCACTTATAGGTTCTTCGGGAACTTTTCAGATTTCAGAGGAAGATAAAGCTAACATAAAAGAATTCTCTCAGTGGTCTAAAACTGGAAAGACCAAAGAAATCATTGGCTATAAATGCGATGAATATTTTTTCCAGGAAGGTAACATGTCTAATTATTTCTACATTGCCAAAGATTTTCCAAGTATTTACAAAAATGCTTACTTCGAAGCAGTGCGTAAATATTTTCCCAACAAAGGAACTGAACGCATGGATGAAATAGAGGGTACACTTATGGAAGCAGAGTCCAAGGATGAAACGAAAAACTACCACTCTAGAATGACAGTTGTGGACTATAGCGAAACTTCTTGGACCCTAACCAACTATAAATAATGAAGGATTTTTTTTCTCATTGTGCAATTTCTCCTTTAACCCCCGCTGGTCTTCAAGCCTCAAAATACTATTTAGAGGACCAAGCTGCACATGGAATGACCAACTTTATGGGCTATTATTTGGAGAGCCAGGAGGCCTTTAAGAAAACTTTTGGCAGGCTTTTAAAGACTTCAACTGACAACTTGGCCTATGTCAAAAATACTTCTGAGGCGCTGTCTATGATTGCCAATGGTTATCGTTTTAATCCAGGTGATGAGGTGGTATCTTTCATTCACGAATATCCGGCCAATCACTATCCTTGGCGTATTTTAGAAAGAAAAGGAGTACGACTAAAATTAATACCCAATAGGCCATTTAATCATCCTAATACACAAGATAAAGTTGGCTATTTTACAGTCGATGATGTAGAGAAGCTCATTACTTCCAAGACCAGAATTGTCGCCTTAAGCCATGTTCAGTTTACCAGTGGTTTTGCCATAGACCTGGCTGAAATCGGCAAACTTTGTCGATCCTATGGCATAGATCTAATTATTGATGCTGCTCAAAGTATGGGTTGTCTACCCTTATACCCTGAGGAATTTGGAATATCCGCTATTGCCGCAGCTGGATGGAAATGGTTAATGGGGCCTTTTGGATCGGGTGTTTTTTATACCAGTCCATCCCTTCGGGAAAAATTGGATCCGGTATTAATTGGCGCAGAAACTATGGAACAGGGATTTGAGTACTTGAACCATGAGTGGACACCTCATCAAACTGCTAAGCGGTTTGAGTATTCTTCCTCCTCGGTTGCTTTATCAGCGGGTTTAAGAGCAAGTGTGGAAAGTGTACATCTTTCCCAACCTTCTATGGAATCTATTAGAGATCAAGTGATTGATTTACAAAATCATTTCCTAAAGTATCTCAACCATTCACATTTAGTTCCTTTAATTCATGAAGCCTCCCACCGATCTGGTATTCTTTCGCTCGCAGTTGCTGATCCAAAGGATTTAGTGCAGTATCTGGCAAAAAATGAAATTATCTGTACCCCGAGAAATGGCTTTGTTAGAATAGCTCCATTTGTTCATCAAACGAATCAACAAATGGAGCATTTAGCTGAGATTATTAATCAGTATCAGAGCCCTGTTTAGCCCATTAAAATGGTACTGATAACGGAGCAAAATTTATCAGTTTGAGCTGGAGTCCCCGTACTTATTCTACACCAATCATTGTAAGGTGGGAAGGGTCTTCCAACCAGTACTCCTAGACGCTCTGCTCGGGATTGTAATTCCCTAATGGGGATGCCCGACTTGAAAAAGACAAAATTACCGTGGGTGCGAATATACCTTAACCCCATTCGGTCAAGAGTCTGATAAATTTGTTCTTTAGACTCTTCATTGAGCGCTAAACTTTTTTCGTAAAATGACTGATCCTCTAAAGCAGCTTCAGCGGCAAACAAAGCGGGTATATTCATTCCTCCCATGGTCAGACTTTTCAAAGAAGAAGCAATTTTCGGTGAGGTTACCAAATAGCCAATGCGCATCCCAGCCAATCCATATACTTTGGAAAATGTTTTAGCAACAATTACTTGAGCTCCCTCTTTAACAAGAGAAACTCCAGTAGGATAATTGGGCGTTCTAATATAATCTATGTACGCTTCATCAATGAAAACCATGGCTTTTTGAGAGACCCTTCTTCCAAAATCCATGAATGAATCCCCATCCAATAATGTCCCTGTTGGATTATTGGGATTACATAAATAAACTAAAGAAGTTCGATTTGTGACGGCCCTTTCCATAGCGGGTAAATCATGTGCCAACTGCTCATCTAAAGGAACATAATTAATGGTAGCACCAAATTGAGCGGCATAAGTCATTAAGGCCAAAAAGGTGGGGGCAGCTGCGACTATTTCGCTTCCAGCCATACCATACATCAACCCTGCCATTTTTAGACCTTCAGTTGATCCCGCAGTTAAAACTATTGAATCAGTGCTTACACCTTCCTTGGCGGCAATTTTTTCTAATAATTGACCGGGGTAAAACGAGGGGTAACGACAGGCATAGTCCAACCCTTCGGCAATCTTATTTCTTACATAACCTGACGGACCATAAGGGTTTTCATTAGCACTCAAACGAATCAAATCCGACGGTAAGTTGGAAGGTTCAAACTGTTGTTCAAGAGGAAAGGCTTGCAGAATGCCAGTACTTCCCAATAAAGCAGCAGAACTGGAAATCCCTGCCTTTTTTAACCATCCTCTTCTGTTGATTTTCGTCTTCATAATAGGTGATTAAGGTAAATCTACAGATCGATAAGCCGCTAAGAGAGCTAATTCTCCTTCTTTCCCAGACTGAGCATTGCCGTGTTCCATACCCAATATGCCATCAAAACCCCGCTCGTTTATGACCTTAAATACATTTTTGTAATTAATTTCCCCTGTAGTAGGTTCTTTTCTACCTGGATTATCACCAATTTGGAAGTATCCGATTTCATCCCAAGATTTTTCAATATTGGGGATTAAATTTCCTTCCTGAATCTGTTGATGGTAGATGTCAAACAAGATTTTGCAGGATGGACTTCCTACAGATTGGCAAATCTCAAAAGCCTGACTGGACTTAGTTAAAAATAAACCTGGGTGGTCTCTAAAATTCAAAGGCTCCAACACCATTACTATGCCATGAGGTTCCAATATATCAGAAGCTTGTTTTAAAGTTTCAATAACATGAGCTGTTTGATATCCCATATCCTGTCTTAAATCCAAATGTCCAGGTACCACCGTCATCCATTTAGCGTTTACTCGCTTAGCGACTTCAACTGAACTCTTGATTTCTTCAAGAAATTTAGCTCTCAAATCAGGATCCCCACTAGCTAAATCTGCTTTTTGCCAAGAAATGGTATGTGCAACGAATACCCCCATACGCAAGCCTCTTTTTTCCATCGTTGCTGCCATTTGTTGCTGCAATTCAACAGGTCTTCCTTTCATTCCATTGTCCTCAAAAGCAGAAAAGCCCATGTCAGCCATGAAATTTAATTGATCGATAGGGTCATTGCCTGCTAGGTTGGTAAACATCCCCAAATGTGGAGCAAAGGCTAGTTTAAATTTTTCTTCTACTAAGCTATTGGTTCCTTTTGAATTAACGTTTGCCATTCCTGTGCCCATAGCAGCCATAGAAAGTGCACTGGTGCTGAGAAATTTTCTTCTTTTCATAATCAGGGTATTTTTTGATGATGATTAAATATTTGGTAAGTGACCTCAGGAAATTTTTCGGTTATCAGTATTTCTCCTTCCTCAGGTGTTAAAATACTTAAAGTAGAGGCTAATCCATCTGCTAATGCTGCTGAAGAGGCTTGAACACTTAGTACTTGATGGTGGGTGACCCCGTAACCGGTTCTTGGATCGATAATATGAGAATAGCGCATTCCCTCATGGAGGAGATATCTGTAGGTGCTTCCAGAGGTTGCAATTGCTGTATTGGCCAGTTGAACTGCAATAATTTCCTGATTACTTCCTTCTATGCCTACGCTCCAACTATTGAGTTGTGGCGGTGGATCTCCGATTAACAAGTCTCCACCGGCGTCTATTAAATAAGAATGAATTCCGAAGGATTCCAATATGAAAGCCATTCGGTCAGCAGTGTATCCCTTTGCAATTCCCCCAAAATCAAATTTTACAGAATCAGCTAATAGTACAATAGAATAATCCTCTTGATTTAATCGGACATGGTGAAATCCAACCTGTTCTTTAACTTTTAAAATGGTTTCGTGATTCGGAAATATACCACTTTGTTGGGCCTTTCTCCATAATCTAGTTAATGGTCCTACAGTTGGATCAAATACCCCATTAGAAAGGATATTTAATTGATGACTTAAGGATAAAACCTCAAATACCTCAGGTAGAATCACTTTTCTTTGGTTTAAAGGCAAGTTAGCACTCAACTGATTGATGTAACTATTAGGGCGATAGTCACTAAATATTTGTTCTAATCGCTCCAATTCTGAAAATGAGGCCTCCGAAGCTTCCAAAGCATCTGATTCTTGAATTGCATAAAAGGTGAGGTTGAAGAGGGTACCCATCCCCGGCTGAGTAAAAGTGAATTTCGACCATTCCTGACTCCTTAGGTTAGAGCTGTACAACGAAATAATCAAAATAACCACAATGGGTACCCTACCTCGTAGCATAATTACAATACTTTAGTTTCACCAGGTACAGCCACGGGATAATATCCATCCTCTTTAGGTAGAATCGGAGGATTAGCGTCCCATGCTAAAGTTGCTGGACTTAAATCTATATTAGAATTGATAGCATCATCCCATTTGATGAGCTGACCTGAATAAGTGGCCATTCTACCTAAAATAGAAGTCATGGTACTATTAGCGGCATTGGTAGCGTCCTCAAATTTGTACTCTCCTTTTACTACTGCATCAAAAAGCAAATCGTGTTCCACTTGATAGGGGTTGGGGTTATCTCCTTTATATTCATATAGGGTGTGACCGCTTTTGGTCAAAATTAATCCTGGTTTAGGAGCTGACCCATTACTTCCCTGAAAGGCTTCAGTGACCCGTGAATCAGTACCGGGCATGTGTCGGCATTGACTAAACATTCGAGATCCATCTGCATATTCAAATTCAACAATGTGGTGGTCGAAAATTTCACCGTGCTCTTTTCCAGTTCTTACCAGTCTTCCCCCAGTCCCATAAGCAGCAATTGGATAAGCTTGTTTGACCCAGTTGCCAACATCTAGGTTGTGAATGTGTTGCTCGGTAATATGGTCACCGCACAACCAATTGAAATAGTACCAGTTGCGCATTTGATATTCCATTTCTGTCATTCCAGATTGACGCTCTCTTACCCATACTCCTCCTGAATTCCAGTAAACCCTGGAGGTATGTATGTCTCCAATGGCCCCTTCTTGTAATAGCTCAACCCATGTCAAATACTGTTCTTCATAATGTCTTTGTAGGCCTACCACTACATTTAGTTTTTTTCTCTTAGCTTCTTGAGCAGCGGCTAAAACTCTTCTAACCCCAGGAGCATCTACCGCAACTGGCTTCTCCATAAAAATATGTTTGTCTGCCTTGACTGCAGCTTCAAAGTGGGTAGGGCGGAAACCTGGAGGGGTAGCGATGACCACAACATCGCAAAGAGGGATTAATTTTTGATAAGCATCAAATCCAGCAAATTGCCTTTCAGGAGTAACCTTGATTCGGTCACTGGGAACTTCTGAATCTGCAATAGCATTTTTAATATTTTCCAGGCTTTTTTCGATATTATCAGCAAAGGCATCCGCCATTGCCACCAATTGTACATGCTGACCACTCAATAGGGCTTGGACTGCAGCACCTGTTCCTCTTCCTCCACAACCAATTAATCCTATTTTAATGGCATCATCCATTTGGTTAAATCCCTTGGCGGTTACCATAGAAGGTGCCATAATAACTGACCCTGCTGCCAGTCCTGAAGCTTTTACAAATGCTCTTCGCTTCATTGTTTTTCTAGTTTCCATTTCGTTATGTTTTAGTTCGCTAATGCTTTTTTAAAAAATGCCTCTACTGTTTTAACATCGGGCTGGACAGCTGGACTGACCAGTCTGAAGCCTACGAAAGGCGCATCTGTATTCCACCATTTGCTCTTGGGAATCTGTGGGTCCCTTTTTTGCCATTGCGCAGTAGAAGCCATCTTGGTTTGACAACTACAATCTGTAGATGGGGAAAGATAATGACTGCCCATTACCGAAGTGGGATGCTTCTTTAAAGGCCATAATATTCCGTCTTCCCCGTTGGATTTTAATGCTGTGTAATAATCTTCTGAATACCAATCCATAGTCCATTCACTAACATTTCCTACCAAATCATAAACTCCCCATTGATTGGGTTTTTTGGTTCCAGAGGGATGGTATTTTTCACCGCTAGATTCCGCAAACCAGGCATATTCATCCAAGCTAATTTCTGTATAAGACGGAGTTAATTTTTCACCACTTCCTTCACTACATACATATTGCCATTCTGCCTCAGTGGGCAGCCTGTAAAAAATACCTGTTTTCCTATATAGCCACTCACAATAAGCCAGCGCTGCTCGGCGGGTCATGCTCACCGCTGGAAATCCTCCCTCTTTTCCCATTCCATAACTGAAATCTATGTATTGGGGAGTAGGGCGGGTAATGGCATCTACTTGATAATCCTGAGTCGGATGTACTGAAGCGTCACTGTCCAATTGCTTTTCTTGAAATAAAGCGAATTCGTCCCAGCTAACTTCTCGAACTCCCATCCAAAACTCTGATATTTCAATTCCTGAAATTTTTCCCGAAGGGATGGCAACCATTTCAAATGTAAGGTCAGAACCTGGTATTCGTGTCGTGGTAACTTCTTGAGCCAAAACACAGTTGGCGAACAAAACACTTAGTGCAGCTAATCTTATCATGTTTTTTTTAAAAAAGTTGGTGGTTTGTTTCGTCCAAATATAGCAATTCAAAATTTTTAAACGAATTGAATTGGATAAAGAAAAAAAAAGAGGCCCCAAAGGACCTCTAAAATTAAACTTGTAAATTGATTTTTTACTGAACGACTACGGCAAAGGTGACCTCTACATCGGTTTCTCCGGTGTTGCAAGGAAGCGCATTGGTCTTGTCTGGTAAGTGTTTGAGACTAACGGTTAAAGTTCCACTCCCAGGTTGATTGGTGGTCAACAGGGCCTCGAGTCCCAAGGGCATATTATTCTGGTCAACATCTACAATGGTCAAAGTACTGATGCTTCCATCGAATCCATAACATATCAGGTGTTCATCAGATTCATCCAGCACTTCCAAGGTGATATTTTCAATTTCCATTGGATCAGAGCTGTCGAGAAATTGAACAGCTAATTCATAACTTTGCAGAGAAGATAGCCTGATTTCTTCTTGTACAGGATCATTTCCGCCAGGTCCATCTGGATCCGAAAAGGTAAAGGATTGCTCCATTCCGAGTTCATCCGTAAATGAGAGCACCACATCCGTGATTAACTCTTCCTCGTTATCCATCGGTTGATTTTGATCTTTTTCACAACTCATAAAGAAAACTGAAAACGTCAAAATCCAAATTAATTTTTCTATTCTTTTCATTTTAAAAATTAGTTTTTAAAGTTAATATTAAATTTCTCCCCATTTCGTCCGCGTAGTATCGCAGACGGTTTAAATAGCTCCTATACCGCTTATTCAAAAGATTATTGGCCGTTAAGGTCAACATAATAGGAGTCTCTCCAGCTTTCCAGTTCCAACCAGTGCTCAAGTGGACTAAACCATAACTCGGTGGGGGAGGGGCATAGTCAGAGTGTGCCGGAATTCGATTTTGAGAACCTACATACTCCCAACTTAATTTGGCAAAGAAATCGCTGAAAGTCCTATTTCTTAAGCTAGGCTGATACTCAATAGCCCAACGAGTTTGATTAGCTGGCATATAAATCAGTGGCTCGCCAGTTAGTCGATTCTCTCCTCTCAGAAAGGCGGTTTTATTGCTAAGAGTCCAAAGAGGGCCAATTGGTGCCGACCATTCCCATTCCAACCCCTGAATAACCGCATCAGTTTGAAGATATTCGAATCCCGGGAATGCGCCACGGATAGTTAAAACGGGTTCCTGGGTAGGTTGCAGATATATAAAATCTTGAATGTAATTGTGGTACAATGATAAAGATCCTGCAACTTTTGAATCAGTAGGTAGATGAATACTGATATTGCTATTGATGGCCCTTTCGGGAAAAAGGTCCCTATTACCGGTTTCGTATGAGGCAGATCCATGGTGGACCCCTTCGCTATACAGTTCGTTCACATGTGGTGGTCGCCACAACCATCCGGTATTGGCTCTAATCGTCCAATTATTTTTCAGCGTATAGATGAAGCCCACCACAGCAGACATATTGAAGAATTCGCTATCCACATTAATGGTGTCTCTACCCTGAGTGCTTACCTCGAATTTTTTGTAGTCTAACCTTAATCCTCCTTCTATAGCTAATGGAAAAGGAAATTTTTTCCAGGTTTCCATCCAGTACCATCCTAATCCATTCATGGAATAATTAGGAATGAGCCCTCCTCGATCTGCAGTGTTAATCTGCCTGGTCAATTGAGTTCCCATTTTACCCCTTAAAGACCTCCAATGACCATGTTTCCAACCCAAATCAACCGTATGAGTGGTGATTTCGAAAGTGATGTCCCCAATTTCCTTTTCATTAGGTAAAACCCCAAAAGGACGATGGGCATCAAATTCCTCTCTACGGTTAAATTGACGGGAAACCTGCAGATGGATTTCATTGGAAGAGCCCCATTCAAAGACGTAATTGCCTTTGAATAACTCATGAACAACTCGCTGCTGAGGTCGATCAATAGCATAACTAAAGTCGGGCTGGATTAATGGTTCTCCTCTTTCAATTGCATTGTTTAAATCAGTCAAATTACCGATATGGGCTCCAGAAAAAATTCCAAAAGTCGATGCATATCTCGAATAGTAAAGTTGTATTCGGTGGCGTTGAAATAATCGCTGTAAGGACCAAGAAAAATTTTCCTCTGATTGACCAGTATTATCGAGATAGTAATCTGGAGTCTTAAGACTTCCCCCTCTTTTCAAAGTCCCTTGGATTCGATATCCCATTTTGGTCTTTCCTCCTGTATATCCCTCTAATAGGCCAGAAGCTACCCCCATCCGATTGTTGCTGTGAGCTTGCAAATGAATAGCTCCACCAATTCCTTTTTCTTCAGGTAAAGCTGAGGGATCGGATTTGATGATTCCCCCTAATGCATTGCTTCCATATTCTAAGGAGCCAGCCCCCTTAATAACGGTAATTTGATCAGCCGTAAAAGGGTCTATCGATGGGGCATGCTCTAAACCCCATTGTTGGCCCTCTTGAATTACCCCATTGTTGAGTAACAATATCCGGTTAGAATGCATCCCCCTAATCATAGGCTTAGCAATGGTAGCTCCCGTTCTCAAAACAGATACACCAGGTAAATTTTCTAGGGAGGTAGCCAAATTGAGACCTTGACTGGTAGTTAGATTTATTCCATCAATTGTCTGAGATACCTCACTTTTGGGAATCGGTGCAGCTTGGCCAGCGATAGTTATTGACTGCAAACTAACCCCTTCAGAGCCAACATTTAAAAATAGAGTGGTGTCCTTATTCACGGAAATGACCCTAGTCTGCAAATCCAAACCTACTCTACTAATTTCGAGTTCAATGATTCCCGGGCATACCCCTTTTAATTCAAAATACCCCTTTTCATTGGCCAATGTACCTGTTTCCGTTCCTCTGATACTAATGGATGCATAATCTAAAGGACCTGCTGTAATGGTATCGTTAAGATACCCCTTAATAGTAATACTGCAGTCTTTTTGCTGTCCTTGAATAATGCCAACCAATAGGCATAAGAGGATTCCGGTGATAACCGATTTCCTCATTATTTTTTTATTTCAATAGCTAAAATTGTACCCCAATTAAAATAGTAAAGTTGTTGGGGGCGCTCGGGGAATAAGCAGTAAGAGAAGATATGATAAGTATTGGTGTTGATATTGATCAAACCATAAGACCTCTATTTGAGGTAAAGGCGAAGTTATTTTGAATATTTCGGTTAACTCAAAATTAGAGTTGGAGAAGGAACACAAATAACAGTGTTCGTGACCAAAACTCGAATCGTGCAAATGCTGATCGCCATGTTCAGAATCGCATAAAATTTTAGGAGAATTATGAAAATGCAGATGGTGTACTTCCCTAAGCAGTGTAGGCCCCAAGAGAAAGGAGAAAAGGAACCAAACAATATACTTATGATTTAACCACTTCATAAAACGCGTTTTCCACTATTCAAATATAATTCAAATACCTGATTTTGGTTTACAATAGCGTATCAAAAGTCATATCTTGCTCTTAGAAAACACCTAAAATGCAACTTAAGGTTCAATTCACCTTTGGGTTATATTTTATTTGGGCAAGTTGTTTTGCTCAATCCATTACCATAGTGGATGCCATAACTCAGCAACAAATTGAATACGTCTATGTATCCTTGCCAAAAGACAATTGGCAAGCAATTTCAAATGAAAATGGTCAAATTATTTTGCCGGAGAAATATTGGTCAGAGTCTGATACTTTGTATTTGAAAATGTTGAATTATCAACCCCAATCCATAACCTACAAGATTTTGGTTGCCAACGATTTTGTTGTTTCCTTGCAACCGGAGACTAAACAGTTGAATGAAGTATTGGTAACCGCTTCCAGATGGACTAATCTTAAAAATGAAATTCCATTTTCTTATGCTTTAATTGAGCGCGAATTACTTGATATGGTGCAACCTCAAACCTCTGCAGACTTACTAGACAAGAGCGGTCAAGTCTATGTTCAGAAAAGTCAATTGGGAGGTGGAAGTCCAATGATTAGGGGATTTTCGGCCAATAGAATATTACTTTTGGTGGATGGCGTTCGAATGAATTCAGCAATTTTCAGGAGTGGGAATTTGCACAATGTTATAGCCATTGATCCAAGATCAGTTAGTCAAACTGAAATATACCTTGGACCAGCTTCTGTTTTGTTTGGCAGTGATGCCATAGGGGGTTCGATTAATTTTAAAACGTTAGAACCTACTTGGAGTGATTCGGATTCCAATCAAACAGCATTCCAGTTTGCCACCAACCTAGCTTCAGTTAATGCTGAACGAACTGTTCATTCTTCAGGTGAATGGAGTAACCGCCATTGGGGTTGGGTTGGAAATTTTTCTTTTAGTCAATTTGATGACCTTAATATGGGAAAATTCAAAGGCTTTGATAGCTATTTGAGAAAGGATTACATTCAAGTATCTAGTACATTTCTAAATGATGAAATGACTTTAAACCCCAATCCAAGGAAACAAATAAGAACTGGATACGCTCAATGGAATATTTTACAGAAAATTTTTTACAAACCTAACCCAAATCTCTTGTTTAGCTTGGCTTTTCATAGGTCTGAAACATCTGATATTCCAAGATATGATCGTTTATTGGTAAGGGATGGGGATGGTTTACTTAGGTCTGCTGAGTGGTATTATGGGCCACAAATTTGGCAAATGATCCACTTGAAATCAGAGGCTCAATTGAACAGAAAATGGGTGGATGTGATGTCCACTTCAATCGCTTTTCAAAGGCAGGTAGAGAGTAGGCACGATCGCCGAAGGAATGATCCAATCATATTTCATAGAAATGAATTAGTGGATATGGTCAACCTTTCATTAGATCTGGAGAAGAGCTGGAATAAAAACACCCTCCTTCAGTACGGTTTGGAGTGGGTTTTTAATCGAATTTTTTCGTCAGGAAAGGCAGAGGATATAAATAATAACAAGGAATTTCCCATCAACTCAAGGTATCCTAATCATTCTAGTTGGCAAAATGCTGCAGGGTTTGTGCAACTCAAAAGGAGTAGTTCATCTTTTTCTTTTACTGCAGGGTTAAGGGGTAATCACACGAGAGCTGATGCTACTTTCGATCCTTCTTTTTTTGCATTTCCATACGAGCAGTATAACTTAACTACTTCTAATTTGACTGGAGGAGTAGGGGTTAATTATCGCTTAAATAGTGAAAATACTTGGGGTATCAATTGGTCGTCAGGATTTAGAGCACCTAATATGGATGATTTGGCAAAGGTCTTTGACTCTGAACCGGGGAATGTTTTGGTTCCGAATCTTAACTTAAAACCTGAAAAGGCAATGACCCTAGATTTTAACTATCGATTTGAATCTTCTTCTAAAAATGTAGCTTTCTCTTTCAATGTATTTCATACGTTTTTGGCACAAGCATTGGTGAGAAGAGATTTTACCTTTAATGGGATGGATAGTATAATATATGATGGGGTAATGAGTAAGGTGCAAGCTATCGTAAATGCTGCTTCAGCTAGGGTCTACGGAGGGGGACTGGGATGGAAAATTTCCCTTTCTCCTTTTTGGAAATGGATGGGGAATATCAATTATCAAAAGGGAGTTGAGATAGATGAGAAAGAAAAACTTCCGTTAAGACATGCTGCTCCTGCATTTGGAGTCACCGCTATTGAATTTAGCAAAAATGGTCTTTCTACTCGATTAGTGGTTAAATCTAATGGAAGAATTAGCAATAAGGCTATGCCTATATCTGAATTGAATAAACCCTTCCTATATCCAAAGGATAGCTATGGACAACTTTACTCACCTGCTTGGGTAGTAATAGATGGGTACTTCGGATATCAACTTTCTAAAAAAATATTTCTGAGATGGGGGGTTGAGAACATCATGAATCTCCAATACCGAACCTATTCGAGTGGCATTGTAGCACCTGGAAGAAATTTTTTCATTAATTTGAATTACAAGAGTAAAACCTAAGCATTAAGATCCCAGTATTTTATTGAGAATTACTTTAGTGATATTATAAGTAGGGCGCACTCCATCTACTCCGAGACTACCTGAAGCCAACGTATGGCCAGTTTGAAGTGGATTATCAGATGCGTAATAAGCATAGCATAATTTGACATCTTCGGGGATGCTTTTTCTGATCTTTGAGGCGGCTTGAATCGCCTTTTGATAATGAGCCCCCTCCATCTCAAGACCTACGGCTTTCCATGAACTTTCTAAGAAATACTTGAGAATATCCTTATTTTGAAGAGAGGTTCCTAATACTGTAATCATCGGACCACTATAGACCTTATTAGATGTTCCATCAAAATCCTTAGCACTCAATTCATTTTTGAAGGGGTAATTATCAGCTGTTCCTTCGAAAATATGTGCATTGGGAACCATAATATCCCCCTTAACGCCTTCCAGTATACCTGCTTTTCCCATAATCGAAATTGATCTTACCTGCAGGGAGCAATCCCCATCTTTAGTTTGCACTGGCTTAATCAATTCATCCATGGTTTCATAAGCCTGCTCCCCAAAGGCGTAATCCATGACTATCAAAAGGGTCTGATTCATGGTTTCTGAGTCGATATTAATCTCTTTGTTGGAAGGAGGGGCCTGACTTAAATCGAAAATTTGTACTGAAATATTTGTTCCTGAGGTATCGTCTAATTCATACATCCCATTTTTGGTAGCTAGGGATTTTATTTTTGATTGTAGCGTGCCAGTTCGATCTTTAATTATTTCTTCTGCCAGGGATACGATGCCTAAGTTCGGATAATCATTTCCAATTGCCGCTTGAGCGTATAGACAATTCATTACAGAATGTGGATTAGCGGAAATGATGTGAATTTTTTTCGAAAACCAATTTTTTGATAATAAAAACTGATGAATGTTTTTGGCCCATTGCTCTCCGTAATAATGATGTCCAATTCTATCTCTGAGCGCAGCTGAGAACCAAATCTCTCTATCCTTATTTTCCGCTACTTCCTCAGATGATAATCTACCCAAATGGTAAATAATGGTGAATAAATCATTAATTTCAGAATCTGATTCAAATTTTTGAGCGGCAAATTTGGTTTCTTCAAAGGTCCTTCCAATCAATGAACTCAAATAGGTAAGATCTATTTCTTTGTTTCTGCCAGTTTGTTCTCCCTCGAGTACTCTCTTTTCGAGATTTAACCATTCCCGGGTTTTTCTCCCTTTATGATCTTCACTGTTTTTTCTGATTTTCTCCGCTTCTATATAAAGGTAAGTCAGGTGGGTCAATACATCGTATATATCGCTGCGTCCTCTGGTCATTTCAATATACATCTGCTCCTCATCGACCCGATAGCATTTTCTTCTTCTTTTAGGTGGAATAATTGGGGTGAAATCGGTATTTTCTAATCCCTCTCTGGAAATTAATTTGATGAATCTGCAAGATTCAATTCCTTTTGGTAATCTTTGCATGACATACAATAACCCATCTAATTCAATCTTTTCAGGGTCAGAAAGGCTTCCGTATATTTCTGGTTGAAGGGTTTTTAGGGCCTCTACCATGGCTTCCCCAGAGATTCCAAGAGGTTTGTAGCTGCCCCTGATAAATAAGTGCCTCATCGCGATATAAAGGCGCTCTATTGCTGATCTTGAAATTTGTGCTTGAGTTCGGTTGGGAAGGCCTTGAATCGACATAAAAATAATTTAACACAAAGATAAGGGATAACATCTTATTGCTCCACCGAAGGACCTTTTAAGAAAAAATTTGGTAAGTCAAAAGACTTCCAAAAACTGCTAAAGCAGTCATGAAAACAAATTGAAGTATAGGCCATTTCCACGAGTTGGTTTCCCGTTTGACTACCGCCAAGGTACTCATACACTGCATAGCAAAAACGTAAAATATTAAGAGCGAAAGAGAGGTGGCGATGCTGTAAACTTGCGCGCCTGTAATTGGATTTTTTTCTTGCATCATTCGTTCACTCAATCCCACGGTATCTTCAGCAGAGCCCAAACTGTATATCGTGGCCATAGTTCCAACAAAAACTTCTCTTGCTGCGAATGAGGTAATCAAGGCGATTCCAATTTTCCAATCAAATCCCAAGGGGCGTATAATAGGCTCAATAGTTTTACCCAAAATGCCGGCATAAGAAGCCTCAATTTGATAGGCCGCTATTAGATTTTCTGCTTCTATTGAATTTAGGTTTTCTTGCGCAGCGATGGTGGTTGCCTCTTTTTCTGCCTGTTCCAAAGCATCTCCCGGACCATAAGTGGATAAGCCCCATAAAATTATAGAAATAATCAAAATTATTTTTCCTGCCTCTAAAGTAAATGATTTTACCTTTTCATAAACATTGAGATTTATATTTCTCAATACTGGTTTTTTATAATCAGGCAATTCTAACATCAAATAACTTTCTTCATCTGATTTTAAAATCCATTTTAGTAGTAGAGCGGTAGCAAGAGCAGCAATGATTCCCAAAACATATAATCCCATAAATGCGATACCCTGTAAATTGAAAATACCAATTTGAGTGGCTGGAATAGCAAAGCCAATCAGTAAGGTATATACTGGAATTCTTGCTGAACAACTGATTAGTGGGGTCACCAAGATGGTAATTAAACGCTCTTTCCAACCTGGAATAGTCCTGGCACTCATGATGGCTGGAATGGCGCAAGCACCACCTGAAATCAGGGCAACTAAACTCCGTCCATTGAGACCAAATGAATGCATCAATTTATCAAATATGAAAGCTGCTCTAGCCATATACCCAATTTCTTCTAAAATGGATATTAAAAAAAACAAGATGGCTATTTGTGGTATAAATACCAGAATACCGCCTAATCCTGGAATAATTCCATCGGTAAGCAGGTCAACAAATTTATTATTTGGAAGGGCCGATTTTAAAAAGTTACTGGTTTCTGTAAAAAGGTATTCTATCCAATCCATAGGATAAGATGCCAGGGCAAAAATTGCCTGAAAGACCAAAAACATGATTCCTAAAAAGAAAATAGGACCTAGATATTTATTCAATACCCATTGGTCAATCAGATTAGATCTTTTTTCAGATAGAGATACGGCTTTCTTAATATTTTGGGCAACTATTGGAGTAAACCAATCATAACGCGCCATGGTCTCTTTTACTTGAAAAGGTAGTGGTTCGAAACCTACTTTGCTGGTAATGGCTTCAACCTCCTTTGAATTACTAGGATGTCCTTTGTAAAACCACGAGGCATGGTGCGCAAGTAATAGAGCTCGGTATATACCTGTCTCTCTTAATTCAAGTTGAATTTTAGAAGCTACTTGTCGTTCTAATGGAGACAATTTATAATCTGGAAGGGGTGCGGCAAATAAGGGGAGTTCTTTAATGATATTTTCGAGCCCTTCCTTAAGCTGGGGAACACCTAATCCCGTTCTACTGCTAATTGAAAAAACGGGAACCGCTAACATCGTAGATAAGCCTTCTGCATTAATTTTCATTCCTTCTTCTAAGGCTTGATCGACAAGATTTAAGACCATTATAATGGGAATCCCTAAGTCTTTGAGTTGACTGAATAGAAGAAGATGTTTGTCTAATTTGTTGACGTCAGCTACATAAATCACTGCGTCCGGGTAATTCGCGGATTGGGTGTCTAGAAAAGTACTTACTACAACCCTTTCATCTTTGGTATTCGGATATAAACTATAAGCTCCAGGTAGATCTAATAAATTAATTTTTAACTTTTGATTGCTAACCCAACTTCCTATTTTTAATTCTACAGTAGTTCCCGGGAAGTTGCCAGTTTTTTGATTCAAACCAGTCAATAAGTTGAATAGGGTGGTCTTTCCACAATTCGGGTTACCTGCTAGTGCAATATTAACTTGGCCACCTGTTCCTTTTGACATGAAGTTTTATTGTCTGATTAATAAAGTAGCAGCTTCATTTTTTCTCAAAGCAATAATCAGGTTGTCTGCTTTTATTATTAGACCTCCGCCCCAAGGAGCAGATCTTAATACCTCGATTTTGGAACCCAATAAAACCCCCATTGAAAGTAGTTTTTGAGCAATAAGTGCATTCGTATATTCTGCTAATACTCCTATTTCACCAGGTGATATAAGTGAAAGGTTTTTAAGTGTTTCAACAAGTCCTACCATAGCACTAGATTTACGGTTTGCGATATTCAATGCATGCAAAGTAATGGATGAATGGGAATCAAATACTGACATAAATCATCTATCCTTTGTTTAGTTACAAATCTACAAACTAAATCTTATTTAGACTCAATAAAAATAAAAAAGAGTTCCCCACATAGTGGAGAACTCATCAAAAATTGTTTAGCAGATTATAAAAAAATTAGTGATTAGACTTACTTACAGCTAAGGTGAAAATAACTAACCCGAAACCGATTTTGTTAACTGCATCACCAATGTTGTATATAATGTCTAGTGATTCAACGGGAAGGGCACCATCTAACCATCCACCAGGAATAGTCATATATCCAATCGGATAAATAGCCCAGCCGGCAAAAACAAACCAGCCCAGACTTTTGAAAGCCCCTTGTAAAACTGGATCATCTGAGTTGGAGGCCAAACTTTTAGCAGAACCAAACCATACCTCATAGAGGATTCCTACATATCCCACAGTGGAAATGATTCCCCAAAGAACAGAACTGTCTCGATATACGGTTTCACCTAAATAACCGGCAACCAACATTAACAATGAATACGCAATCATCTTCCAAAGCAATCCAATTTTTGCCCCAAAAGCTTTTAAAATTAAATAAAATTCAACGCACATGAGCGGTACTGTTAAAATCCAGTCAATGTAACGGAATTCAGTAGGTGAACTGCCATTTTCAGCCCAGAAACTTCTCATGTAAAAATAGTGTACTGCTGCAATTCCTGTAATTAATCCAGAAACGAGCATTGAATCCTTCCATTTTCCTTCCACTCTTGTCATTTGAACGAAGAAGAAAACGGTCGCGGCCAACATGGCCATAGAACCAATGAAAAAGGTAAAGCCGACATAATCGCCGGATTTTAGTGATGCCAATAACATTGGCTTTAAACTTGATAAAACATCCATGGTCAATAGTTTTTGTTAATAATATTATAAAACTGTGTGCTAAACAATGGTTACTACTTAAGGTTTAATTTTTGTTCTTTATATTTTTATTTTTTCCACATTTTATTTTTTATTATATTAAGGATGCGGATTAATCTTTGTAAAGTTGGTGGATTAGCAACATGTGAGGTAGGGTAACCACACCAATAAAGATGAATAGGTATTTCAAAATCATCACGCTTTCAAATGTTCCTCCCCAATAAATTAATCCAGTAATTCCCGTTAGAGATACTATGCTTAATACTGTTGTATTTTTTATATAGTCTTTCCAATTGTAATTGGGATTTTTGCTTTGGAAGAAAGCGATTTGTTCCTGTATGCTAGTGAGGGAATGCCATCCGGCAAAATAAAATGCAAAGCCCAACCATAATGGTAACAGATAAAGGGCGGTGCCCAATATCAATAAATTTAATAATTCGTTAAAAAGGTTACGCCTATTCAAAATCCCATACAAAAAAAGGCTCAACACGGTAAATAAAGTGATTAAACTCACCGCGATAATTATTCCAGTTCTCCAGCTTTCAGAAATGTCAAAGGCCAGGTTGGGTGCAATGGCTGCAACGACTGGTAAAGCTGTTTCGTAATGGGCCATGATAGGAATTACTAAAACAAACATCCCCCAGATGAGATAGGTAAGCCAACTCAGTACATTGTTTACAGGAAAAATATATACCCAATTCGATTGACCAAAATGAAATAGAGATAGGCCAATAAAAATCAAAAGGCCCAGTGAAGGTAAACTAATCCAAACAAGACTATATAGGGCCATAATAGCAAGGTAACCAATATAGAAGTGCAATAGCTTTTTGGATCCTAAAAAGGATTGTTTTAGATTTTTAAAAATTAAGTAATCTGTTGCCCCATGTGGAATTCCTAAAAAAAGAATGGCAAGAAGACCCAATAAAAAAAAGGATTGATTCATCCAATTAGGTATTACATACATCCCTATTAATAAAAATAGACCAAGTCCTCTAAGCGTGTTATATAGAATTGGATATTTTTCTGTCATCTCAATTCGGACTTGGTTTTGGTAATGACGGCATGATTTGGACCTTTCAGATAAACTGAGGCCAAAGCCTTAAGAAATCTTCTTTTGGGAAGCGTTAAAAACAGCATCATTTCTTCCAAAATATTGGTCTGTTCATCGAGGAACTTTAAAATAATCGGAAGTGAGTTTTTCCTGAAAAGGGTACTGAAAATAGAAGAACTTTTGGCCTTTTCCGTGGTCATTAGGTACAAAAGAAGTTTATCGTAAAATCTAAACCTCTTTGGATTATAAGCGGGGTAGGCCTTACTTTTATTAGTGGTTAGTTGATTCACGATATAGTCACATCGTCTTTGGATATTTTTGAAAGCATAGCCTGTTGTAGGCTTCACCGCACCTGATATGGCTCCTAAATTGATAATTCTAGAGCCTACTTTTTCTTCATAGGTAGCGTCTTTCATCGGTATGACTCCATATTCTTCCTCTACGATATCGTAGGAAGTAAGATTCCAAACTTCTTCTAAGTATCTGTTGATTTGAGCTTGGTAGACACTTTCGTGAAAAGGGCTTTCAGAAAAATACGTGCATTCTATAAGAGCTTTGTGGTCAGATAAGGGAAGGACATACATAAAGGAGGGACCTTCAATTTGAGGAATTCGAAAATCCATGAGGTACATTCCCTGATTTTTGAAAACTGGACTAGTGGTTTGAATGACGTAACCCTTGAAATGTTGATTAAGTGAAAAAGTAGGTTCACGTTGCTCATATCCATAGAAACTATTGAATACCGAATGGCCCTCAAATCTCTTTCCGTCCACAACGATATACCCGCTTTCTTTGGTTTCTCCAATTTCACTAATCCAACCATTGATCAACTTTACATTAGGGAATGCCTTAACGCGATCCAAAATATGGTGATAAAAATCAATGCTTCGTATCATATGGTATCGGAAAGGAGTAGCCAGACCAGATATTACCCCATTTTGATCGGCAAAATTTATTTGCTCCCAACACTTCGTTACTAAAGAAGAATACCAAGGTGTGCCCTTCTCCCAAAAACACCAAGTTTTATCATTGACTTGGTAATCTTGTTTATCCACCACCAAAATTGACTTCGTAGATAAATTTTGATCATTCAAAAATCTATCCAAAAGGCTTAATCCAGCACATCCACCTCCAGCAATGATGAAATCGTATTTCACAATTTAATTTTGTTTCCAGGATTAAAAACAAAAATTACTTTTATGTTCATTATTTCCCGTAAAATTATTTTATGCAATCTAAATATTAACTACAGGGAATTAGAATTTCCGAAGTGATGATTGGTCTGAATTCAAGCATCTCTGCTGATTTAGTTTTATCTTTAAGTCATAATAGAAGATCAATCATGGCTAGAAAAATTAGAATGACACCATTTGCTAGGTTTTTTATATTTCTGCTTATTGCAGCACCCTTGGCATTTATTGGAGCTTCATACTTTCGAGGAGAGGATGGGATTGCCAAAATCAAATCCTTGTTGGAACAATTCAAAGGGGATACTCAAATTAACGAAGTCAATGGCATTGAAGGTCAGGCTAATGAAATACAAATGACCGAAATTCAAAATACTGAATTACAATCGACTGAGGTACTTGACAGGCAGGAAAATTTGGATGCCAAATTGGATTCCATCCTTCAAAATCAAAAAAGAATCATAAAAATTTTAGAAACCAATCAAAAGAATCTTTCCATTTCGCCACCGGACTCTCTCTAAAGTTTTGTTAAAATATGATTGCTATCAAAAAACTTTGTAAATTTCGGTCGTTACAAAACAAAAATGATTAGGCTTTTTAATTTATTTCTTGCTTTAATCTTCTCATTTACTCTAACTGGTGAGGCATCCAACTATTGGGGTGATCATTTGGTAAAGAAAATTTTTGCAGAAGACATTGAAATTGATATTTCTGAGCAAGAAAATGCTAATGAGGATTCAGTCTTGATTAAAGCCTCGGCAGGTAATGGTTTTTCCAACAAGCCAATCCTAACTAACTATCAAGTAGAATTATCGAATCCTGTCACTAACCTTCCTTTAAAAGGTAAATACAGCCTTTATTTACTTTACTGTACCCTCAAATTAGACTGTTAAGGAATCACTCGATTTTTTATTTCATTCCTTAACAAACTTTAGTTTATGCATACTCAGTCTTTCGACGAGAATATGGTATTGCATGATTTACATCATTACCTACCTTCTCAGTTGAGCCTTAAGGATTTTGTTCATCATAATCCACTACATAATTTTCAAAATCTTTCTTTTTTTGATGCGATTTTTAAAGCCTCTAAGAACTTTGGATGTCAAGTCACCCTTGCTTTGGAAGAATACAGGGCGTTACATCAACAAGGCAGAATCCGGGACGAAATTTTGTCCTTTATCATCGTAGATCAATTAGGTGAATCCAAATTATCCAGTTGGCGACACCGCGTCTTGCAAAAGAATTATTCGTATTCATTTGAACCTAAAATTGGAAGTATTAGGTCTTTTTGGAAGAAGGCCTATCAAATTGATTTGGACAACTTGGTTCACCCACTTCTATTTAGGTATATAGGTTCTTTTTTGGATCAAGGGATAGCTTTATGGCATTTTCCCTTTGAAGATAAAGGATTGCTTCAAGCTATTAGGGATTTGGATTCCAATAGTTTTCAAGGAGTTTTTAAATCGAAGAGAACACGTGAATTACTGCATCAAAGTAACTTAAACATTAAGGAATTACTCGATTTAGTGGTGGGAAATCCCAAAGCTTATAGCAATTACTTATTCGATCAGCAATTTGCCCATCGAGGTTGGAGTGGATTAATCGCCGCTACAGAAACCACACCTGAAACTCTCTTTTACAGAAAAAAAAGCAGTCTTAAGGATTTAATTCTTTTTGAATTACTCTTGGAAATCGATGCATTAGATTCCACCCTAGGTAGGTATTGGAAACCATTAGGGGAGGTTGTTCAACTCCCAAATGTCCATTATTTTGATAATCATCAATTAACTGAATTAGAAACTGTTCTCTCCATTTGGCAGCGAGCTTTTGAATGGGATTATTACGATGAAGTACTGGCTGGGATTCAAACAGCTTCGAGAGCACCTAAAAAGGACTCTAATCCTGTGAGTTTTCAATCTGTTTTTTGTATAGATGACCGGGAATGCTCTATTCGAAGGCACTTTGAACAAGTCGATAAAAAATGTCAAACTTTTGGTGCACCAGGTTTTTTTGGGGCAGCATTTTATTTTCAGCCTCAGGGAGGTAAGTTTTATGAAAAGAATTGTCCTGTTCCCGTAACACCTAAACACCTTATAAAGGAGTATGATGTAAAAGATAAGAGAAAGCATGAATTACTTCACCACCCAAGAACACACACGGGTATAAGTGGATTTTTAGCTGCTTTATCAGTTGGATTATGGGCTGCTGTACGTATGGTTTATGATTTGTTCTTTCCCAAGATGCGACCTGATATCGCCAATGCTTTTGCTCATATGAATCGATATGGCAAATTAAAAATTGAGAATGAATCATTGGATGACATAGAAAATGGGCTTCAGGTAGGTTATACCCTGGAGGAGATGACAGATGTCGTGGAGGGGATATTGAAAGGAATTGGTCTAACTAAGGATTTTGCCCCAATTGTATATATGGTTGCACATGGTAGCAGTAGTGCTAATAATCCACATCATGGAGCTCATGATTGTGGGGCTTGCAGCGGTCGACCAGGTGCCGTTAACGCTAGGGTGTTTGCTTTTATGGCCAACCACTCCAAAGTTAGGTCTTTATTAGAAAGCAAAGGAATTAGTATCCCTTCCAATACCTGGTTTGTCGGCGCCATGCACGATACTGCTAGTGATGAAATTGAGTATTACGATATTCAAGATTTAAATGAAGAGTTTTTAAAACATCACTTAGAAAATGTTCCAAGTATAGAATTGGCATTAGATTTTAACGCCAAAGAACGCTCTAGAAGGTTTGCCTCAATTGATACTCAGGCAGACCTAAAGAGAATACGGAAGGCTATTAAAAATCGATCAGTTTCATACTTCGAACCCAGACCTGAATTGGGCCATGGAACCAATTCAATTTGCTTGGTAGGAAATCGAGAGACTACTAAATCTTTAGTACTGGATAGGCGTGCTTTTTTACAATCCTACAATCCGACTTCCGATCCAGATGGCAACATCCTCGCCAAGATTTTGGGGCCTTTACCAGTAGTTTGCGGCGGAATTAACCTAGAATATTATTTCTCTAGAATGGATGTCGAACGAATGGGCGCTGGAACAAAATTACCACACCATGTCATGGGTTTGGTCGGCGTTTCTAACAGCAGCGATGGAGACTTAAGACCTGGTCTTCCTCTTCAAATGATTGAAAATCACGACCCTATTCGCCTAATGATGATTATCGAACAATCACCGGCAATAGTAGAAAATATTCTCAACAACACCCCAGCTATGAAAGAATGGTTCAGCAACGAATGGATCTTCTTATTTGCCCTTAATCCTTTAGATTACACCCTTTACAGATACAAGGTAGATCAATTCTATCCCTATTCAACACTCAAAAAAATTGAAGCACAAAAGGGTGATTTCATCAAACAGGTTGAGCAATTCGATAGTATGAAAACTAATCATATTCTCGATGCGACCAAAGAAAATTTACCCGTATATGTTTATGAACACGAATAATTTAATTCCACTATTGCCCCTTTTACCTTTAATGGCTTTACTCGTAGGTTTTTTATTTCACAATACCAGAGAAAAAGAAATTTATCGGGCTAACTTAATAGGAATAGGCTTTAATTTACTCCTGATAACATTCCTGTTTATTCAATGGCTCATGCAAGGCAGAGCCCCACTTTCACATGATGGTTTTAAACTTTATCAAACCAGTTTGGATGCTATAGGAATGTCGTTTTTTATAGATGGCGTCGGATTCGTTTTCCTTTTTAGTGCAACTATTTTGACCCTACTTATTGTAGTTTTTAGTAAAACCTATCTTCATCGTGAACCAGGATATAAGCGTTTCTTTAATAATTTAAAGGCTTTTTATGCTGGCTTGATTACCATAGTAATAGCGGCTAACTTTGAAACTTTATTCATCGGATGGGAAATCCTTGGAATTACCTCTTTTTTCTTAATTGGATTTTACCGGGATCGTTACATTCCAGTCAAGAATGCACTAAAAGTAGTTTCCCTTTACAGAATTGCAGATATCGCTTTGCTATTGGTCATGTGGGAGGCCCACCATCTATTTCATGGAAGTGTTCGCTTTGAGGAACTCGCCTCTCTTATAACTGAGATTTCGGCCAACCATCAAACTAAAAATGGATTAATACTGATTTCAATTTTGGTTATTCTAGCCGCAGTGGTAAAGTCTGCTCAATTTCCTTTTTCGAGCTGGTTACCCAGAGCTATGGAGGGCCCAACGTCTTCCAGTGCTATCTTTTATGGTTCACTTTCTGTGCATATAGGCCTCCTATTATTAATTAGGAGTTCCCCTATTTGGGAGGGAATACCTTCGGTAAAATATATCATTATGGGAATCGGTCTAGTGACAGCCTTGGTCGCCACTTTGATCGCTCGGATCCAACCTTCTATTAAAACTCAAATTGCATATTCTACTATCGCTCAAATTGGTCTCATGTTTGTCGAAATTTCTTTCGGATGGTATCAATTAGCTTTATTCCATTTTGTTGGAAATGCCTTTTTGAGAAGTTATCAGCTGTTGGTAAGCCCATCAGTCTTGAGCTATAAAATTCATGACCAGTTTTTCAATTTTATTCCACCCCAACCTCAGCACAAGGAAGGATTTTTTAACCGACTTAAATTATCTCTTTACTTATTGGGGATACACGAATTTTATTTGGATGAAAATCAATATAAGTGGTTGTGGAACCCACTTAAGAAGATGGGAAAATCTTTGAATTTCATCACTGCTAAAACTATGATAGGAGGGGGACTAGTCCTGTTTACATTAGGGTTGGTTGGCGTATATACCCAATCTTCTTTACCCGTTGATTTGCATTTTGCACTCCCTTATATTTTTGCTTTTTTAGCTTTGGTAGTTTTACTGAAAGCTTTCACCCTTAGGGGGCAGGTGATTGAAATTTGGGGATTAGTAATTCTCAATCAACTTTTCATTACACTGAGTATCGGGTACAATGAATACTTTGATTATAGTCAAGTTCACTTGTATCTAAGTGGAATTCTTTTGAGTTTTTTAATTGGATTGTCCGTTTTTAGAAATTTGAAAAAAGCAGGATTAGCGACCGACCTTTCCAATTATCAGGGAAATGTATTTGTCAAACCCTCTCAGGCATTTGTTTTTGCCTTGGCTTGTTTGGGAATGATTGGGTTTCCAATCACCCCAACATTTTTGGGAGAAGAACTCATTTTAGGCCATATTCATTCTGGACAATACCTTTTAATGATACTAATCATGGGATCCCTTTTAATTGTAGGGTTAGTCATCTTTAGAACTTATTCTCGCCTGTTTTTAGGTATTCATATGAAAGGAATGCATATCCGTTCCTATAGATCAGCTTAATAATTTTAAAAACCTGTATTTAAAAAATATTGAAATGAAAAATGAAATATCCATGCCTGTTGAAGGCCTAAAAGGAATAAAAGCACACTTTAAATCTGATTTCATATCTGGTTTTTTGGTTTTTCTACTTGCACTTCCCCTGAGTTTGGGAATTGCTAAAGCTAGCGGATTCCCCGCTTCAATGGGGGTTTTAACCGCTATGATTGGGGGTTTGGTTTCGTTTTTGAAAGTTTCTCCATTGACTATTAAAGGCCCGGCAGCAGGGTTAATTACGATTTGTTCAGGAGCTATTGTTGCTATGGGAGGTAGTGGAGCTGATAATGGATTCATGGGATGGCATTTAGCTTGTGGGATTATCGTCTTTGTTGGACTTATTCAGATTGTGTTGGCTTACCTCAAATTAGGTAGTTACAGTGAGTTTTTTCCAACCTCCGCAGTTCACGGAATGTTGGCAGCAATTGGTTTGATTATTATCGCCAAACAAATTCCTGTTTTGTTAGGGGACGCACCAGAATTGAGCAAAGGACTTTCCCCCCTTGAACTGTATACCCATATTCCAGAATTTGTTATAAACGAAAATCTAACTATAGCTATCATTGGGTTAATTTGTTTGGTCATAATGTTTGTCAAACCTATGATTAAGGCATTAGATAAAATACCTGCCCCTATGGTGGTTTTGATTTTTGTTATTCCTGCTTCTTTAGTGCTTAATCTCAAAGAAACTCAACCAGAATATATTTTGGTTCATATCGGTAATTTTTGGAAGGATGTAACCATCAATGCTGATTTTTCCCAAATTGCAACCCTCTCTTTTTGGAAGTATGTACTTATTTTCTTGTTTGTAAATTCATTGGAATCCTTGCTAACTGTAAAAGCAATCGATGGAATTGACCCCTATAGAAGAAAATCTGACTTTAATGGGGATCTTAAGGCAGTGGGTGTTGGTAACAGCTTGGCAGGATTATTAGGAGGATTGCCAATGATTTCTGAAGTTTTAAGGAGTTCTGTCAACACTAATAATGGAGCGAAAACCAAATGGGCCAATCTTTGGCATGGGGTATTTTTGCTGATCGCAATGATTTTCCTTATTCCAGTAATTGAATTGATTCCAAATGCAGCGCTAGCTTCTATGCTGATTTATGCCGGATATAAACTAGCGGCTCCAAGTACCTTTAGCCACGCCTACAAAGTTGGATACGATCAGTTTGTAGTTTTTATTCTCACAGTATTGATTACCCTGGTGGAAGATCTATTAATGGGAATTGCTGTGGGAATTATAGCTAACATGGTTTTTCAACTGTACTATCAAACTAGTTTCCAGAACTTTTTCAAATTTATAGGGCTTATTGAAGAAGATAATGATACTGCCAAAATCAAAGTGGATGGCGCTGCTACGTTTAGTAACTGGATTGGAATGAAAAAATTAATGGAAAAGGTAGCTGACAAAACCTCATTAATAATTGATTTTTCTTCTGCTAAATATGTAGACCATAATGTATTGGAGAATTTGCATACCATGGAACACCTTTATGAATTAAGTGATAAGAAGCTAGTGATAGAAGGACTGAACCAATTTAAATCTATTTCAGATCACGAACTTTCAGGTAAATACAGAAAATAATGAGGATCAGGATTTCTTTAATCTTATTTTTAATAGGATGCTTTGGATCTATTAGTTATAGTCAAGATTTGGATGACGATATTAAATTCGACCAAACCAACACTTGGTTTTTTCTACTTAACAAAGTAAAAATCAATGATAAGTGGAGTTTTGAAAATGAACTCCACGAAAGGGCAGGAGCTTTCCTTTCTCAACAAGGTACTTTCCTTTGGAGACCCTCAATGAGCTACCATTTTAATACTGCATCAAGCGCGTCACTGGGGTATTCCTTATTGATTAATGAACCCAATGATCCTAACCCGAATCCCATCGCTCATTCAATTGAAAATAATATTTGGGAACAATTTCAATGGAAGGGCAAATGGAATTTAATTCACAGATTTAGACAAGAACATCGTTGGTCAAATAAATTCAGCAATCGTTTTAGATATAGAATAACCTGGACTCATCCTATTGGCAAAGGCCCAATATTTGTTAATTTATTTAATGAATTTTGGTTCAACCAAAAAAGTACTCTAATCCCAAAAAAATGGTCGCGTAATTGGACCTATATGGGATTAGGGTACGAACTTAATCATTCAAGTAATCTTCAATTGGGCTATATGAATCAACTCGACTTTATTTCAGAAAACTTTAAAATTGTTACCCCAATTGTGCAAACTACTTTAGTTCATAATTTTTAGGTGGTCAAGGGCTTTGGCCACCTTTTTTTTATTTATAAGAATATATCTCGGAAACCTGAGCTGTATTATTGACCGTAATGCCTAAGTCATTAATAAGACCCGTATGTAAATCATACACCCATCCATGGATATAGGGAAATTCCCCATCTTCCCAACTTTCTTGTACAAAAGGAATAGTAGCCATGTGTTTGACTTGTTCTTCCACATTGAGCTCTACTAACCTTTTGAATTTATCTTCTTCCTTTGAAATTGCTGAAAGTTCAGTTTCGTTCATTCTATACACATCTTTAATATGACCCAACCAACTGTCAATGTAGCCAAATTTATTGTGGGACATGGCAGCTTGAACCCCACCACAACCATAATGACCGCAAATAATGACGTGCTTGACCTTTAAAACTCTTATAGCATAATACGCCACACTCAGTAAATTGGCATCAGTCCTAACTACAACATTAGCAATGTTTCTGTGGACAAATAATCGGCCAGGGTCTGAATCAGTTACTTTGGATTCAGGAACTCTACTATCAGAACAGCCAATCCATAGGAACTCTGGCTGTTGACCTTTGGCTGATTCCTTGAAAAAATCTGGGTCTTCTTTGAGATAAGAGGCCGCAAAGTGTTGGTTTCCATTCAATAAATCCTCAATTGTCTTTGCCATAATAATTACTTTTAGAATTAGTTATAATACTATGCAATATAATAGTAAAACTATAATTTTTCCAATCCTTATTTTAAAAGCTAACATTGCCGCAGTGGGCATTAGGTTTAGTTTGCAGTCGAAAAGTTGCTTAGGTTCTAAAGATGTTGTTAATCGCCACTTTGATTACCCATATTGGTGCCTGCTATAAAGGTTGAAGGGTGTTTGCTAAACGCTTATGCCACTTTGGTGGGCCTTAGGTTTAGTTTGCAGTCGAAAAGTTGATTGGATTCCAAAAATGAATTAAACAAAATTGGAGTTAAACCCAAGGAATGGAAACAGACCAATAATTAGGTGAGGAATTTTTTGATATCATTAATACGACGTCAAACCGAAAAACTTTCACCACAAGCACAAGTTCTTGAGGCATTGGGATTGTTGAAATAAAATCCTTTACCATCAATGCCGCCGGAAAATTCAAGGGTAGTATTACACAAATAAATAAAGCTACTGAGATCAGTTACAATTTTTATTTGGTTGTCTTCAAAAACCTGGTCATTTTCTTGTAGTTCTTCGTCAAAAGTAAGTTGATAGGTTAATCCAGAACATCCGCCACTAGTGACCTTAACCCGCACGAACATCTCAGGACCTTTTCCTTCTGAGGACCTTATTTCTTCTATTCTCTTTTTAGCACTTTCAGCAACAAATAACATATATACCATTTTTATTACCAACACATACCAGTAAATTAAGGTTGGAGGAAGTTGATATTTCTTTTTAACCCGCCAAATTTTGTTCTTTTGACTGCGCTTCCTTCAAACAAACTATTAAATTTTTCTTGGGTAAGATTTTCCCAATCTTCATTTTTCATAGCCTTT
>CAYPID010000015.1:0-47745 GCA_964410725.1 uncultured Saprospiraceae bacterium
GGGTTAAAAAAATAAAAAACAGTTTTTTATTGGTTTATTAGGAGTAAACACCTATTATTGTTTTATAAACTAAAGTAGTTTTTGTGTTTATTTGTTTGGGTTAGAGACCCTTGTTTGATTAAACAAGGGTTTTTTTTATTAAAAAACAATGCCCTGCATTCCTAGGAAAACAGGGCATAAAGTATTTGTTCTTTTACTTTAGTTTTTACCCTTAAAAGGATTGTTTTCGTTAAGAGGTGCACCTTCTGGTTCTGGAGCCTTTTGGCTTACTGTTCCAGAAATGGTTAAAACCTTGGTGCTTTCTTGTCCTCCAGCATCTTTTAAAGATAGGGTAACTGTCTTTTTGAATGCCCCTACTCTATTGGTATCGTACCTTACTTTAATCTCTCCTTTTCCACCTGGCGCAATGGGTTCCTTAGGATAGGTAGGAACGGTGCATCCGCAACTCCCTCTGGCACTAGTGATTAGGACCACAGATTCGCTGGTATTGGTAAACTCAAATACTCTGTAAGGATCACTTCCTTTTTCAATTTGCCCATAGTCAACTGTTTCCTTTTCAAAATTCAGGAATTCAGTAACCTTTTCAATTTTTTCTTCTTGTTTTTGATCTAAAGAAATGGATTGCTTGGTATTTTGACCAAAGGATACCAGACCAAACAGAAGAGCTGGAAGAAACAAAACTAATTTTTTCATGTCTGAATTTTTTGTTGCCACTCGTTATTAGTTGATTTAAAAACTTAAATATATAGCAACATTTTTACTAATGAAAGTTCAACCAATAAAAACCTGAGTTTGTTGACCGCTTGTCTAAAAAAGTTTACTTTTGCAATTGTTCACCAAACTTTTGGCATGACAAAAGAACCCCATCTGTTGGAAAGCACTTACAATAAAAAAGGACAGGCTGAATGGTTACCCTCAAAGGAAAAAATCCTTCAGGACTTTGAATGGTGTTGTTTGAGTAGAGAAGCCAGTTTGATTGCGAGAAGAGAGGTCCTCACAGGAAAAGCTAAGTTTGGCATCACAGGAGATGGTAAGGAGCTTGCTCAAGTTGCGATAGCCCATTTTTTACAGAATGGGGATTTCAGATCAGGATATTATCGAGACCAAACGTTAATGTTTGCCACCGGCGTTTCCACAGTCAGCCAATATTTTTCTCAACTCTATGCAGACCCGGTCAATGATCCATTCTCAGGGGGTCGACAAATGAACGCCCATTTTGCAACTCCCCTGGTCAATAAGAATGGCGATTGGTTGGATCATATGCAGCAATTCAATATTTCTTCAGACATTTCCTCAACGGGAGGGCAAATGGCGAGGGCTCTTGGGTTAGCTTTAGCCTCTAAAAAGTATCGGGAAAAGCCTGATTTTGACTTTAATAAATTCAGCAAAGAGGGTCGTGAAATTTGTTTGTGTACCATTGGAGATGCCAGTACTTCTGAAGGCATCTTTTGGGAGACCGTTAACGCTGCTGGGGTCTTACAGGTCCCATTAGTCATTGCGGTTTGGGACGACGGCTATGGGATTTCGGTTCCCAAGTCCTATCAGACAGTTCAATCTAGTATTTCTCAGGCCGTATCGGGTATGGAGAAAACTCAAAAGGATGGTAATGGTATTAGGATATTCAAAGCGAAAGCCTGGGATTACATCGGATTATTAAAAGCATTCTCCGAAGGGATATCTTTGGCAAGAGAAGAACACATCCCTGTTTTATTCCACATAGATGAGGCCACTCAGCCTCAGGGTCACTCCACTTCTGGATCGCATGAACGGTATAAGAGTAAGGAACGCATTGAGTGGGAGAAAAAATTTGACTGTATTCGACAATTCGAGGACTGGATCATCAAAAATGAGATTGCCAGTTTGGAAGACACTCAAAAAATAAAAGCAAAAGCCACCAAAAGTGCCAAAACTTCTCGAGACCAAGCTTGGAAACTGGCTCAAGGTCCTCTGCAAATTAAACTACAAGAACTTAAGTCAATCTATACTCGGATCAGTCACGACATCAACGGCACCAGAGAATTAGCGGTGGAATTGAATCAATTCAACCCGCCCCAATTAGGGGAAATGACCCGAAATGCCAGGAGAATGTTCTTTCTATTAAGGAATATGGACATTCCTGAAAAAACGGATTTAGATAGGTGGATTCATCATACCTATCAAATTGCTGAAAAGGCCTACCATGAAAATTTAATTTGCAAGGGAAAAAAGGGTAGCATCCATACCCCTGTTATTCCTCCTGATTTTGAGGACAATGCCCCAATGCTGAATGGGTATCAACTACTCAATAAATTTTTTGATTATTTATTTGAACATTACCCCAATCTATATGCCTTTGGAGAAGACCTGGGATTCATTGGTGATGTTAATCAAGGGTTCGCGGGCCTCCAGGGAAAATATGGAGAAGAAAGAATTTTTGATACGGGGATTCGAGAACAGACCATTGTAGGACAAGCGATTGGGATGGCTATGAGGGGACTGCGTCCAATTGCTGAAATCCAATATTTAGATTATTTGATTTATGCTCTTCAGCCGTTAACAGATGACTTGGCCACAATTAGATGGAGAAGCAATGGAATTCAGCAAGCGCCCGTTATCATCAGAAGTAGAGGTCATCGACTGGAAGGAATTTGGCACTCTGGCTCACCGATGGGAATGATTCTGAACTCCCTAAGAGGAATGCATGTATGTGTACCTAGGAACATGACGCAAGCTGCAGGTATGTACAGCACCTTACTCCAGGGAAATGATCCAGCTTTAGTCATTGAATGCCTAAATGGCTACCGATTAAAAGAAAAATTACCCAGCAACCTGGGGGTATATACAGTTCCTTTAGGAAGCCCTGAAATACTGAAAAAAGGACAGGACGTTACTTTAGTAACTTATGGATCTTGTGTTAGAATTGCCCAAGAGGCCATTACTCTATTAGAACAAATTAACATTTCAGTTGAACTTATAGATATTCAAACTTTACTGCCATTCGACTTGGAAAAAACCATAGTGGACTCCATTAAAAAAACCAATCGCGTAGTCTTTTTAGACGAAGATGTGCCTGGAGGAGCTACGGCATTTATGCTGAAAGAAGTACTCGAAACTCAAGGAGGGTATGAATTTCTAGACGCGGCACCAGTTACCATTACTTCCAAAGCCCATAGACCGCCCTATGGTTCCGATGGAGATTATTTTTCCAAGCCTAATGTCGAGGATGTTTATGAACGTATTTACGAGATGATGTCAGAATCCAATTTCGAAAAATTTCCACTTTAATATTTTAAGCGCTTGAAAACTACTTTTTTACAGCAATCGCTGGAATTGCCCCTGCGACAGATTGAACAGACTTTATCCCTAATTGAAAGCGGAGCAACCACTCCTTTTATCGCCAGATATAGAAAAGAGCAAACGGGAGGACTCGACGAAATTCAAATCAATGATATCTTGCGACTTGCCAAGCAATTCGATGAGTTAGAAAAGAGAAAGGAAAGTATTCTCAAATCCATTGCTGAACAAGGCCAACTCACCCCTGAACTAGAAAGAACTATCAAGGATTGTACGGAATCCACAACTCTAGAAGATCTATACTTACCATTCAAACGAAAAAAGACGACCCGTGCGGGGGTAGCAAGAGCAGCCGGATTAGAACCCCTGGCTGAATGGATTCAAAATCAAAGTCCCGACGAACCAACCAAGAAGGCTGTAGAATTTTTAAATGAACAAATTTCAAGCGTTGAAGAAGCAATACAAGGGGCCTCAGACATTATAGCAGAAAACATCAGTGAAGACACTAAAATTAGAGAACAATTACGTCGGCTATTTGAAAAGGAGGCTATCGTGCGCGCTAAATTGGTCAAAGGAAAAGAAGAAGAAGGGGCTAAATACAGAGACTATTTTGATTTTGAGGAAAATTTAAAGGACAGTCCTTCTCATAGAATATTGGCATTAAGAAGAGCTGAAAGCGAAGGAATAATTAGACTTTCCATACTTCCTGATTCGGAAAATGCACTTTATCTCATCGAGAAAAAATGGGTCAAAGGTTCCCACTCTAATAGTAAGATTGTAAAAAACGCTGCTAAAGATGCTTATCAAAGACTCATCGAACCTTCTATAGAAACAGAAGTTCGAAAAAGTTCCAAAGAAAAAGCTGATTTAGAAGCCATAAAGGTGTTTACGGAAAACCTCAAACAATTACTTTTAGCTCCACCATTAGGGCAAATGGTCATTTTAGCAATAGACCCTGGTTTTAGAACGGGATGTAAAGTGGTTGTGATCGATCAAAATGGAAACCTGATAGATAAAGCGACCATATTCCCACATCCACCACAAAACAACGCCATAGAAGCGGAACAAATCATTACCAACCTTTCAAAAAAACATCAAGTTCAAGCCATTGCTGTAGGGAACGGAACTGCGGGGAGGGAAACAGAGATATTCCTTAAACAGATCAAATTTGAGCCTACCCCTCAAATTTTTATGGTTAATGAAAGTGGTGCGTCCATTTACTCTGCTTCTGAAATTGCCAGAGAAGAACTTCCCAATGAAGATATCACAGTAAGAGGAGCCGTTTCAATTGGAAGGAGATTAATGGATCCTCTAGCAGAATTAATCAAAATCGACCCCAAATCTATAGGCGTAGGTCAATACCAACACGATGTCAATCAGCGAATGTTAAAAGACGAATTAGACCAGGTCGTTAGTAGTTGTGTAAATCAGGTCGGAGTCAATCTCAATACAGCTGGCAAACATTTACTGCAATATATTTCAGGACTGGGCCCTACTCTAGCAGAAAATATCGTCAACTATAGAAAGGAAAATGGTAGTTTTAAAGCTATTAAAGAATTATTAAAAGTTCCTCGAATGGGGGCAAAAGTATTCGAACAAAGTGCTGGTTTTCTAAGAATAAGAAATGCCAAAAACCCACTCGACAATACTGGCGTTCACCCAGAAAGGTACCAATTGGTAGAAAAAATGGCCCTTGATTTGGGAACTTCGGTGGACAATATCTTAGCCAATCCTGCAAAGCTTAAAGAACTCCATCTTAAAAATTACCTCTCCGAAGAAGTTGGAATGCCCACTCTAAAAGATATCCTTAAAGAATTAGAAAAACCTGGATTAGACCCGAGAGGACAAGCCAGGCAGTTTTCCTTTACTCCGGGCATTTTTACCTTTGAAGACATACACGAAGGAATGATAGTAAATGGGTTGGTCAATAACATTACCAATTTTGGGGCATTTGTCGACATAGGCATTAAAGAAAGTGGCCTAATTCACATATCCAATATGGCCAATCGATTCATCAAAAATCCTAATGAGGTAGTCAAACTCGACCAAGAAGTGGTAGTCAAAATCATTGAAATCGATCGCAGCCGCAAACGAATTCAATTGTCTTTGAAAGATGTGGAATAAGAATTTTATTCTAACTCTATTACCAAATCATCTTGTTCAACTAATACTCCCTCTTTCAGGGCAATCCTTTTGACTATACCTTCCCTTGGGGCGGTTATGGTACTTTCCATCTTCATAGCCTCAATAATAAATAGAGGGGCATTGACTGAAATTTGATCTCCCACCTGAACCAGGATTTTAGATAAACTACCCTGTAGAGGGACCCCAATTTCATTGGCTCCTTCTGCTTTTTGATGACTGACTATAGCAACCGAAGCACCTCGGTCTTTCACCGGGATGGTTCTGTATTGTCCATTTAAGGAAAAGGCTACCATTCTAATCCCCTGTTCATCTGGCGGTGTTTTATTCAAATATTTAATTAAAACATTTTTACCCTCATCTAATTTAACCATCACCTCTTCATTGGATTTCATACCGTAAAAAAATAAACGAGTGGGTAATTTAGAAACTTCACCAAACTCATTAAAATGGGTATTAAAATCCTGGTAAACCTTGGGATATAATAGATAAGAAAGTAAATCTCTTTCTTTTAATTCCATTCCAAATTGTTTTTTAAAGTCCTTAAGCGCTTTTTTAAAATCTATAGGTGTCAAATGCGCGTTGGGCTTATCCGTAAAAGGCTCTTCGTCTTTTAAAACTATTTTCTGAATTTTTTTGGGGAATCCACCTTTAATTTGCCCCAAATCTCCTCTCATGAGTGCCTTAACACTATCCGGGAAAGATAAGTGATCCCCCCTTTCCAAGACGTCCTCTTCAGTTAAATTATTGGCGGTCATAAATAAGGCCATATCACCAACCACTTTAGAAGAAGGAGTCACTTTGATGATGTTTCCAAACAATCGATTAGCAATGGCATAATTTTTCTTGACCAAATCAAATTTGTCTTCCAAACCTAGTGCCCTTGCCTGAGGTCTTAAGTTAGAGTACTGCCCTCCTGGAATTTCATGCTCATAAACATCTGCACTTCCCGATCTAAGTTCTGTTTCAAACGGATAATAAAGAGACCTTACCCCCTCCCAATAATTGGATATTTGGGTCATCACCTCTTCATCAACGGGTCTTTCCCTTTCGTGTCCTTTCATCATTGAGGCAACGGCGTTCCAATTGGGTTGAGAAGTAAGACCCGACATGGCACTGACTGCACAATCTATAATATCAACACCGGCATCAATTGCTCTTAAGTACGAGGCCGCTTGAATAGAAGCCGTATCGTGGGTATGAAGGTGAATTGGAATATCGACGGATTTTTTCAACTGCGTTACTAAGGTTTCTGCAGCCAAAGGCTTCAGCAAACCAGCCATATCCTTAATGGCTATTATGTGTGCTCCCTCATCCTCAAGTGCCCTAGCTAAATCTAAATAGTATTGCAAATTAAATTTAGTTTTAGTCGGATCTGTAATATCTCCAGAATAACATATACTTGCCTCGGCTATGGCATCGGTTTCATTTCGAACCGTACGAATACTTGTTTTCATAGCTTCTATCCAATTCAACGAATCGAATATTCTAAAGATATCAATACCCGTTTCAGCCGCATTAACAATGAATCTCTCTACTAAATTATCAGGATAGGCCGTATACCCAACCGCATTGGATCCTCTCAACAACATTTGGAAAAGCACATTGGGAATACGGTCCCTAAGTTGTGCTAATCGATCCCAGGGACACTCCTTTAAAAAACGCATAGCTACATCAAAAGTCGCGCCTCCCCAAACTTCCATAGAAAACAAGAAGGGAGCACAGGACTGAGCATAAGTATCTGCAATTTTAATCATATCGAATGTCCGCATCCGTGTAGCCAATAAAGACTGATGTCCGTCTCTAAAAGTGGTGTCTGTATATAAAATCGGCTTTTCGTTCTTGATCCAATCTATAAATCCATCTCTTCCTAGCTTTTGCTTAATATCTCTAGTCCCCTCAGGAAGGAGTTTGCGATCTTTGGGTGGAGGGACTACAATGGGTAAAAAGATAGCGTTCGGATTGATTTCTTTGACATCAGGATTGCTGTTGACAATCACATCCGCTATATACCTCAACATCTTAGTTGCCCGATCTTTCCAAATTGGAGGAGCGAGAAGCTGTTGGTTTTCATTAATAAATTTAACAGTGGCTAAACCAGCAACAAATTTTGGCTCTCTAAGGAGATTGAGTAAAAAACTAGTATTGGTGCTGACCCCACGAATTCGAAATTCCCGCAAGGCTCTGTGCATTCGCTGAGTCGCTTCTGGCAAATTGCGACCCCATGCTGTTACCTTAACCAATAGGCTGTCAAAAAAAGGAGAAATTCTCGCACCTGGATAGGCACTTCCCGCATCAAGTCTAATGCCCATACCCGAAGCAGAACGATATTCAATTAGAGTCCCGTAATCGGGTTTGAAATCCTCTGAAGGCTTTTCAGTAGTAATTCTACATTGAACCGCACACCCACTGAATGTTATGTCTGCTTGATTTCCCAGCCTTAATTCTTCATGTCCCAAATGATAACCCATTGCAATTAAAAACTGAGCCCTAACCAAATCAATTCCCGTAATCTCTTCGGTTACCGTATGCTCTACCTGAATTCTAGGGTTAACCTCTATAAAATAAACCGATTCATCTTCATCCACTAAAAATTCCGCTGTGCCCGCATGACTATACCCCACCTTATTAGCTAGTCTCAACGCATATTCATATAATTTATCCTTAGTGTCCTGTTTTAATGTCAAACAAGGCGCAATTTCAACCACTTTTTGAAACCTCCTTTGAACCGAACAATCTCGCTCAAATAAGTGAACTATATTCCCATAGCGATCCCCCAACAACTGAATTTCAATATGCTTGGGATTTTCGATAAACTTTTCAATAAAGACTGTACCATCTCCGAATGCAGTTTTCGCCTCCCCGGACGCCTCCTGTAATTCCCCTAATAGCTCAGAGGCCGATCTAACCACACGCATACCTCTACCTCCCCCACCTGCTGCAGCTTTAATAATTAAGGGGAATCCAATACGCTCCGCCTCAGCTAAAGCCCCTTTAAAATTACTCCCCTCCACCATTATATCCTCGATTATAGGCACTTCCACCTCTCTTGCCAGTTGCTTAGCGGCAACTTTGTCTCCCAATCTTTCCATTACCTCAGCCGAAGGTCCTACAAATACAATCCCCTCCTCCGAACAACGCCTTGCAAAATGAACGTTCTCAGAAAGGAAACCATAACCTGGATGAATGGCATCAACCTTTTTTTCCTTGGCCAGTTGAATAATTTCCTCAATATTTAAGTAAGGTTTCAACGGATCCTTATCCTCCCCAATTTGATACGCCTCATCCGCTTTATATCGGTGCTGAGAATATCGATCCTCATAAGTATATACGGCTACTGTTCGTAAATTTAATTCAGATGCTGCTCTAAAAATTCGAATGGCAATCTCTCCCCTGTTGGCGACTAAAATCTTTTTGAATGGTAGAATGACCCGCTTTACTTCCATTATGCTTATTTGTTTTAGGTAAATATAATGGAAATGAAATTTTTAGGAGAGTAAGTATTGAATATCTTTTTCAGATAACATTTCTCCTCCGTCAAGATCAATAATATCAGCTGCCAACTGACTTTTTTTCTTTTGCAGATTCATGATTTTTTCCTCTATACTCCCCGAGGTGATAAATTTAATGGCCATTACCTTTCGAACTTGTCCAATTCTATGTGCCCTGGCAATGGCTTGATCTTCGATAAAAGGGTTCCACCAAGGGTCAAGAATAAATACATAATCCGCAGCGGTCAAATTTAACCCGGTTCCACCTGCTTTGATTGAAATCAAAAAAGCCTGAATAGAAGACTCCGTTTCAAAAGATTTTACAGCTTTCTCTCTTTCCGCTGAACTTGAATCTCCACTGATCCAACTATATTTCTGATTATTTTGCTCAAAATATGCTTTGAAAAGTTCTAAATGTTTAACGAAAGAACTGAAAAATAAAACCTTATGCCCACTTCTTCTAATAACCTCCCAATGTTCAATGACATCTTGAAATTTCCCACTTTGTTTGCCGTATTCCGAATCTACCATCACCGGATGATTTACCAACTGCCTTAAACGGGTCAAAGTTTTGATAACTTGTAATTTGTAAGAACCCTTTTTCCCTGAGAAATTATCCAATAATAAATTTCTTGCAGCAGATTTTTCCCTCTCGTACAACTGCTTTTGTTCGGTGGTCATGTGGGCGTAAAATACACTGGTGCTTAAAGGCGGAAGGTCAGTGGCTACCTGCTCTTTGGTCCTTCTCAGTAAATAAGGTTTGACTAAAGTTTTTAACCGGTCTTTTTTCTCTTCATCCCCAAACTTTTCTATTGGATTCAAAAATTCCTTCTTAAAGAAAGAAAACGACCCTAGAAGGTTGGGATTGATAAATTGCATTTGTGACCACAGATCTGAAAGTGAATTCTCAATAGGAGTCCCACTTAAAGAAAGTTTATATCTGGATTTGAATCCATTCAAACTTTTAAAGACTTTACTTTCTCTATTTTTTATTTGCTGACTTTCATCTAGAATAATATATTCAAAATCCATTTCTTCCAGTAGATCAGCATCTCTCAAGGCCGTTTGGTAAGTAGTCAGAATTATATCATATCGACTGAGAATTCGAGTATCCTTTTGCCTTTTGCTTCCAGTGTGAACATAAACCGATAACACAGGAGCAAATTTTGCAATCTCTGTTCGCCAATTGAATACTAAGGAAGCTGGAAGTACAATTAAGCAACCCAAAGTTTTAAAAATCCCCCTTTGGTCCAAATTGTTAAATAAATCCAATTGCTTCAAGTCGTCGTTTTGAGTTGCTGTCTGTCGTGCCCTTTCTCCTTTTACATGAAGCAAGAGTGCAATGGTCTGAAGCGTTTTGCCTAAACCCATATCGTCAGCTAGACACCCCCCAAGTGAATGGTTGTACAAATGAATCAGCCATTTTACCCCATCTATTTGATAAGGCCTCAGGTTTGCTTGAAGGTGCTCGGAAGGAATAAACTCTATTTCTTTATAGTTAGAGGAAGGCAATGCATCACCTTGCAATCCCAATTCCTCCAAGAGGGTGAATTGATTCTTTTCAAGGGTTAATCCCTCGTTTTTCTCTGAGGCAAACTGAGCAAGTGCTTTAAACCTACTAAACCACTCCTCTGGAATTAAAAACAAACTGCCGTCATCCAGAGGATAATACCTGTCTCCCAAACGAATATTGCGCATCAAATTTTTAAATGGAAATTCAAATGGACCAATCTTGACCCAACCATGAATATCGAACCAATCCTTTTCCGTATTTGATTTTAATTGAATTGTCGGCCTTTCCAATTGAATGGTTTGATGACCTACCTCAGGGGCAATTATCTCAAATCCCTTATCCATCCACTCTCCCTTTTTCTCGCTTAACCATTCGATTACATTCATTTTATCCTCCAGCTCGGGTTGAAGTACAAAATAATTCTCCCACAATTCTAAATCAGGGTGGTCAAAAAGAAATTGAAGCATTCTTTTTTCCTGAGGCATATTTCTTTGAATTTTAGCAATGCTAAATTCCTCCTGCTCAAACTCCAAAAAAGTTTTTCTTTGTTTGGAATCACTCCATTGAAAGCTAAAATTTCGATAGACCATCTTAACAGATAAAATCCATTTTTTGGTAAATAGGTGTTGAATAGGAATAATTTGACAACCTGTAAGTTGATCCAAGGGTTCAAAATCAAATCCTTCAGCTTCGATATCTGCCTTTTCTACAATTTTTACGATAAACTGTTTGAAGTATGATTTTACACTATCAGCGGGAATGTGTACTGTATCTTTTTCCTGAAAAGGTTTAACCAAATTAGCATTTATAGATTCAACTTGGAAAAGGGTGCCATCAACTACTAACCACCCTGGCATATTAGAAATAGGAATGACCTCCTTTTCCTTAATGCTCCAAACTTCTTCTTCAGTTCCCAATCTTAATTTATATTCAACATTGGATTCATTTTTCCGAAAAGCCAAATAAGGCTTGAGGACCTCTTGGGCAATTTTCAGTTGAAAATCTTTAGCCAATACCCTTCTATTCAGGCCCAAAAACAAAAGAAACTGGCCTTTAATTAATTTGGGCAGCAGTTCTCCCATGGCCTTATCCACTGCCAAAGTAATTTTTTTCCAAATGATTCGGTCATCCGCGAAATCAGTTAGCGTAGAATTTTTCTTCTTTTTGGCTTCTAATTTTTTGAGTAATTGATCCGGATCAAGTTGATCAATTAGATTGAATATAGCTGCTAAGTCAGGAGTGAGTTCAATATTAAAAGCTGAAATAGTATGAGAAAAAGCCTTTTGGCGAACGTGCATGGGCACTTTATTTTCATCTACTGAAACGATGTACGCCTCTGGCAAATAAAACTTTCTTTCGTACAGGTAAAAATTGAACACTAGCTCATTACACTCTTTTTCCTCAGGCCTCATTTATTTTTTTAAAATTTAGACAAAAGGTAAAGTTAAGGAAATCGAGCTTTACCTATCGGCAAAAATTTTTTGAAATTTTGTCTACGAGAACTTCTGCATGACCCTTTAAAGATTCAAAGGACCACCCTGCGATATGCGGGGATAGCACGGTTACTTCAGATTGAATTAAATATTCTAGAGGAGCGGGATTTCCTGAAGCTTTGAGAGCGGAGAAGGAACCATCTTCATATTCCAGCACGTCCAAAGCTGCTCCCAAAATTTTTCCGGAGGACAATCCTTCCACCAAATGTTCGGTCTGAAGCACCATTCCTCGTGCGGCGTTGACTACATAAATGGATTTATGGAAAGATTCTAAAAAGTTTCTGTTGATGAAATAATGATTGGTTGGCAGGTAGGGAATATGAATAGCGAGGACATCGGTCTCTCGAAAAAAGGTAGGCAAATCTACGCGTCTAGCATTTTCATCTCCATATTCATTTAAGTATTTATCATAAGTGATGCACTCTACCTCTAGTCCAATAAGTTTGCGGGCCAGTGATTTTCCCATATTGCCGTATCCAAGAATTCCAATGGTCTTTCCTTTGAGTTCAGTCCCCCTATTACCTTCTCTAATCCATTGTCCCGAGCGTACTTGGCGATCAGCTCTACCGAGGTGATTCATCAGCATCAAAAGGAGGCCTAGGGTATGTTCGCCAACGGTGTCAGCGCTACCCTCAGGAGAGGTAAATACTTTTATATGGTGAGTCTGGGCATAGTTAAGGTCGATATGCTCAGTTCCCACTCCCGATCGGGCGATAAATTGGAGTTTAGGTGCCCATTTCAAAAAATTTTCGTCCAATTGAAATCTACTTCGACCAACTAATCCAAAAGCCTCTTGAAGGTCTAATTTCATTTCCTCCAGGGTGCTTTTGGAATGATCGATACATTCAAAGCCCAGAGCAGAAAGTTGCACTGGCATAATGGGATGTGTATCATCAAAAAAAACGACAGTTCGCTTGAACATATTATCAATTAGAAACCTTCTGATCCAGGTATTGCTAAAACTTCATCGCTAAATCTAGATTTCTCGGGAAATTGGCCTGTTTCTAAGAAGGGTAACAACAAATTGGTTATTTTTTCAAATTCAATGAGGAAGCCATCATGCCCATAACGACTATCTATGATGTGAAATGAAGCTTCCGGAATTAAGTTGGCAATGGTGTTTTGTTCGGTTAAAGGAAAAAGAATATCCGTTCTAATTCCAATCACTACTGTTTTCGCTTGGATTTGTGATAGGGCTTTCCCCAGTCCCCCTCTCCCTCTTCCCAGGTTATGGCTATCCATCGCTTTACTCAATACTATATAGGAGTGCGGATTGAATCGTTTACTCAATTTCTGCCCTTGATAATTTTGATAGCTAGCTGCTTTAAATTGGTCTATTTTATCTTCTGTTTCCTTTTGGGTGTGGGAAAAAGTATGGTAATTCCGATAGGAAAGCATTCCGATTGCTCGTGCAGCTTCCAATCCTTTTGTCAGAGCTTCTGGGTCATTTGAAATAATTCCCGTTTGAATAGCCATTCGCTGTGCTTCATTAAAGGCGATTCCCCAGGGCGAATGGACTGCATTAGTGGCTAATAACGCTAATTGATGAATAAGGGAGGGGCGCAAATAAGCCCATTCGAGCATCTGCTGCCCTCCCATAGATCCTCCGATTGCCAGTTGAATGGTTTCAATTCCTAAATACTTCCTCAAAAGGTCGTGTACCATGGCCATATCTCTGACTGTAATAAGTGGAAAATCCAAATTATAAGGTTGGCCAGTAAAAGGATTAAGTGAACCAGGTCCGGTAGTTCCATAGCAACTGCCTAACATATTGGCACAGACTATAAACCATTTGTTGGAGTCGAATAATTGGTTAGGTCCAAAAAGACCTTCCCACCAAATATTAGCTTCTGCATTAGCCGTTAAAGCATGACCAATCCAAATGACATTGTCTCTGTCAGCATTTAACCGCCCATAAGTTTGATATGCAATATCTATACCGGGCAAAACAGCGCCACTTTCCAGAACAAAAGGATCTTTTAAGGATAAAGTATGAGGCATTGAAATATGAATTTGATTTAACGGGCAATTTTGGAAAACGCTTGTTCAAAATCTCCTATTATATCGTCAATATGTTCTATACCTACCGATACCCTAAGCAAATTAGGAAGCACTCCTGCTGCAATTTGTTCTGATTCAGAGAGCTGTTGATGAGTGGTAGCGGAAGGTTGAATAATTAATGTTTTTGCGTCACCTACATTAGCTAAATGTGATATTAGTAACAAATTATTGGTCATTTCAGTTGCCCGCGCCTGATCTCCCTTAAGGGTAAAGGATAGGACTCCACCAAATCCATTTTTTAAATATTTCTTTGCTAAATGATGCTTTGAATGGCTCTTCAAACCAGGATAAAATACCTGCTCCACTTCCGGGTGGCTTTCCAACCATTCTGCCAGTGCCAGCGCATTTTCTGTAGTTCGCTGTACCCTAAGTGACAAAGTTTCCAATCCTTGAAGTAACAAAAATGAGTTGAAAGGACTTAACGCAGGACCGAAATCTCTTAATCCTTCCACCCTAGCCCTAATGATGTAGGCTATATTACCAAATGGACCATCTGAACCAAACACTTCCCAAAACTTTAACCCGTGATAACCTTCACTGGGTTCGGTAAACTGCGGAAATTTACCATTGCCCCAGTTGTAATTGCCTCCGTCTACAATTACCCCACCAATCGAAGTTCCATGACCTCCAATCCATTTGGTTGCCGACTCCACTACTACATTTGCTCCATGTTCAATTGGCCTACACAAAAATCCCCCCGCACCAAAAGTATTGTCTACGATAAAAGGAATATCGTGCTTTTGAGCAACCTGAGCTAATCCTTCGAAATCTGGAACGTTGAATCTGGGATTAGATATTGTCTCACAGTAAATGGCTTTGGTGTTTTGGTCAATCAGCGCTTCAAAACTCTCAGGTGCGTCATCTTTAGTGAATCGAACCTCTATACCCAATCTTTTGAAGGCTACCTTAAATTGGTTGTAGGTTCCCCCGTATAAGTTAGAACTGGAAACAAAATTGTCCCCAGCTTCTAATATGTTGTTGAGTGCGATAAATTGTGCAGCTTGACCTGAACTTACTGCCAGTGCAGCAACCCCTCCTTCCAAAGCTGCTACTCTTTTTTCAAAGGCGTCTGAGGTAGGGTTCATGATCCTGGTGTAGATGTTGCCGAATTCTTTTAAGGCAAATAAGTTAGCACCATGTTCTGCATCTTTAAAAGTGTAAGAAGTAGTTTGATAGATAGGTACTGCTCTTGAGCGAGTTGTACTTTCTACCTCTTCTTGACCTGCATGTAACTGCAGTGTTTCGAATTTCCAGTTTTTATTGGACATTTGTTCTAAATTTATGGTTATAAAAATACAGTCAATCTTGCCGGCTGATTGACCCTATTCCATTAATGGCAACGATTAACAACAACAAGTAAAGTGGTAAGACTTAAGCTGGATAGCTGCTGATAAGAAAAACTCTTTTGAAAAATCTTTTTGCATAGTCTAGATTTTATAGTTCCAAAAAATCTTCCAATATGGAAGTTTGGTGGGATTTGGCACCTTTCGGAATATCCGCGGTTGCCAGGGTTTCACAGAGCCCAATCTCTCAACCCTTCTTTATAAAATCATGTCTCAAGGAGAAATGATGGTCAAATATAAAAGGATTAATTTTTTTTTCAAATTAAAATCCTTTTTTTGGATAAAAATTAAGTTTCATGAAGATAAAACTCTCCAGAATTAACAATGCCGTTAAGTTTAAAGCCATTAATGAACAGCAAAATGAAATCATTTTGGACGGTTCGCCCTCCATTGGAGGATTGAATGAGGGTATGCGCCCAATGGAAACCTTACTATCAGCACTTGCGGGCTGCAGTGCCATGGATGTGGTAAGTTTACTCAATAAAATGCGTCAACCATTAGAGGATTTAGAAATAGAGGTTGAAGGAACTAGGGCAGAAGATATGGTTCCAGCTGTTTTTACGGACATTCATTTAAAATTCATTTTAACAGGAAATTTAGACGAAAAGAAAGTTGAAAAAGCTATCGGAATGAGTGTTGACCAATATTGTTCCGTTGGGAGAATGATAGAAAATAAAGCAACTATAAAATGGTCATATTCCATTAAAGCTCAATAGATCACCCTTGAGAAAACAAATATGAAAAACCAACCTAAATTTGAAACCCAAGCCATTAGATCAGGGGTTCAGTCTACAGAATTCAGAGAACACTCCACCCCGATATTTCCAACTTCAAGTTTCACCTTTCCAGATGCTCAGCTAATGGAAGCTACTTTTGATGGACGGGAGGATGGTATAATTTATTCCAGATATTCCAACCCTAATACAGATGGCTTGATTGCAAAAATGTGTGAGTTGGAAAATGCTGAAGAAGGTATAGCAACTGCTTCTGGAATGGCTGCGGTCTTTGCAAGTTGTGCTCCCTTTTTAAAAACTGGAGATCACTTAATTGCATCAAAGGCTTTATTTGGCTCAACCTATCAAATAATTACCTCAATCCTACCTGATTGGGGGATATCTCATACCTTCGTAGATCCGCAGGCTGCTCTGGAAACTTGGGAGGAAGCCATACAGCCTAACACCAAAATGATTATGGTGGAGTCACCTTCTAATCCTGGTTTGGCAATGATTGATTTGAAAATGTTGGGCCAAATCGCCCAAAACAATAATATTTTACTAAATGTAGATAATTGTTTCGCAACACCTTATTTGCAAAAGCCTCTAAGTATGGGTGCGAATATTGTCGTACACTCAGCGACTAAATGGCTGGATGGACAGGGTAGAGTTTTGGGAGGCTTGGTTTTATCGGATGCAAAAACCATGGAGAAAATCAGATTCTTTTCCAGACATACAGGTCCCGCTATGTCGCCTTTTAACGCTTGGATATTGCAGAAAAGTATAGAAACTCTCGCAGTTAGAATGGAAAAACACTGTTGCAATGCCTTGCAATTAGCGGATTATTTAACTACCCTCTCCAAGATTGAAAAAGTAAAATATCCATTTCATAAAACTCATCCTCAATATGAACTCGCTAAGTCTCAAATGAATCTAGGAGGTGGGATTATTGCCTTTGAAATCAAAGGAGGAAAGGAAAAAGCTATGGAATTTATCAATCAAACCCAACTGTGTTCTATCAGCGCCAATCTTGGAGATACTAGAACTATTATAACCCATCCAGCGTCTACCACCCATTCCAAATTAACAGAAGAGGAGAGACTATCAGTTGGAATTACTCCTGGTTTAATAAGGATATCCGTAGGTCTTGAACATATAGACGATATCAAAAATGATCTTTTTAGAGCGGCAAATAAAATATAATTATTAAATTTATATTATATTTGAATTATATTATAAAAAATCACTGCACTACCTTATGGAAAATACTTATCATTTCAAGTTCAGTTCTGGATCAGTACAATTTGAAGTTCAATCCGATGACAAGGATTTTATAGATGCCAAAATCAAGGAATTTGTTCATTTAAGTACGGGAAAATTCAATGATGGAGATGGACAAAAGCTTATACCCACATCAGAAACCACCCCAGTTAAAAAAGAAGTTTTTATTGAAAAGCTCAGCAAAGAAGAGGAAAAACCAGCTAAGCCCAAGAAAATTGTAAAGAAACGTGGGCCTAAAATTGCTGAAATCGTTGAGGTTGAAGAAGAATTGGAAGCAGCTAAAGTTGCAAAAGCCATTCGAGAATCTCCATATTCTCCCAAGGTTAAAGAAAGCATCCTCACTGGCCGAAATCAATTGAACAGAATTTTGCTTTCCTTCTACTTTATATTAGAAGTGTATGGGGAAAGAGGTGTACCTTCTACATTTATTGCAGATATCACCGAGCAATTGGGCAATGAAATTAAGAAAACCAATATCTCTACCCAATTAAAAAAACACCAAGAATTATTTTCCTCCAGCGATATACCCGGAAAGGGAAAAACAGTTAAATATCAGTTATCTAATGCTGGCTTAATGAGGGTTCAAGAATTGATGAGAGGGGATATTTAATCCCCTTCCATCAAACCTTATTGAAAGCAGATCTTGCAGACCAATACAGCCAAAACGTCACTAATCCTACGACGACAAGGCCTGGCCCACTGCCCAGGGAATCTTCAAAAATTGCCATAAAATCAGAGGTTCCGTATATCGCCACTGGTATCGCTAAAAATATACCAATCAGGGCTTCTCCTGTAATAAGTCCCGAGGCAAATAATAATCCATCTTTTTCACTCTGGTGATTTTTCGCCGCATAGTCCTCTTTAGTGAGGATAGACTTTTTAGACGCACTATATCTTTTAACCAACCATGATACTATTCCTCCTAACATAATGGCACTATCTAATTCAAAAGGAAGATACAGCCCTACTGCAACTGCTAATACGGGCACGGAAAAATCACTTCCTATTTTCTTAAGCCACTGATCCAAAACGATAATTACCACACCTATCCCCATTCCGATATACACCATAGTCCAAGGTAAGTCACCAGAAAATACCCCTCTAGCTACACTTTCCATTAAGGTAGCTTGGGGAGCGGCAAGGGCATCTGGTTGAGCTTCAGTTGCCGGACCGAATCCATAAGCAGTATTGAGTAAATCCAAAACTAAAGGTAAAGCCAGAGCTGCAGATACCACCCCAATCATTTGCATGATTTGCTGCTTTTGAGGAGTGGCCCCTAAAAGATGCCCTGCTTTCAAATCCTGCATATTATCCCCGGCAATAGCAGCAGCACAACAGACTACCGCACCAATTAGAATGGCCGCTGCGGGACCTTTCTCCGCCCCCGAACCTAACAACGCCAACAAGATTAGAGAAGAAGTCAAAATGGTGGCTATAGTCACGCCTGAAATTGGATTATTGGAACTCCCAACTAAACCTGCCATATAACCAGCTACCGCGGAAAATAAAAATCCAGCAATAATCATAAGCAAAGCCATAAGTATAGATATATCCGCATCCAAAATTTCTCGATAATAAATAATAAATACAGGTACCACCATTACTCCAATTCCCATTATTACTAAAGACATAGGTGCATCCTTTTCTGTTCTAATAGTTACTTCCTTGGATTTATTTCTCAAGGCCTCTATTCCTCCCTGCACCGCATAAACTATAGAACCCCTCATACTTATTAACGCCCAAATACCTCCAACTACCATGGCACCCACCCCTAAATACCTAATCTGCGAACTCCAAATTTGGCCTCCTACAGAACCAACATCTTCTACCACTACATCATTAATAAAAATATATAATGGTATGCCTATCCACCAACTGATAACGCCTCCAGCAAAGACCAAAACTGCAATCCTGATGCCGACAATATATCCTACCGCTATAAGTGCTGGAGATAAATTCATGCCTATGTAACCATATATTTTTTGGGAACTAATCGCAGCAGCTTCTGCTACACTATTCCAAATTTTAAGTCCAGCCTCTCCAAATTTTACAAGAGCTCCTGTTAGCGCACCAATAACCAAATACTTTACAGACCCTCCCCCTTTTTCACCAGTTTTTAAGACTTCAGCAGTAGCTACCCCTTCGGGAAATTTCAATTGCTGTTGAACGATCAAAGCACTTCTCAAAGGAATGGTAAATAGAACACCCAAAACACCTCCACATAGTGCGATCAAAACTGTTTCCAAATAATTAAAACTAGTCCAATAGCCCATTAAAACAAGAGCGGGAAAAGTAAAAATAACTCCAGCCGCTAAGGATTCTCCTGCAGAAGCAGCTGTTTGTACGATGTTATTTTCAAGAATATTATAATTCCTAAATAAACGAAGGATGGCCATAGATAGCACCGCAGCTGGAATACTAGCTGAGACAGTGAGTCCGGCAAACAAACCTAAATAGGCATTAGCGGAGGCCAGTATCACAGATAATAAAGCGCCAAGAATGATGGCCTTGAAAGTAGTTTCAGGCAAAGTCGTTCCAGGACCAATATAAGGTGATTGACTGTTTTTGTTTTCCATAGATCATTTCATTAATGGATAATTACTTTAGAGTTGCTTTAAATTAATTAAATTACTGACAGAAAAAAATTTTTAACTGTAACCTTAATTCAAAATGAAAAAATTGGCCTTTTTATCCTTCCTGATGCTGTGGGGAGGAATGATCACTTTTGCTCAAGAAAAAGTAGATGAATCAGCAGTAGAAACTATTAAAAAACACGGTTTAGAACAAAGCCAGGTTATGGAAATAGCTGGATGGATGACTGATGTATATGGCCCAAGATTAACCGGATCTCCTATGTTGGATAAGGCGACGGATTGGGCGGTGAAAACTTTAAAAGATTGGGGTATGGAAAACGTTTCCCTTCACCAATGGGGACCTTTTGGAAGGGGATGGACGCTGAATAGATTTGAAATGCATGCTTCTTCTCCCAATTATTTTCCAATCATTGGTTACCCTAAAGCTTGGTCAAGTGGAGTCAATCAGGCAACTGGGGAGGTTATTTATCTCCAGGCTACCGAAGAAGAAGATTTAAAGAAATACGAAGGACAACTTGCCGGAAAGTTTGTCTTAATCGACACCATTAGAAATACGGAAGAATGGTTTGACGCACCGGCTAAAAGACATGATGATGCCAGTCTTCTAAATTTGGCCAATGCACCTGCTCCTACTCCAAGACCCGGAAGTGGGCGTTTCAATCAAGGAAGATTTTCATTTAATAGAATACTATGGGATTTTATTGAATCTGAAAAACCTCTTGCTGTAATCGACAGAAGTTATAAGGGAGACCTTGGTACAGTATTCGTTTCCGGAGCCCGTTCGGGCAGTACCAACGTTAGGGATAATGGCGCCTATGTGGTTCCTCAGGTTACTATAGCTGTTGAGCATTACAATCGAATATTCAGAATGCTGAACAAGGGGTTACCTGTTGAATTGACCATGGATTTACAAGTCGCCTATTCAAACGAAGACGGAATGGAACACAATATTATTGCAGAAATTCCTGGTACTGATTTGAAAGAAGAAGTAGTCATGTTTGGCGCCCATTTTGATTCCTGGCATACTGGAACGGGAGCAACTGATAATGGAGCAGGGTCCAGTGTAATGATGGAAGTTGCCAGAATCCTATTAAAAACGATTGAAGAAACTGGGGTACAACCTAGAAGAACCCTTAGATTGGCCTTATGGACAGGAGAAGAACAGGGTTTATACGGTTCAAGAGCTTATGTAGCTGACCATTTTGCAAATGTTGAAGGCAGAACCGTTCAATCCTTAAAACCTGAACAAGAAAATATTTCTGCTTATTATAATCTGGATAACGGCACCGGAAAAATTAGAGGAGTGTATCTTCAGGGCAATACCCAAGTGGGAACCATCTTTAGGCCTTGGCTAGATTCTTTCAAGGATATGGGGGCCACCACCCTTTCCTTGAGTAATACAGGCGGAACAGATCACTTGGCATTTGATGCTGCTGGAATACCAGGATTCCAATTCATTCAAGATCCGATGGCTTATTCTACAAGAACTCACCACAGCAATATGGACAATCTAGATCATTTAGTTGGTGAAGATCTCATGCAGGCAGCTACCATTATCGCTTCATTCGTATGGCATACCGCTCAACGTGATGAAAAATTACCCAGAAAATCTATTGACGTAAATGTCGAATAAAAAAAAGGCCTTCTGATGAATTCAGAAGGCCTTTTTTTTTAATAACCGTAGAGGGCTTTTCCGGCATCTTCATATTTATCTCCGGGCAACCAGAATGGTCGAGTCTTCATATTGGCGATATTCCGAGCGGCCTTCTCAAAAGCCTTACAATAAAGGTATAAATAATCAAAATCAACACTATCTGCTTCATCAGAAACCTGATGGTAATACTTTCGAATTTCTTCGTCAAAAGCACCAAAACCAGGACTCAAGGTAATGGCAGGAACCCCAAGTCTAGCAAATGAAACATTATCAGATCGATCGAATAACCCTTGCTCTTCAGAGGGATTAGGGATAATGGTTAATCCAGCACTTGCTGCTCCATCTTTTAATTCCTCATCAGTTCCTGTCCTACCAAATCCGATCATAGAAATAGTTGTCACATCATTATAGCCAGCACCATCAGTATTGAGATTAAAAACAGTCTGGTCGAGAGGAACCAAAGGATTATCTGCATAGTACTGACTACCTAATAAACCAATTTCTTCGCCAGTTACCGCCAAGATAACCACTGATCTTTTTGGAGGGTTAATAGCAAAAGAATGAGCCGCCGCCATCAAAGCAATAGTCCCCATACCATTATCTCTTGCCCCGTTAAATATACTATCTTCTTCTGTATAAGCGCCACCGCCATTTTTACCCATTCCAACATGGTCATAATGTGCAGTCAATAACATATATTCTTCTTTTAAGACAGGATCTGAACCTTCTATCAATCCGATTACATTGAAAGTCTCCAATTTCTGGGCATACATACCCGATGACTGAAGGGAAGCAGTGGATTTAAACTCCTCCAATTGAAGTGGTTCCTTTTCTTTAAGCCATCCATAAATAAGCTTTTGCTCAGCCTCCGTAGATTCTTCTCCATCTGAAAAAGAAATACTTGGTCTTCCAAAATACCTCTTGAAAAAAGGCCAGGGAAACTGCATTCTATAGAGTTCAATTAAGCCAACAGCGCCTCTTTCAGCAGCTAACTTCTTCTTCCAACTCATAGCTCTAAAAATTTGGTTAGGATCCTGAGTGTCGGGGGGGCCAGGTAAGACCAATACAATTTTACCAGATACATCCATTCCCTCATAATCATTGTGGGATCCATCCTCATTTATCCAACCATGCCCTGCAAATATTACCGGAGCTTCTAATGCGCCTCCCTTTCCACTTAGGATAATAAAATCCTCTCCAAACTCATAAGAAAGATCTCCAATAGTTAGCGCTGCTTCCATTGGTGGCACTTTTTCTTCTAATGGCACCATCTGCTTGTAATCCGGGGCATCAATTGGGGCAATAAGCCCTAAACCCTCTAAAAAAGTGGCGATAAATTCCCCTGCAATTTGATTCCCCGCTGATCCCGTCCTTCTACCTTCTAAGGCATCAGAGGCCAAAAAACGAAGATTAGCTTCCAATTGAACCTTCGATGGAATAGAAGACTCTTGAGCATTCAGCAAAAATGTGCCAGCTATTAAAAATAAGCCAAGTAGGTTTTTCATAGATTTTATTGTGTTTTATTGATAATTTCCTCAAGATTAGGAGAGGTATACCTAATCGACTTCAATGTTTTATGGTCCCCTTCCCGATAGACCAACCACTTGCCATCAACTTCTTTATAGTAAGCCTTGGTCTGACGTTCATTGGCGTAATATTCAACGGTAGCCACAGCATCTTCTTCCGAATCACAGGCCTTGCTCATATTACTCCTTTGGACTTCGTCAAACAACTTTTTAAACAGATTACCCAATCCAAACTCTAAAACAGCTCCGGAAAGTACATACTGAAGATCACACAAAGCATCAGCTATTCCCACAATATCCCGCTCTTCAATGGCCTCGCTAAGTTCCTCCAATTCTTCTTGTAAAAGGGAAATACGTAACGCGCACCGATTAGAATCTGGAATAGATGGCTTCGTCAAAACCGGGTGTTGAAAAAGGTGATGAAATGCAGCCACTTGGTTTAACGAATCAATTTTTTCCATTTTTTACCTAAATATAAAAATTAAATTATTTCTTATACTTTTGCAATTCCGATTCCGGTCGGCTATGGTTTGATCCTTAAATAAACTATGCGTTGACTAACACTTATTTCGACCTAATCGACCAAACTTTTTATTTTCCTCAAGAAGGATTTGATATAGAAAATAAAAGTTTGGTGTTTAATGGGGTTCCCCTCAAGTATCTTATTGAAAAGTATGGAACACCTCTCAAACTCACATATTTGCCAAAGATTGGAAGTCAGATCAAAAAGGCTAGAAATCTTTTCACGAGGGCAATGAATTCTCAAGGTTATAGAGGTCAATATTACTATTGTTACTGCACAAAAAGCTCTCATTTCAGCTACGTTATTAACGAGGTGCTAAAACACGATGTGCATTTGGAAACCTCCTCGGCATTCGATATAGATTTAATCAGAAAACTATACCGTTCCAAAAGAATTACCAAAAAAACTATAATCGTTTGTAATGGGCTAAAAAATGAAGCCTATTTAGCTAAAATTACCGCCCTTATTAATGATGGATTTGAAAACGTCATTCCCGTTTTGGATAATATGTTTGAAATAGATTATTACAATCAACATGTTAAAGGAACTTGTAATATTGGGATAAGAGTTGCAACTGAAGAAGAACCTAATTTTGAATTTTATACGTCCAGACTTGGCATAAGAAATTCTAAAGTAACCGAATTCTACAAAGAAAAAATCGCGGATAATCCTAAGTTTAAACTTAAGATGCTTCATTTTTTTGTAGATACCGGGATTAAAGATTCATTATACTATTGGGGTGAACTCAAAAAAGCCATTAAAAAATATTGTGAAATCAAAAAACTATCCAAGGACCTTCAGGCCATCAATATAGGCGGAGGAATGCCTATCCGTAATTCACTTGGTTTTGAATTTGATTACAAATATATGGTTAAGGAAATTGTGGCTAACATCCTCTCGGCCTGTGAAGAAGATGAGGTTCCTGAACCTGATATTTTCACAGAATTTGGAAAATATACGGTTGGAGAAAGTGGGGCTACTATATTTTCAGTATTGGCTCAAAAGCAGCAAAACGATGCTGAAACCTGGTACATGATTGATAATTCCCTGATGACTACCCTACCCGATACTTGGGGTATTGGCGAGCGATTCATTTTATTGCCCATCAATAAGTGGCATAATGAATACCGTCGGGTTAATATTGGGGGCTTAAGTTGTGACAATTCCGATTATTACAATTCAGAAGTTCACGAAAGTCAAGTTTACCTGCCATCCTACGATTCACAGGATGAGGAACCTTTATACCTTGGATTTTTTCACACTGGAGCCTATCAAGATTCTATAGCTGGCTATGGGGGAATCAAACACTGTCTAATTCCCTCTCCTAAGCATATCCTTATCTACAAGGATTCAAAAGGAAACCTGGTAGATAAGCTGTACCAAGAGGAACAATCCTCTGAAGATATGCTGAAGATTTTAGGTTATTAAACCCACTTGACTAGCGGCAGATCTTGTCTGTGGGCAAGTAACGGATGTTGGGGATAGACTCTAAAACCATATTCTAATACACCTGCATACTCGGGAATATATTGGCAGGTGAAAATCGCGGTACCCTGTCCTACCTCTTTCAATTCCATAGGCTGAGAGGTTTTCAATTCCAATTTATGCTCGTCTATTCTTCTAAACAAAACGACCTCTAAACCGATTGATTGGGCATCAATCCCATTTAGATATAACTCTAAGGTGGCGTCAAAGGGTTCTCCCAAAACCAGCGATTCATTCTCTGTATCCATGAGCCGAATATCGGTTCGCCTCAAACCCTCCCACTTTTCTTGGATATCCGCTTTCCACTGAACAAAGTCCTCAATGGTATTTTTCTGGTTACACAAAGCTTGATAGTTCGATTTTAATGGCTGATAAAAATATTCGAAATAATCATCCATCATTCTTTTCATGGTAAAATGTGGCGCAACATCCGCTATGATATGTTTCACATAATTTATCCAACGGACTGGAACCCCATCTTCATTTTTATCAAAATAAGTAGGTACGATTTCTGTTTCGAAAATATTGTAAAGATTTTCCGCATCTAACTGATCTTGTAACGACTGGTCCTTATAAGTTCGCTCTAATTGCAATGCCCAACCAGCATCAGGTCGGTAACCTTCTGCCCACCATCCATCTAAGACACTGAAATTCACCACCCCATTAAGAGCAGCCTTCATCCCACTTGTTCCAGAGGCCTCCAGTGGCCTTGTAGGAGTATTTAACCATACGTCTACACCCTGAACTAGGTACTTGGCCAATTCCATATTGTATCCTTCCAAGAAAATAATCTTACCCAGAAACTCAGGCTTTCTGGACACTTCAATGATGTGCTTGATTAATGCCTGTCCCCCTTTATCAGCTGGGTGGGCCTTTCCTGAAAATAAAAATAAAACGGGCCTTTCAGGATGGTTGACCAATTGAGCCAATCGCTCTAAATCAGAAAATAACAAGTGTGCACGCTTGTAAGTAGCAAACCTTCTTGCAAATCCCACAACCAAAGCATTGGGTTGAATACCTTTAATAGTCTTAAAAATAGCAGAAGGATGTTCCCCTCTTTTGAGTAGAACCTCCTTTAACTGTTCTTCCAATTTTGTTAGAAGCCTCCTTTTTAAAGCCGTTCTGATATCATAAAGTTGTTGGTCTGCTACCTCCATGATCTTACCCCAACGAGAGGGATTAGATTGATCCATAAGAAAATCCTTGCCAAAATGATCTTGGTATAAAACATTTAAAGATTCAGCTATCCAAGTTGGATAATGAACACTGTTGGTCACATGGCCTATGTGCACTTCTTCAGCAATATAACCTGGGTAAAGTACTTCAAACATTTCGCGGGAAACTTGTCCATGTAATTTGCTTACCCCATTAACCTGTTTAGAAAGCCTAATGGCTAAATGGCTCATAGAGAAATCTTCTTCCAAATTATCTGGTTGAATTTTTCCTAAGGCCATAAATCGGTCCATACTTAAGCCCAATTCCCCTACATAGTGATTGAAATAAGATTGGATCAAGTCAGTCGAAAAATGATCGTGCCCAGCTGGAACTGGAGTGTGGGTGGTAAACAATGAGGAAGATCTCACCTTTTCAAGTGCACTATCAAAATGCACCTGTTCTCGCTGCATTATAGACCTTACTCTTTCCAGACCCATAAAGGCTGCATGCCCCTCATTACAATGGTATATATCCGATTTTACACCCATTGCTTCTAATGCTTTTACCCCACCTATCCCCAATAATATCTCTTGCTTCAATCGATGTTCATTATCACCACCATATAATTGATGAGTTAAAGACCGATCCTCCCAAGCATTTTCATCAATATCAGCATCGAGTAAAAACAGATTAATCCTCCCTACTTTAAGTACCCAAATTTTAGCAAAAACCGTTCGATTTTGTAGTTGAATACTAATTTTTACCCACTCCCCTTGTTCATCTCTTGCAGGAGTTAAAGGTAATTCGGTAAATTTCTGAGGAGGATAATCGCTGATTTGATCGCCATAAAGGGATATTTGTTGCTGAAAATACCCATATCTATAAAGCAAACCAATTGCATTCATGTCAACAGCCTCATCGCTGGCTTCTTTTAAAAAATCACCTGCCAAAACCCCTAATCCACCCGAATATAGTCTTAATGAGATATGTAGCCCATATTCCATACTAAAATAGGTCACCGATGGCTTATCTGAATTAAAAGGGACTTCCATATAAGATTGAAATCTTCGATATACCCGATTGACTTGCTCAACGAAAGACTTGTTTTCACTCAATTCCTTAGTTTGAAAAGAATTGAGCATCCTGATGATCGTCAAAGGATTGTAATTAGCCTCTTCCCACTTCTCAGGCCAAATGGACCTAAAAAGTTTAGTAGCCTCGGCATCCCAACTCCACCACAGATTATGACCCATTACCTCTAAGGGTTGAAGATTATCTGGAAGTTTGGCTTCAATAAAAAGTTTTTTCAGATTAAAAACTTCTCTACTTTGGCTAATATCACCTATCATGTTTATTTGTTTTAGCCCCTCAAAATACGACTCTTTCAGCATTTTGTTAATCAACATTACAGCTTATTCAACTTTCCAGACTTTAACGTAACTTGCCGAAATCAAAAAAAAATAAAAGGTTCACTAACTATTTAAATATTTTAATGGTTCTATTACAGATGTCTAAGAACGTAATCACCTTTATAGTTTTTTTCATTTTCCTTGAAATGGTCCAAGGGCAAGAGGAGTATTTTCCTGAAATTATACCCTTGAACGGAACTGAACTTTGTAGCGGATATGATCTCAAGAACAATACTGCGCTGATAGGCATGTTTACCCCCATACCGTCTTATGCGCAAAGAGAAAACATTTATGCTGTATACACTTGGACCGCCGAACACCCGAAGGGCAATAAAACTTGGAATACCTCCAGTAAAATCCGTCAGATTCCTCTGCCTTGGGAAGGGTCATATCTAATCAAGGTAAAAGTTGAATTTATTCACAAGGATTTTCCTGCCCCCTTTGCTGGAGCGACCTCTAATAGTTTGAAAATTTTTGCCAAGAATTGTAGCCCAAGTATTAGAATTCCTTCGGAAAAAGAAAACTCCTCTACTAATTAGAACATTCTTCATTTTTCAAAACTAAAGCAGCCCTTCCCCTCATACTATCCCTAAAATAGGACTGCCGCTATTTTTAAAAATCTTGGCCTCGGTAAAAACTCGTATTTGCTCTCTATTGATTACTCTAAGAAATATGACTTAAATAAACTTAGCGCTCCGATTCTAGTTTGCTCAGTTTTAAGGACAGGACAACTCATATACCTGAACACGGTACCGCTTGCCTTTCAAGGCACCCTCATAGGTGAAAGTGGCCACATGAAATCCTTCATCTCCTAAACGCAGCAGAAAATCTCGGGCAATGGTTCTACCTGGTTCGCTGAGGTATATTTTGCCGCCAGGCTTAATTAATTTTTTAAAGGTATCTGGCAAAAAGGAAAAAAATCTCCGCTCATAAGCAATATCTGAACCCAAAACGATATCTACTTTTAAATTGGTTGGGGGTTTTCTCCAATCTAATTCGATAAAGGTAGGTAGGTGCTTCTCATTCAATTGCCAATTACTCCTAGAAAAATCAAGGGCCTCTTGGGTATAATCCGATAATATGGGTTGGCCTTCCAATCTTTTTACCACCATTGAAGGAACCCCAATTCCACATCCCAATTCTAAAGTGGTTTTACCTTTAAGCATTGCCCCTAAAGAATGCAAATGTCTTCCAAGACCAATAGCTGAAGGCCATAATTCTAGCCAATAAGGAATCCGCTCATCTATTACATCGGGATGGTCTTCTCCTTTAGCTAGTAATAAATCTAAAAAAGATAAACTCTCCTCGTATTGAAGTATAGAGAACTCGAGATTTTCAATAGATATATTTTCTACCGTTGTTTTCACCTCACAAAAGTATTTTATTTTAACCCCTTCTTCTAATTTTGTGGTTTATGAAATCGATGCTAATGAATTTTAATTTTAAGGATATTACCTATCACTTACCTACAGATAAAATTGCAGTGCACCCACTGACCAATAGAGCTGATGCTCAATTATTACACTATAAACGGGGGCAACTTTCCATCTCCAAATTTCATCAATTAGATGACCTACTTGACAGTCATTCTGCCATGTATTTAAACAATACACGAGTTATCTACGCCCGCTTATTTTTTCAAACAACTACTGGAGCTACAATTGAAATACTTTGCTTGGAACCATTTGATCCCTCAGAATATCAGTTAAATTTTAGTACTGGCAGACAAGTCCAATGGAAGGCTTTCATAGGGAATAATAAGCGTTGGAAATCTGATTCCCTGCAAATGAACGTAGTTATCGAAGGCGAAGAAATGGATTTGAAAGTTAGAAAAATAAAGCCAATAGATGATGCTTGGTTGGTGCAATTTGATTGGAAAAATGAGACCATTTCCTTTGGTTCCATACTAGAAGCTGTGGGTAAAGTTCCCCTCCCACCTTACCTGAATCGAGCATCGGAAGAATCTGATAAACTTAGGTACCAAACCGTTTTTGCCAAAGAAAAGGGATCTGTAGCAGCTCCAACAGCTGGATTACATCTAACTGAAGAACTTCTGGATCGCATACGAAGCAAACAAATTCCAATTAGTCAGCTTACCTTACATGTAGGAGCAGGGACTTTTAAGCCTATTAAAAATAACGATATCAATCAACATCAAATGCATGAGGAATATTTTAATATTCCTTTGAGTACCCTTCAAAATTTGAAAACTCATTTGATTGATCAAAAAAATATAATAGCGGTTGGGACCACTGCATTAAGAACTTTAGAATCCCTATACTGGTTAGGACTCCAACTTATTTATCCGGAACTTTCATTTAATCAATGGACTCCTTACCAAAATAATTTTCAAGAATTACCCACACCTTTGGAGGTCATTCAACATATCATTGATTATTGTGAAAAGCTTCAAAAAAATTACTTTGAAGCAAGAACTCCTCTCCTGATTGTACCAGGTTATCCTTTCAAAATAGTGACTGGACTGGTTACTAATTTTCATCAGCCGCAAAGTACTTTATTACTTTTGGTGGCTGCCTTTGTAGGAGAAGATTGGAAAAAAATCTATGACTACGCGTTAGATAATAATTTTAGATTTTTAAGCTTTGGGGACGGTAGTTATCTGGAGCGTGGTTGATCTAACATCTTTTTTAAGACAGCTAGAGTTCGTTCCCAAGCCATCGTTTGTGGAACAACCATTTCAAAATGGCCTGTTTGAGGTAAAATCAAATGTTCAATTTCTGGAAATGCCTCACTCAGGATACCAACGTGACTTGGCTTTACAATGGGATCTAATTCACCAGTCATTAAAACCAAAGATAACTTGGAAGAAGATTGATAAATATTAACCGGGGAAGTTATTTGATAAAGATTAGGCAATTCATCCGGGCTTCCACCAAGGAGTTGCCCCACTCCCCTTCCACAAGATTGCCCGCTAGGATCATAGTATTCCTTCAGATCCACGATTCCTGCGAGGCTAATGACTCCATGAATTCGGGTCTTTAATTCGGTAATTGGATAAAGCCTTGGAAGATCTTGAGGAAAAATTGAAGTCCAAAGTGCCAAATGTCCTCCAGCAGAATGTCCAATCAGAATGACTTCATTGAGATTTAAAGGATAATCAGATGAAAATTCAGATAGGTAATTAACAGCTGATATTACATCATTAAATGTATTGGGCCATCCACCATCTGGATGATCAGCAGACCTATATTCAATATTGTATGTAGCATAACCCTCCTGGGTCAGTGCAGACGCATATCCCCTCATAAAATCAGCATTAGCAACAGCGGAAAGCCAGCATCCCCCATGGATGATGACCACCACTGGAAATTGACTAGCTGATGATATATGTTTGGGAATTCTTAATTCAGCAAAATTATATTCGTCCGCACCATACTGAATCACAGTATCAGGTTCAACATAATCCACACCAATCACCTCTTTCATTCCCATTAACTTCTGAGACTGTCCCATGACTAACGAGACCTGAAAAGTGCTAAAAAAGGTAAATATGAGTAAGAATCTTAATAAAACTTGATTTTGGATAAAAATTCTCATACTTTTGTGGTGTTATAAATATTTGGTTGAATATCAGGCTTTTTCTTCTTTATCCCTTCGATTTTTGCAAGTTAAATTCCCTTTTTTTCTTCTCGAATTTTTTTTACCCTAATGGGAATTTTTTATTTATTAAATTTTTTTCGATGAACATTTTTGTTGCTAAATTAAATTACGCTACTGAAAGCGATGATTTAAGATCTGCTTTTGAAGCTTACGGAGCGGTGAGTTCTGCTAAAGTTATTATGGACAAATTCACTGGTAAATCCAGAGGTTTTGGATTTGTTGAGATGGATGACGAATCCGAGGCTATGTCTGCCATTCAAGATTTGAATGATTCAGAATTAGATGGACGTACCATTGTTGTCAAAAAAGCTGAACCTAGAGAAGATAGGGGAAGAGACAATAATAGATGGTAGCCTTAGGCTCCCTCTGATTCAAACAGATAACACCTATGGATTTTTTTATTTCTAAAATCCATAGGTAAAGTTTGTTGTGTAATCTCTTTTCCTTTGAATTTTCCTTTCAATTCATATTTCATTTTGAATTGACGATTATTAGTTGAAAAAATTAGTTTTCCTTGAGGTTTCAATAAAGAGAGACAATTCTCGATAAGGATTGTATGGTCTCTTTGCACGTCAAATATTCCTTTCATCCTTTTTGAATTTGAAAAAGTTGGTGGGTCGCAAACGATTAAATCGTATTGACGAACGTTGTGTTCCACCAACCATTTCATCACATCTGCTCTAATAAAGCTGTATTTATCGCAAGGCAAATGATTCAATTTAAAATTGACCTTAGCCCAATCAAGGTAGGTGTTAGATAAATCGACTGTATCCACTGATGTAGCTCCTCCTCCGGCTGCATACACTGAAAAAGAACCTGTGTAAGCAAAGAGATTTAAAACAGCCTTCCCCTCTGACCATTCGCCCACCATTTTCCTAGTTTGACGATGATCTAAAAACAATCCAGAGTCCAAATAATCTGATAGATTGACCCAAAATTGATATTGATTTTCTCTAACTGCGAAACCTGTGCCAGTTTGATTGAATTTGTCATATTGGCTTTTTCCTCTTTGCACTCGTCTACCTTTGATGTAAAAATGGTCTTCTGCAATAGAGGAGAAATAATCCTTAATAATCCCCAAACATTTATTTTGGAAAACTTCATCTGATTGATTCAATCCCTCCTTTTCATAAAAAGACACTAATATTCTCTCTTCGTACTTATCTATAGAAAATGGAAAATCTGGAAGATCGGCATCATAAATTCGATAGCAATAAATTTGCGTACGTCTAGCCCATTTTCCATAATGCTTGGCCATTTTAACTAATCTATTGGCAAATGCTTGGAAATCCTTTTGCATAAATTTGGTAACTTGATGACTACTGCTATAATTTTATAGCTAATACTTTAAATATGATTGTTGCATTGAATACACAAGATGGGGAAAAAGATCATTATATGGAGGACCACATAGTGATTGAGGCTATTGTATCAGAACATGGGTCAGAAAGTTTTATTTTAAAGAATTTTTTCTCTTATGCTGCACAATACGCAAAAGCATATTGGCAGTCTAAATATCCAAATTTATATCCTGAGGATTGGGACTTTATTTTTGCTAATGTCAATTATAAAATTGTTACCAGATTCAAAAAAGGACTGCAACTTAATGAAGGAACCAAATTAACTAGTTATTTCACAACTATTACCGGTTATGCAATCTTAGATTTTATCAAGGAACGCAAAGAAGCACCGCAGGTACAGGTAGAGGATGTTGCCTGGGAATTAGGCGAACCTGCTAGAGCACCTGGAGCTTTGGAATCCACAGAAATTGCAACCATCATAAAAGAACGTTTAGAAAAATGGGTAGGTAATCGGGAGCAGGTTAAAGTCTTATTACTTTTCACCAAAGGTTACAGTTATAAGGAAATTTTAAAACTGACTTCCTACCAAAGTGAGGGGGCTTGCAGGAATGCCGTAGTTAAGGGTAAAAAGAAAATTTCCACCTACCTTCAAAATCACCCAAAAGAAGCTGCTTTTATTAAAAAATTACTACAAAATTGAAAGGATGAAACCAGTATTGAAACAGGAAGAAGCTGATTTATTAACTGATGCTATTTTACAAAAAATAGTCCACGATTTACCATTAGAAACCCTAACAACCCAAAAGAAATTTAAGCCTAAAACTTTCTCTTGGATAACAAAAATGGCGGCCACCTTTACCCTAATATTTCTATCAGTCACCGCTGTTCAAGAAGGCAAAAGAGTATTTCCTTCCACCATTCATTGGAATACCGAATTGAAAAATCAAATAGTTGAAACTCCCCAAAAAGAACCCCAGCTAAAATCAGAACTACAAGAAGTGAAAACCACCAATAGTGGCACTCATCCTGAAATTTTGGTGGCTCACTTGGAGTACGACCAACCTATTAAAGAGGGCCCAGTTGTTTTTGAAGCCGGTGAAAGCATTACCTTAAAACCTGGTTTTAAAGTTGAAGCGGGGGTCACTTTTACAGCTGCAATTGTTAATAATCAGGCGCTATCTTTGGAATAACAAACTTGGTCATATACCATTGATAGAGCTTTCCCATTTTGATCACCACTTTATATCTATAGACTCTCTTATCATCCAAAGATTTCAACCTTTGAATTTCAATAAGGCGATGGTACTTAAAATTGATTTCTTGAATAATTTCAGATCTTTTATTTTTTAAGCTGCCAGTTTGATCTTGTAAAGACATAAACAAACGCTCATCCAAAACATTTTGATCTATTTCTTCATCGATATGGCTTAATAAACCTGAATAGGGAAATCGTTTTAAAGCTCTGATTTTTTTTATCCCATTAAGAATCACTATAAAGGCAAAAAGTATAAAAAGGCCGAGGAATACTCTTATTTCACGGTGTGAATTTTGATTAAAATTTTTCACCTGAAACAAACTTAAATCTGTTGTTTCTGCTATTTGTTTGAAATCGTAAACATTAACCAATTTGCTTTCAGGTGGCTTAGAAAAGAGTAAAACAGAATCTCCAATAACGGCTAAATTATACTTTTCATAGAAAATTTCCTCAAAAAATCCAAAATCCCGCATATCTCTCGGAAAGGAATAATAGGTTAGATTTTCTTTGTCGATTAAAAAGCTGAGGTAACCTTCATGATAAAAATTAAAAAATCTTTTAGTTTCAATCATCATTTGCCTCCGAAGGGGCAAGATTTCATCGAAAAAACTGGAGGATTCCCATTTTCCATCTTTAAAATCAAAGATATAGAGTCTATTTTTTTTAATTTCTACGGGAAAACGATAGCGATCTAATGGTGAATAAGAATGAAAATAAACGTACAGTTTATCGTCAGCATAAAAACTAAAAAGTTGGCGCCCACCGTCAAAAAAGGGCTTTTCTCCTTTCGCCGGAATAGGATGCCATAGCCCATCCCTTTCATCAAATACTTTTATATCAGAACTGAAACTCCAAAATCCACTTCCTCCGTAAGTATAAATTTGATGATCTCTTTCAAATTTGAAAGAAGTATAGTTAAAACCGTGAAAAATTTCTCTAGATAGCTCAGTAATGGTATCGCTTTTCCATTCAAAGACATAATTCATTCCATCAAATAAAAACAAAATCCGTTCTTCTTCCGTCTTAAAAATTTGATAGTGTTCAAATTCAAATGGCAATGACTTCGCCAAGGAATCAGCCTGGTTGAATAATTTAGAAACTAAATTCACATCAATTTCCTTCTTAAAGGAATATAAGCGACCCGCTTTATTGTTTCCCCAAACAATATTACAACTCATTAGTAGAATAAGAAACCACCACCTCGTCATCCCTTAGGTAATTTTATATGAAAAAACCCTAGAATCTAATTCACTTCTAATCCGTTCTACCTGAACATAACTTTGATCAGAATTAAGATTCTTTAAAATTTTAGATCTTCTATTTCGCCGTGAGCTTTCTGAAACCTCTTTGGAAACCCCCAGACAAATATCTAACTGTTCTTGGCTTATAATCCTTCCCTTATAGTCTAAAAGTAAGGGATATGGAAAAGTCGCTTTTAGTTTCTGTACTTGACCTCTTTTAGCAAATAAAATGTACAATGGAATTCCAATACTCAATACAATAAGAAAGAAGATGATATATTTTCTATTGTTAAGGTACTGTATTGCTTCTCCATTTTGGAATTCATCTTCTAGAAAGTAAGGTTCCGATAAAAGCCCATTTTTAAAAAATTGAATCTGATTTTCAGTAACTACATAACTGACAAAATCTTCAGTATAGCTTTTGGAACTCAAGGAATTGGTACTTTTTATTTTTTTATAAGCTAATGTCCGCTTTTCCATAATATATACAGAAGGTTCGGTACTGACCCAGAAAATTAAATAATCCGCTAAGTTGATATAAGCGGTGATGTTGTCGGGAAGGTTAGTGGTCTGAACTCTACTTTTAGCTTTCCAAACTCTATTTTTTTGGTCGTACTCAAATAGGTTTTTTTTGTAAAGGGAAAACTTTTGATGTCGAGGGGGAAAAACATCTTTTTGAATATCAAATAATCCAAATAATTGATCTCCTTGATTGAATATAAAAATAGGTTGGTGACCAACTGAGTGAGGTTTATCTCCCAACCACCCTACTAATTCCCATTGTTTGAACTCTTCTTCAAAAAATATGACCTCTGAAAAAAATAAATTATCTACCCATCCACCATAGCTGTATACTTTTCCATTATATATCCATTTGAAGGCATCCTTATTGTATCCGTGAAAGACCCCACCGTATAGATTTTGGAATTTTTGTCCATTCCATTTAAAGACGTGAGAATAGTTATCTGGTAATAAAAATTTAGCGTCCCCTTCCTCTAAAAAAAAATACTTGCTGGGCTGAATCTCGTATTCTTTGTTGAGACTATCCACAACAATCTGAAGATTCAGGAAATCTGATTCAGTTACTTCAATTAAAGAGCCTCTCCTAATCCATTCTAACTGAAATGAATAGGCTAATCCTGGAAGTATTAAAAATAGTTTTATTAGAGCAAGTAACTTTCTAACCTTCAATTTTAAAATTTATAAAAAATCAAAATCCTTTAAAAATAGGCTTTCTTTTTTCAATAAACGCAGTGGCGCCTTCCTTGAAGTCCTCTGAATCTGCCGTTTTGCCAAAAACTTCAGCTTCCTTTTGATAACCTTGAGGGGTATTAGGTACGGTTTGATTAACCACCTCGATTACACCTGCAATTGCCATTGGAGCTTTTTTACTGATTACATCTAAAATCATTTTGGCCTTCTCGACGGTTTTTCCGTCCTCCACTAAATGGTTTAACAGTCCAACCCTATAGGCCTCTTCTGCATCCATAATTTGACCAGTCAGCATCCATTCCAGTGCCCTACCCTTCCCAATTAAATAAACTAATCTTTGAGTGCCACCGTAGCCGGGAATGATTCCCAGATTGACCTCCGGTTGACCAAATTTTGCGTTTTTATCTCCTATCCGAATATGACAGGCCATAGCCAATTCGCAACCTCCACCCAAAGCAAATCCATTAACTGCTGCTATTACAGGTTTATCGAAATTCTCTATGAGCGAAAACACACTTTGACCGTAGGAAGCCAATCTATGGCCCGTTTGACCATCTAACTGTAGAAACTCTTTGATATCGGCTCCGGCAACAAAAGCTTTATCGCCGGAACCCGTTATGATTACACCTTTTAAGGATTTATTTTCCTCAGAATTAGAGGAGAAAAAATCTTCCAATTCATTCATGGTTTGACCATTGAGGGCATTCATAGTGGAAGGCCTATTTATCATTATTATAGCCACCCCGTTCTCAATCGTCACCGATAAATTCTGGTACCCCATAAAAGATTTATTTTTCGTTCATAATCCGCTCTTGATGGTTAATGGATTCTTCATGAATAGATCTAAAAATATTAGAAACAAAATCATCACTCAATCCTTTATCCATACCTTTCTTAATAGTCTTATCCATAATCTCAGACCATCGATTAGTTTGTAATATAGCGATATTATTTCTCTTTTTGTAGCTGCCAATCTTTTCAGCTACTTGCATTCTGGTGGAAAGTAAATTGATCAATTCTTCATCCAACTCATCAATTTCATTCCTTAGGTGATCAATATTTTCCAAATATTCTGGGTTATCGGTAGTCGATACCCTCATTTTTAATTCTGAAACCAACTGGCCAAATACCTCAGGTGTGATTTGCTGTGCAGCATCACTCCAAGCATCATCAGGAGTGGGATGTACCTCTGTCATAATTCCATCGAAATTAAGGTCCATTGCTTGTTGGGCAATGGCTTGTAACATGTGTCGGTTCCCACAAATATGGCTATTGTCCACAATAATTTGGATATCTGGAAAAGCTCTCTTTAATTCAATTGGAATCTCCCATCTAGGTACATTTCTATATTTGGTATCCCCATGGTGACTAAAACCTCTGTGAATTACAGATATTTGGTCGATTCCAGCTTTATAAATTCTCTCAACTGCCCCCATCCATAACTTCAAATCAGGATTAACTGGATTTTTTATCATAACAGGAATCTTAGTGCCCTTTAAAGCATCAGCTACTTCCTGTACTGAAAAAGGGTTAACCGTTGTTCTGGCTCCAATCCATAGTACATCAATCCCATATTTTAAAGCATCAAAAACATGTTGCGTGCTGGCAACCTCAGTAGTTACACGAAGACCTGTTTCCTCTTTCACTTTTTTTAACCAACCCAATCCTTCAGTTCCAATACCTTCGAACATTCCTGGTCTCGTTCTGGGTTTCCAAATACCTGCTCTAAACAAATCAATATCTTGTTTGGCCAATGCATGAGCAGTTTTTAATACTTGTTCTTCAGTTTCAGCACTACAGGGGCCTGCAATGATGACTGGTTTGCCCGGTTTTTTATCTAAGGCGGGTCTGAATGTCATTTCCATGGGTAATAAAATTTAACTGTTTTAATCTAATCCTTTTTGTTCTAAAATAGCGCGAATCGTATTCGCCTTTTTTATTTTTTCATACATGGTCTTGAAATCCCTTTTAATCAAAAGGGAACGAAAAGCTGCCAATTGATTGATATGTTCATCCAAAACATCTAATACATTATCTCTATTCTGTTCAAAAATTGGTATCCACATCTCAGCTGAACTTTTTGCCAAACGAACCGTAGAACCAAACCCAGACCCTGCCAGCTCAAATATTCTATTTTCATCAGCCTCTTTTGCTAGAACGGTTAAAGCCAAGGCAAAGGAACTAATATGTGAAATATGGGAGACATAAGCTGCATGTACATCGTGCTCCACCGCACCCAAATACAGAATCTTCATAGGAATGGCCCGATAGATTTTTACCACCGTTTCCAATGCATCTTTATCAGAATCCATAGCATCGCAAATAACGGTGTATTTATCATGGAATAACCCATGAAAAGCGTGCTGGGGTCCTGAGAATTCAGTTCCTGCCATAGGATGGGTAGCTACATACCTACCTCGGTTAGGATGCCTTTTTATACCCGCCAACAACTCTGTTTTCGTGCTCCCTACGTCCATCACTACTTGATGGTCTTTTATTTGATCTAAAATCTTTCCCAATAATTCTACCATAGCATTTACAGGGGTAGACAGTATAATTAAATCAACCTTGCTTAAAGCCTCTTCTAAGTCCTCCATTTGGTCTACAATACCCTTCTCTAAAGCCAAAACACCATTGCCCGGATCTTTATCCACCCCAATAATTTGTGAGGCCTCTCCATTTTCTTTTAACGTAAGCGCCAAGGAACCTCCTATTAATCCAATACCGATTACAGCCACTTTCATATCCTAAGCTTCCTTTAAAAGTTTATCCTTTGACTCCTCAACTCTTCTCAATGCTTCCTCAAAAACTTCTTTTTCAGAACAAAGCGAAATCCTAATATACCGATCTCCATTGGTTCCAAAAATACCTCCAGGGGTAATAAATACTCTGGCATAGTTTAGAATAGCATCTGTAAATTCAAATCCATTGGACATTTTTTTTGGAATCTTAGCCCAAACAAACATTCCAATTTGATTGTCATTAAACGAGCAATCTAAAACTTTCAAAATATCAAAAACGACCTTCCTTCTTTCCCGATATATCTTATTAATTTCTTTATACCAGCTTTCATCTAAACCCAAAGCTACTGCTGCGGCCATTTGAATAGGTTTGAACATGCCAGAATCCATATTGCTTTTAAACCGTAGAATCTCCTTTACCCGTGCCCCAGCCCCAACTAAAAGACCTACCCGCCAACCTGCCATATTATGAGATTTACTAAGGGAGTTCAATTCTAAAGCCACCTCTTTGGCTCCATCCACCGCCATAATACTTTTGTACTGATCGCTCAGTATAAATGTGTAAGGATTATCATTGACAATTAAAATCTGGTGCGCTTTCCCAAATGACACTAATGCTTCAAATATTTTTCGAGTAGCCGCAGCTCCAGTAGGCATGTTGGGATAATTCACCCACATCAACTTGACCTTACTCAAATCTTGAGCAGACAACAGCTCCAAATCAGGCAACCAGTTATTTTCTTCCTTTAAATCATAAAATCTTATATCGGCTCCAGTCAGCTTTGAAACGGCCTGATAAGCGGGATAGCCAGGATTGGGAACCAATACTTCATCCCCAGGTTCTAGATAGGTCATTGCAATGTGCATCAGCCCCTCTTTGGAACCAATTAATGGCAATACTTCTTGATCTGGATCAATTTCAACATTAAAATATCTTTGATACCATTCGGCAATGGCTTTCCTCAGCTCGGGAATTCCTGCATAACTTTGATACCCATGGGAGTTAGCCCGCCCAACATGCTGACACAATGCCTCCATGACGGCTGAATGAGGAGGCAAATCAGGACTTCCAATACCAAGGTTTAAAATATTCTTCCCCTCCTGATTCAACGCAGCAATTTCCTTGAGTTTAACGGAGAAGTAATACTCTTTAACTTCTCCTAATCTACTAGCTGTAGTGATGGTGAAATCATTCTTCATAGTGCTTCCCTTGTTGATAAGCTCCAAAAACTTTTAAACTATTGGTGAGAGGTTGAATGGCCTCAATAGCTTGGGTAAAACCAATTTTGCCGCTTTCAATTACAAAATCTACAAAAAACATGTACTCCCAAGGATGCCCTATAATCGGCGCTGATTGAATTTTAGTCAAATTAACATTATATGCTGCCAAAACAGTGAGCACCTTATATAAACTTCCTACCTCATGTCCAGTAGAAAAACTTACAGAGACCTTTTCCACCTTTTCAGGATTTATTTCAACCTGCTTCTGATCTTTAATCACTAAGAATCTAGTAAAATTTTTCTTGTGCGTCTCAATGCTCTCTTCCAATATTTCCAAATCATATAATTCACTAGCCAATTTGCTTGCAATTACCCCAACTTCAGGATTTTTAGTCTCACTCAATCGCTTAGCACTTAATGCGGTATCCTCCATTTCAATTAATCTAATGAAAGGATAGCTTTTGAAGTATTCCCGACACTGAGCAATGGCCATAGGATGAGAATGAACTTCTTTGAGATCTTGAATAGCCGTGCCCGGAAGACCAATCAAATGTTGTTTGATACGCAAGTAAGCTTCTCCAATTACTGAAACCTTAGATTCTTGTAAAAGGCGGTAATTATTCATTAGACTCCCTCCTAATGTATTCTCAATAGCCATTAATCCTACATCAGCAAGTCCACCACCACTAACCATTTCAATAACGTCCTCGAAAGTCATGGCTTGAATAATCTCTAAGTCCTTCCCGTTAAAATATTTTCGGGCTGCAATCTCGTGAAATGCCCCATAATACCCCTGAATAGCCACCTTTAATGGACTATTTTTATCTGCTAATTCGGATTCGTTTTTTGCACTTGTTTTGACCATTTTTTACATTTTTTCCCTCACATAGGGGCAAAAAAAAAGGCCCTCTTTCAAGGACCACTTTATTTTATCGAAATCTAACAGACAAAATCAGCAATCCTTGTAGGATGAGCTGCAGAAATAAAAATAAAAGAAATAGCTGTTAGAATTCTTCATCAATTATTGTTGTGAGACAAACCTAATAATTATTTCATTAGTATCACAAATAATTTTCAACTAATTTTATCCATCAAAGAGTAAATATGCGACTATCAACCATAATTAGCACATTTGGAGTTTTTATAACCTTCAATCTGATCGGACAAATACCTTCCTCCGCTATATACTTAGTTCAGCCTTCCGGGGTTCATTCCAATACCCTCACCTACGAACACCCCAAATACCTCACTAATTATAATCCCAATGGATATAACAACCATCCTTTTTTCAAAGATGACGACCGGTTAATTATTTCCTCCAAAATGCCCAGCGAGGCAGAACCTGATTTATACGAACTCAATACCACAACTGAAACTTTAAAAAAACTAACGCAAACTGTTTCAGGAGAATACTCTGTTGCCCAAATCCCCAATTCCGATAAGTTGACCTTTATCAGACAAGAAAATTATGAAGGAGAAACCTTAATAAGAGTATGGCAATTCCCAAACGAGAATTCAGGACGCGGAGAACCCCTTTTCCCGCACCTTACTAATACAGGATATCATAGTTGGTTAGATTCTAATCGAATTGTTCTGTTTATGGTAGAGGGATCCAATCGATTAGTCCTCACAGACCGAGAGGGGTTAAACCTTACTACCATCACTGAATATCCCGGCAGATGCTTTAAAGTTTTGCCGAATGGCAACCTGATTTATTCCTCTGAAATCCCCAATGAAGGCCCCTTGCTTAAAGTATACAATCCCAACACCAATACAAGCTTTTCATTAACCCAACCCATTGGTGAAACCCAAGACTTTGAAGTGGCAGATGAAAGTATTATCATGGCCAATGGCAAAAAGATTTTTAAGTTGAATTGGACTCAAACCTCCCCAGTATGGGAGGAATACACCAATTTAGACTGGTTGCCAGGAAATAAAATTACTAGAATTGCTCTTTCCCAAAAAGGTCAACTAGCGATTGTAATCGAATAATCCGTTATCTAACTTTTTCCAATTATTAATTAAAATCAAAAAATCTTGGTAGACTTGATAGTCTTTAGCATAGTTTAAATTTATCCTTTCCATTAGGGCATGCTCAACTTCTCCATCTACGCCAAGAAGACAAGAAGGATCTAAAATCCCCTCTTTTAAAATTGGCAATCCATTGGATTCCATATTTTTCGCTCTACTGTATCCTACCCAAGACTTTTGGCCAATAAGTACTTCCAAAATATTTTTAAAAAATTGAAGAGGGTGTCTCATTCGAAAACTTAATACAGGGGATACCAAGAGTATTAAAATGGCAAAAACAAAATCAAAAATTCTTTTTATTCGCCGTTGAACAGGCTGTTGAATTTGGAAGTCTAACTTCAAGGTAAACAAATCCGCAAGGGAGTTTTTGGAGTGACTTCCTATGATTTCACTACCGTCCTTGGGGAAAAGCCTGAACCTTATCTCCTCTTTTCCCAAACGAGTCATCGTTTGAATCATTTCAGAAGCCGACCAATCGTCAGCAGAAAATATAATATCCGTAATACAATCCGTCTTGATCTTTTCGGGAAATTGATTTGTATTTTGCCACCTCCCAAAGTACTCATACTTCCAACCTGCACCATTCAGAATATGAATCGCCTTTTTTTCGTTTTCCTCACTTCCCGCAAAAATTACTCGCGGCCTTTTACCCCCTTTGGTCAATTTTGGTTGTTTAAAAATGAAGGCTTTTACCTTCGGTAAAAACCAACCTAACCACAAGGACAAGGCTACTCCAAAAATTACCAACATCCTGCTATTTCTAAGCTCTATCGGTAAAAATCCATACATAAATCCAATTAATAAACTCCCCAATATCCAACCCCTTAATAAGGCATTTGAAGGGACCTTTGAATCGTATAAACCACACAAATAATAAGAAATACTCCAAACCCCTGCATACAAAGGCGAATTAATAGTATCAAAAGATGTGTCGTAGTAGTTGGAATCTTTGAAATAGAAAGCTGCCCACCAATTTTTTAGGACAATTAGGCCTAAAAAAGTTCCCAAAAAATGAGTGGTCGGAAAAAAAATTTTCTTGATATAAAGGGCAATAGCTGAAGAAATAGCCTTTGCATAAATAGCCACCTTTAATAGCAAAACTAAACCCTCTTTCCCCTTTCCCCGGTAATGCTTTTCAGCAAATATTATCATGGCTTGATAAAAAATTCGAACATAATTGAGGGTCCCCTTTTTGGTACTTTCCCCCTTGTAATGAACTATAGTGGTTGTAGGCAGATAATCAACTGAGAATCCAGCTTTTTTTATTCTATATGAAAGATCAATATCCTCCCCGTACATAAAAAAAGATTCATCCAAATACCCAACTTGGTCTAATACCTTTTTTGAAAGGAACATGAAAGCCCCAGGTAATACATCAACTGGAGCAATCTTATCTGCAGAGAGATTTCCCAGGTAGTAGGCGTTAAATAAGCTGCTTTTGGGGAAGATTTTAGACCATCCAACCATTTTAAAAAAAGCGGTCCTCGGTGAGGGAAATCCCCTCTTAGATTCTGGCAAATATCTCCCAGTTCCATCAATCATTTTTACGCCAACCGCACCGGTCAATGGATGCGCTTCCATGTACGACAAACAAGTTGTGAGGGTCTGCTCCTCGAGTAATGTGTCCGGATTGAGGAGAAGAACATACTTACCCCTTGCCCTTTTTATGGCTTGATTATTCGCCTTTGAAAAACCTACATTGGTTGGATTGACCAATAGGTTAATATGAGGAAATAGGTTTTGTACCATAACAACAGATCCATCAACAGAACAATTATCCACTACCCAAATTTCACAATTTAGTGGACCCGAAGCTTTAAGAACGGAATTCAAACAAGGTTCTAAAAAATGCCTAACGTTGTAATTTACGATAATAACGCTTATGTCAACTTCCCTCACAGGTTCGCTTTATATGGCAATCTCGCTACAATGGAACGTCCTAAAGTCAATTCATCTGCATATTCCAACTCGCCTCCAAAGGAAACTCCTCTTGCAATGGTTGAAATCGAAACTCCAAAAGGTTCTAATTGTCTGGAAATATAAAAAATGGTAGTCTCCCCCTCAATAGTTGGACTTACAGCCATTATCAATTCTTGAATGGATTCTTTTTGGACCCTTTCTTGCAAGGCGTCAATGGTCAATTGTTCAGGACCTATCCCATCAATAGGCGAAATAATTCCTCCTAGGACATGATATCTTCCATTGTATTGTCCCGTTTCCTCAATAGCCATAACGTCCCTAATGGACTCTACCACACACAATATTTGACGGTCTCTAGATTCATCAGCACAAATCTGACAAATACTATCATCTGAAAGATTGAAGCAGTAAGTACATTTTTTTACCTTTTCAGCCATAGCGATAAGCGCATTGGCTAGGGTTTTCACCTTTTCCTGGTCTTGTTTGAGAAGATACAAAGCCAATCTAAGTGCCGTCTTTTTTCCTATGGTAGGTAGTCCGCTTAATGCTTCCACTGCCTGTTCCAATAACCTAGAAGAAAATTTCATAAGTCAAATTTAGTAATAACACCTTTTTTTTTCATTTTTGCCATCGAAAGTTTGAGGAATAAAAACTCATTTTGAATAAGCTTGTTTACAAACAAAATAAATAATTATGGCAGAAGTCATTCGAATGCCCCGCATGAGTGACACCATGGAAGAGGGTAACATAGTCGGTTGGTTGAAAAATGAAGGTGATCAGGTTGAATCTGGTGAGACTTTAGCAGAAGTAGAAACCGACAAAGCAACCATGGAGTTGGACAGTTTCACGGATGGTGTTTTACTTCATATTGCAGTAAAAGAGGGACCGGTCCCCATCGATGGTGTTATTGCCGTGATAGGTGAAGAGGGAGAAGACTGGAAAGCCGCCATCGAGTCTGCAGGTTCTACAACTTCATCAGCAACGGAAACACCAACAGCACAAGAAGTGCCTACCGCTGCGGTTCAGGAACAAACCATTCCTTCTACTGCCCCTTCAAATTCTGATCAGCGGGTGAAAGCCTCTCCCCTTGCTAAATCAATCGCCAAAGAAGTCGGTATTGATTTAACTTCGTTAAAAGGGAGCGGCGATTCTGGCCGAATTGTTAGAAAAGATGTAGAAGCTGCTCTAAGCCAGGGATCTCCGTCAGCTAATACCCCAGTTTCCGCAACAGCCACCCCACCAATATCTATTAATCAAAGCTTTTCCGCTGCTCCTGAGGATAAAGCAATTTCCCAGATGAGGAAAACCATCGCCAGAAGATTAAGCGAAAGCAAATTTTCTGCCCCTCATTTTTATTTATCCATAACCGTCAATATGGATAAGGCTATAAGCACCAGAAAAAGTATCAATGAGATGGCCGACGTAAAGGTTTCTTTTAATGATATGGTAATTAAAGCAGTGGCTGCAGCTCTTAAATTACACCCTGCTATCAATTCTTCTTGGCTAGGAGATAAAATTAGATATCATAACGAAGTAAATATCGGTGTTGCAGTAGCAGTAGAAGATGGTTTATTAGTACCCGTAATTAGAAATACGGATACAAAAACTCTTACACAAATTAATGCCGAGGTTAAATACTTTGCTGGAAAAGCCAAGGACAAAAAACTACAACCCGATGAGATGAGTGGTAATACTTTTACCATATCTAATTTGGGTATGTTTGGCATAGATGAATTTACCGCAATAATTAATCCACCAGATGCATGTATTTTAGCCGTTGGCGGTATCAAATCAGTACCAGTTGTTAAAAACGGCACCATAGTTCCTGGCAATGAAATGAAACTTAACCTTTCCTGTGACCATAGAGTTGTAGATGGCGCAACAGGTGCCCAATTCTTAAATACAGTAAAAAGTATGCTGGAAGACCCTATCAGAATGATCGTTTGATGAATTCAAAAAAAACATTAGTTCTAGGTGCTTCCCCAAATCCCGATCGAGCAGCTTTTCAAGCAGTTGCTCGATTGGTTAAAAACAATCACGAAGTCATTCCATTCGGAATCAGAAAAGGGAATGTGGAGGGGATTCCAATCATTAATGAACTACCAGCCCAAATTGAAAATTTAGATACCGTTACTCTTTATATTAACCCCACTGCACAAGAGAACTATAGATCGTACCTCCTCAAATTAAAGCCTAAGCGGGTAATCTTTAATCCTGGAACGGAAAACAAAAATTTAGCACAAGAACTCAATCAAAATGGGATTGAAACCCTTTTTGCTTGCACTTTGGTAATGCTGTCGCTTAAAAATTATTAAACTTTCGGCATCTCCTCTCTACACTCTTCCCCTGGTTTGCTACCGCAAACTGTACACTCTCCTATATTATTTTTTAACATTGGATTATTAGTTGCACAAGTCCCTCTAAACTCATTTCCAGTAAAGACATGGCGGATGTTAATAAGTAGAAAAGAAATTCCAAAAAATCCAAAAACAATCGATAAAACGTATAAAAATTCCATTTACTTTTGATTTATAAAATGCAAAAATAACCCTAATGGTTGTCTTATGGAAAAAAAATTAAAAGCCTTTAAGCGATTGCTAAAAATAATGAAAACTTTAAGGGAAGAATGCCCTTGGGACCAATCCCAAACCTTCGAATCTCTTAGGACACTTACTATAGAAGAAACTTATGAATTAGGGGAAGCCATTCTCAATCAAGATCACCAAGAGGTTAAAGAGGAATTAGGAGATTTGTTTATGCATTTGGTATTCTACAGCATCATTGCAGAAGAAACTGGAGAATTTGACGTCAGTGAAATCTTAAATGATGTTTGCGAAAAACTTATCAGAAGACACCCACACATTTATGGTGAAAGATTTTATGAAAGTGCTCAAGAGGTAAGCGGCAATTGGGAAAAAATAAAATTACAATCCGGAAAAAAATCAGTTCTGGAAGGAGTTCCTTTAGGCTTACCCGCATTGGTGAAAGCCTATCGGCTTCAGGATAAGACCGCTCAAGTGGGCTTTGAATGGAAAACCCCAGAAGATGTTTGGAAAAAAGTGGAAGAAGAAATAGCTGAATTGAAAGAGGCCATTCTTCAAGGTAATCAACAAAAGATAGAAGAGGAATATGGAGACGTTCTTTTCTCCATGGTTAATTATGGAAGATTTTTAAAGGTAGACCCTGAAAATGCGCTGGAGCGAATTAATAAAAAATTTAAAAAAAGATTTGAATTTATCGAAACCCATTCGGATAAACCTATCTTTGAAATGACCTTAGAAGAGATGGATGTGCTTTGGCAATTGGCCAAAAAACAATGAGAATACAAAAGAATTTTTAACTTTGAACCAACTGGTCTTGTTAAAGGATACAGAAATATACTTATTTGATTAATGAAAAAACTTGCTCTTGAGATTGTGGCTTTATCCCATAGCGTGACACAATCTCATAATTATGCCGTGGTACTTGGTGAAATTGAAGGCAACAGAAGATTGCCCATAGTTATTGGTAGTTTCGAAGCACAAGCCATTGCTGTTTCCATGGAGG
>CAYPID010000016.1:0-21592 GCA_964410725.1 uncultured Saprospiraceae bacterium
GAGCAGTTGGTAGCTCGTCGGGCTCATAACCCGAAGGTCGCAGGTTCAAGTCCTGCCTCCGCTACTAAAAAAAAACGGTTATACTATTATATAGTTAACCGTTTTTTTATTTTTGAATATGGCTAAATCATGGAGAGAGAAATTTTTTTCAAAAAAAAATTTTGAAATAAAGACTATTCAAAAGAATTTTTGGGGTCATGTTGCTGGTTCGAAAATGTTAATACCCACACCTTTAATTATTCAAGAATACATCAATCATATTGAATCAGGTAATATTTCAGAAGTTGAAACTATGAGAAATGACTTGGCAATTGAATATGGTGCAGATTTTACTTGCCCAATGACTACTGGAATTTTTTTGAGAATAGTGGCTGAATATAATTATGAAAATTTGAGCAAGAAGGGAACTGAAATATCTCCATTCTGGAGAATAATAGACCCCAATAGTAGACTTTCTGATAGACTCTCATTTGATAAAAAAATTATTATAAATAAAAGAAATGAAGAAATTCAATGTTAATTCAAATTACTTTGAATAAAACATATAGATATCATTGTCAGCTCAAAATCTCTGGGTGTAAAAATGTTCGATATTTCCAATGAGTTATCTACAAAGTCAGGAAAACGGTTATACTACTACGGTATAGCCGTTTTTAGTTTATGTCTTTGGATAAATGTCGATTATAATTTATTTAAATCCCTTACATTTTCCTTACCTCGATAAAAGGCAAGATCAATAATCTAAATACTTCACCATTCCAAACTCCTTATTTACAAGGAATTAACTAAAATCCTTTTTCGGTTGAAACACAATGTTTTTTTGTTAAAAGGAATTTTTTTAAGATGATGAGTTATGTTTTTTCAAGTGTTTTTGTCCTAGTTGACATAAAATTTGTTGTAATTAATTCATCGCTTTTGGACAACTCTTCCGATATTTTTCTAATAGCATCACCTTTACAGATATAAGCTTTTTTTGGCCTCCAGCTTTATCCAATGCTGAAGTTACAGGACCGTTGTACCTGTAGGACCTATCTAAAATGAATGAGATAATTAAAACGCAATCATTACTTTCGTAATAAAAGTAATAATCATTATCTTTACTATCAAATTAAGTGTAATAATAAATCGTATGAGCAAAAAGGTATTATTGACAGGAATTTCAGGTTATATAGGAAATCACTGTGCAGCGGAATTAATAAAAAATGGATATTCAGTCCGGGGATCGGTTAGAAGTTTGTCTAAATCTCAAAAGGTTATAGACGCAATCAAAAAAGAAGTCGATCCAAAAGATAAAATAGAATTTTGTGAGCTGGACTTATTAAGCGATGTTGGTTGGGATGATGCCATGAAGGGCTGTGATTTTGTAATGCACGTAGCCTCTCCGTTTATCAATAAAGAGCCGAAAGACGAAAATGAATTAATACGACCTGCAGTCGACGGAACAATGAGAGCTTTAAATGCTGCTAAAAAAGCTGGAATTAAAAGGGTTGTTTTAACCTCATCGATGGTTTCAATGTTAGGAGATGCTGACAAATCTATTAAAGTCAATTCGAAATCATGGACAAACGTAAGCGCTAAAAATGTTTCTACATATGCAAAAAGTAAAACCTTGGCAGAGCAGGCTGCTTGGGACTATATTAATGCTCAAACTGATGCTTCACCAATGGAGCTTTCTGTGGTGAATCCGGGACCTGTTTTTGGCCCAACTCTTTCGGGTGATTTATCAGGCGCTTCAATGGGTATGTTTAAGCAAATGATATTAGGAAAAATGCCAATGGTTCCTCAAGCTGCAATTAATATGTCTGATGTTCGAGATATTGCTAAAATACATGTCCTTGCGCTTGAAAATGAAAAGGCAAGTGGAAAAAGATTTATTGTTACAACTGAAAAACCTTACGCTTTTCAGGAATTAGCCAAAATACTTAAATCAAATGGTTATGATAAGGTAAGTACAAGATTGGCTCCCAACTTTTTACTAAATTTTATAGGAAATTTTGATAGAGAAGTAAAAAGTATGAAATCTTTTATTGGAAAAACATACCATGGCGATGTATCCTTAACTATGAAAACATTTGATTGGAATCCCATACCTTTTGAAAAGACAGTTTTGGATACTGCGAAATCAATTGAACCCTATATTAACAAGATTGATCACTAAAGGAATTTAAATAGTCATTAACTACATCTTGTAAAAAAATCACATTCAATGTGATTAAAAAATATCTAGGGAAAAAAATAATATTGATTTTCTTAAAGGGTTATCATTTAAGCACAAAAATGGGCTATACTTTCATATAATAGCCGATTTTCACTTTTAATAAGGATGGTTAAATATAGGAAGGATAAACATCTTTGTTCGAGGTGTGAGAATTTAAAATTACCTGATTCAACCTCTATATTTTACAAAATAAATTAAGATTTATTCAATACCAATACTCTGTTTTCTGATGATTAAACTTTTTGAAAAAATGCATTTGTAATACAAAATCTTTATTCAAACTAAAGATTCCCAAACTATTACATTACTTTTTACCAGAAAGTATTATTTTTTTTAAATGAGGTATAAATTGAAAACTATTGTTTTAAGGACTTTCCTACTTTTTCCGCTCCTTTCTATCAATGCTTTTCCTGAGTATAAGGATTCTAATTTTTATAATACCGTTAGTTTTCATCCTGAATACCAATATAAGATACTAGACCAAAATCAAAATTTAAGAAAATTAAACCTATTACTTTCTGAGAAAAAAAAGGGTAAAATCAAAGAAAATCAGCTGATTATTGGAACTTCGCTGATTACGCTTTTAGATTATCAAAAATCAAATGTAGAATCAAAATTTGGTTATTTAATGAGGCATCCTACTGCGAATAACCAAATAGGAAAAGAAGTAAGTGAGGCAGTTATTCATTCTTTTCAAATGTCAGTTAGTGGATTAATCAATAAATGGATAACTACGTATGCGGAATTTTTATACAATCCTCAACAAAGTTTTGGCTCTGGTACCATTGTTGATTTAAATCGCAATCAAATTCAGATAAGAAGAGCATTTGTAATTTTTGGAAATTTAAATGAGTCTTCTTTCTATGAATCCATTCACTAATTCTACTATGTGGCATGCCTTTGGTGGTTTGAGTTATGGTGCTCAATTTCGAGCTATGCACGTTCCTGTTGGAGCTGGTACAAATATTCCATCAAAACTCAATAATTTAGTTGCGGATATCAATTATTCTGGGAATATTTCGGAATTCTAAAATTTAACTTAGGTGCTTCCTATTTAAAAGGGAGTGCCTATTGCCAAGGATTTCCAGTTTTCCATTTTATAACATGTGACACCAACAATCCAGCATATACTTTTTATGGAAATCTCAATTTTAAAGAACGGTTGATTTTCATGGCATCTTTTGCCAAAACTATTTACGAGTGGCCGGGAACATTTAACCCAACTCCTCCTTAAGATCTATTTGATGCTTCTAAAGTACATTCTGTAAGTTTTGGAGGTAAGTATGATTTGAATACGGGAAGCAAAATAAAGCACACCCTTTCATTTGAGTTTTCAAATTTTGTAGCTGGCTCAGATGGGGCGCCATGGGAATGGTTACGAAAATATTTCTTGAGCCTATTAAAACAGAGGGTTATGCGCCTTTAAATTTTATAAGCAGAAGTGCAGATTTTGATCCTTTTCCCCCGGGTACTACTCATAGTGATAGAGATGCTCAAAGTTTTGGAATAGTTTTAGGAAGTCAAATTTCACTTTAAGAATTTGTTTGGAAAAAAAGGGGTTTTATCATCCTATTGATGAAAACAATTTGGTAAATTAATCCGGATTTAAAGATTTAGTTAATGGATTTAAACCAAGCCCTATGGATGTTAGAAGGCGAAATCTTTTGGGAATGATTTCTCTTGGAGCATTAGTTCCGTCAGCATTTTCAAAATACCTTTTCCAATCATTCCAATACCATCCATCAGAATTGGACAATATCAATTTTGATGCGGAAAAGCTTTATGAGAAATCAATAGTTATTGATGGACTTATCATTTCAAGAGGTTGGGATGAAGATTCGTTTGGAGCGCTGGAAGCTTCTGGATATACGGGTTTTAGTACTTCCCTTATGTCCAGTAATTATAGCGTAGCTTTAGAATCATTGGCAAACTGGCAAAGGAGGATTAATGTACATTCTGATAAATTAATATTAGCAACTTCAGCAAACGACTTTATAAATGCTAAAAAAGCAAAAAAGGTAGGAGTGCTATTAGGTTTCCAAAATGCTACCATGATTGAGGATAAAATAGATAATTTAAATGGGCTTTATGAAGCTGGAACCCGATGGATACAACTGACTTATAATGAGCGCAATCTTTTGGGGGATGGATGCACAGAGCGAACCAATGCCGGTCTTTCTGATTTTGGTTTGGAGGCAGTGGAGAAAATGAATGAACTGGGGATCATCATTGATGTTTCGCATTGTGGTCGTCAAACTACAGATGATGCAATACGATTCAGCAAAACTGCTATTTCAATCAACCATAGTATGTGTGAGGCACTACATAGAAATCATCCAAGAGCGAAAACTGATCAACAAATTAAATCAATGGCAAAAAAGGGAGGGGTCATGGGTATTATAAGTTTGGGGTATATGATTGGACCCAATTTAGGAAGTGATACTACATTCTCTACCTATTTAGACCATATTGAGCATGCTGTAAATATTGGAGGTATAGATCATGTTGGATTAGCTGCAGATTTTGCTATTGAAGGCCTTGAAGCTAATGGAGCTACGAGAGAAAATTGGTATTTACCAAGATTAACTAGATTTAAACCATCCTATAAGGTCCAATGGCCTCCTTGGATTCCCGAACTAGATTCTCCACATCGGTATAAATACGTGGCACAAGGATTAGAAAAAAGAGGATATAAAGGTGCTGAGATTGAAAAAATATTAGGTTTGAATTGGCTTAGATTGTATAGAGATATTTTTGGATAATCTATCTAAAATTTCATTATGGATAGCAAATTTATTTTAGTATTGATTGCTTTGGGGGGGGGATATTTAAATCTTTTTGGTCAGGCTATTGAATTTTTGAATAACCAAAGGCTTATTTTGGGAACCTATGTGGAAAGGACTGCTTCCATTGGTATTGGTGATTTGGATGGAGACACTGATTTGGATATCGTGGTAGCCAATGGAAGACATTGGCCAGGTCAGAATAGGATCCTCTTCAATAATGGGAGGGGAATTTTTACTGTTTCGACAGCATTGGGAGAGGAAGAGGAGACCAGTTATTCTGCTGAATTGGCTGACTTTGATAATGATGGGGATTTAGATATTGCTGTTGGAAATGATATGGCACCAAATTATTTATTCTTTAACGATGGTTTTGGAAAACTGACCAAAGGAAACTCATTTGGTAATCTGTATGCGCCTACCCGGAATATTGTAGTATCGGATATTGATGGCGACGGAGATGAGGATATTCTAATTACTAACCGAGGTGCTGAAAATGAAATTTGCCTCAATGATGGAAATGGAGTTTTTCCGGTATGCAGAGGTTTTGGATCAAAAAGAGATGCGACCATTGATGTTGAAGTAGCAGATATGAATAAAGATGGATTTAAAGACTTGATATTGGCCAATAGAGATGGTCAACAAAACTTTGTTTATCTCAATGACGGTCAATTAAATTTTAAAAATAGGATACCGTTTGGAACCGGAGAAGACCATACTCGTGCTGTTGGTATTGCCGATTTGAATAAAGATGGTTTTTTAGATATCATCACTGCAAATATAGGAGCGGAGAATGTTGTCTATTTTGGTGATGAGGTGATGAGTTTTCGAAATAAAATTGTTTTTGATGATTCACATGAGGATACCTATTGTGTTTCGCTAGCTGATTTTGATAATGATGGGTGGCTAGATATTGTAATTGGAAATTCAAGCGCTCCAAATTTTGTTTATTTAAACAGGAATGAGGCTCGAGAGTGGTTTAAAATTAAATTAAAAGACGTTAACTTCACAACTTACGATATTACCGTTGGTGATTTAAATGGAGACGGTAGAGTTGATATTATTGAAAGTAACAGTGATGAACGAAATATATACTACTTTAATATCCTTAAGGAATAGAATAGGGAGAAAGGGTCAAATAATCTCTTTCGGATGCTTGCTAATTGGATTGATTCCTATGTTTTATACCATATGGAATCCAGTCGAGTTAAAAACTGATGAGGAGGAAGGAACTTTTTTGATATACAGAAGACAATCATTAATTGGGGAGGAATCTTTTTCCATTTCAAAACAGGGCAATGAAACGGTTGTTTGGTCCTTGCAAGGAGAAAATGAACGTGGAAGAATATCTGGCATTCAAGCCATATTAAGATTAAATGAAGATTTAACTCCCGTTTTTTATGAAAATAAAAGAATATCGAATTCCGATACGGTAACTCAATTAAAAATATTTTCAAAGGATCAACTACTCTCCGTTCAAGAAATCAATCAACAGGAATTAAATACTCAAATACCTGAACTATTTTTTCCTGTGCATAGCAATATTCCTGCTGCGATAGAATTGATGCTTTATCAGTATTATTTTGAAAAGGGAAAACCAAAAAATATAAAGACCTTCCCCAGAGGAGAAGTCAACATTCGTCAATCTGGAACAGATAGTATTCAATTGGATGGGAAAATGGAAATTCTCAAACGGTTTGTCGTTGAGGGTATTAATTGGGGAGGAAGAACTGTTTGGCTCAACCAGTCCAATGAATTGGTAGCTATTGTTAAGGCTAATACTCAAATTAGAGAAGTTATTAGAAAGGGTTACGAACACGCTCTGCCTGTTTTCGTAAAAGGAAATATTAAGGAGCAAATGGCGGCCTTAAAACAATACACCATATCTAATAAAAGCGAATTACCGAAATACACCGCTTTAGTGGGTGGAGATTTGGTAGACGGATTAAAGGACACTACCATGCGCAATATGACGATTTTAATTGAAAAAGATAAGATTGCGCAAATAGGGAAACAATCGGATGTAGAAATTCCTAAAGAAGCTAGGATAATTGATGTCACTGGTAAAACATTAATTCCTGGATTATGGGATATGCACGCCCATTCGAATCAAGTCCAGTGGGCTCCTGCCTATTTAGCAGGTGGGATTACAACTATCAGGGATAATGGAAATGAGTTGGAGTTTGCCACTACCTTTAGAGATGAAATTCAAAAAAATGGAGCATTAGGACCGGATATTTTACTTGCAGGTATGGTTGATGGAGCCGGAATAAAAGGAAATGGAATCATTAGGGCCCGAAGTGTACAAGAAGGTTTAGAGGTGGTGGATAAATACTATAAAAATGGGTATCATCAAATTAAGATTTACAACTCTATTGAACCCGAAATTTTAGAGGCTATTTGCACTGCTGCCCATAAATTAGGCCTGACGGTCACGGGTCATGTTCCTTTAAAAGTGGGTAATGCTGTAACAGCTGTAAAAATGGGTATGGATCAATTCAGCCATTCTGGGTTATTTCTATCGGTTTTATTTCCTAATGAAACTATTGATGATATCGGCAGAGATTTTATGAATAATATGGAAGTGAGTCAGGAAAAAATTGACAGTTCAATTGATTTTTTCTTGAGGCATAAAACAGTATTAGATCCAACTATAGGTCTTAAAGTAATTAGGGCCATTCCCAAAGGGAAAGCCATTGAGACCGTGGAGCCTGATGCGCACCGAATAGCTTATGAATTGTGGGAAGGAAAAAGATTTAGAACAGGTCTTACACTAAAACGTTCTGAAGAAGCTAAGAGGGGATATACAAAGGAGATGGCTATTATTGGTCAATATTACAGAGCGGGTATTCCAATAGTTGCAGGTACAGATAATGTTGTTCCTGTTTTTAGCTTATATCTTGAAATGGAAACTTATCATAAATTGGGGGATTTGTCGCCATTTGAGGCCCTGAGAACAGCCACCATTATCCCAGCCACTGTAATGGGATTAAATGATGTAACGGGGACTCTTGAAATTGGAAAGGAGGCGGACATAGCCATTTTAGATCAAAACCCTTTGACAAATATTGAAAACATCAGGACGGTATCGGCGGTCCTTACCAATGGCAACTATTTCGAAAGTAATCCTTTGTGGATTGAGGCTGATTTTAAACCTAAAGATTAAACTAAATTTAATTCAAGTAAATGAAATTTCATCTTACCATTAAGCTCTTTATTTTATGTTTTGTGGTGCTATTATCAGGCTGCAACAGCGAGAATGATAGTAATATTCTCTCTTCCGAGTATGATCCCGAAGCAATGCTTAAAGAATTGAAAATTGACCTACCCGATCCTCCCCAACCTGTGGCTAATTATGTAAATGGGGTGCAATCAGGTCCATTCATCTTCTTAGCTGGTAAAGGGCCTAAATATCCAGATGGATTTGAATTGAGAGGTAAATTAGGAAACAACATAACTATAGAAGAAGGATATGAGGGTGCACGGCAAACAGCCATAAATCAATTGTCAGTACTTAAATCTATGTTGGGTAACCTGAACAGAGTTAAGCGAGTGGTTAAGGTATTGGGAATGGTTAATTGTACTCCTGATTTTAAAGAACAACCTGAGGTAATTAATGGGTTTTCGGATTTAATGGTAGAGGTATTTGGAGAAAAGGGAAAGCATGCCCGAGCCGCTATTGGAGTGGCCTCCCTTCCCAGAGGACAGGCGGTTGAAATTGAAATGATTGTTGAAGTTTACGAATAAACTCAAAAAACAAATGAGTACCACAATGATTTATCTTGTTCTTGGTTCCATTATACTGCTGTATTTTTGGATTAAATTCCAAAGAAAAGGAAGGCTTAAAAAGTTACTAAATGGAGATGTATTAGTTATAGACGTTAGGACTTCACAGGAATTTGAATCAGGACATTATCCCCAATCGATAAATATTCCACTTCATACTATTGAAGAGGAAATTAGTACTATTCAGTCCTACAATAAGGATATCATTGTAGTATGTGCCAGTGGAATGCGCAGTGCCCAAGCAAAAAATATTCTTACTAAAAATGGCATTAATTGTCAAAATGGTGGTTCTTGGAAGTTTCTTTAAACTTAAATAATTGCACAGAGACTTTAAGTTTTTATAGTTTACAAAAATTTATGTATGAAATCTTTTACTTCTTTTTTTTGCATTGCGATATTTCTAAGTCATTTTGGATTAGCTCAAGAAGCTAAAGATCTACTCCCTCAGGTTTTTGAGAGTGTACAAACACTTACTATTGGAAAGGAAACCCTTAAGTTTAACACCTTGGCGGGAACCATGGAGCTAAAGGATGAAAAAAATAAACCAATAGCACTTCATGGTTTTACAGCATATTTTAAGGAAGGAGCTAATAAAGATAGGCCCATAATTTTTTCATTTAATGGAGGTCCAGGATCTTCTTCTTATTGGTTACATATGGGAATTATGGGACCTAAACGGATTGTGGTTAATGATCCATATTATACACCGGCGGCGCCTTATCAGTTAGAGGATAATCCGTATTCCATTTTGGATATGGCAGACGTGGTAATGATGGATCCCATAGGTACAGGTCTTAGTGAACTGATTGGTGAGAGTGAGGGAAAAGATTTTTGGGGTGTAGACCAGGATATTCGGGCTACTAGTTTGTTTATTATGCAATTTTTGAAAAAATACGGCAGGCTTCAATCTCCCAAGTATTTATTGGGGGAAAGTTACGGCACTTTCAGAAATGCAGGAGTAATGAATTATTTATTAGATAGGGGGTATGCGCTTAATGGGGTGGTTATGGTTTCCGCTGTTTTCGATTTGAGAACACTCACTTTTCCGCCTAATGATGATCTACCTTACGTGGTTCATTTTCCCACCTATGCAGCCACTGCTCATTATCACCAGAGGTTGAGTTCTGAAATGCAAGACCTGTCTGTCGAACAATTTTTAGATGTAGTTAGAGCATTTACGGAAAATGAGTATATGCCGGCATTATTTAAGGGAACAGCCATAACCGAGGAAGAAAAATGGGCAATAGCTGAAAAAATGGAAACTTTAGCCGGTGTATCAAAAGAATATTGGTGGAGAGGGGGCTTAAAAGTCAAAGCTGGCGAATTTTTTAACGAATTAATGAGGGATGAGGGGAAGACCATTGGTAGATTAGATTCTCGATTTATGGGGATAAACGAAAACCCAATGAATCAATTTGCCTCCACCGATCCTCAGAGTGATGCTATTTCTCCGGCTTATACTATTGGGTTTTTAAACTATCTCCATGAAGACCTGGGAGTATCCAAAGAGCTAAATTACAAAACCAGTGCACGTGTGGCTGACCCTTCTTTTAAATGGGATTGGTCTCATGCTGGTAACCAGGGCTGGGGAACCCAAATTGCCATCAATACCTCAATTGACATGGCCAGTGCTATGAGTAAAGATCCTAATCTCAAGGTGTTGATTATGAACGGAATTTATGATTTGGCGACCGTATTTTATGGAGTGGAGCACACGGTAAATCATCTTGATTTAGCTTCGGAGATAAGAGACAATATTATCATGACCTACTATGAGGCTGGTCACATGATGTATATTCATGAACCTTCCATGATAAAATTTAAAAAGGATTTAGTGGAGTTTCTAAAAGAGACAATGAACCATTAAATTTTATAAAGAAAAAGTTAATCATTTCAATTGATAGATCCTCACATAATCGACTTCCATTTGATCTTGGGTAAACTGAGGGTCTATCTCACCACCTAGATTGCCTCCCATTGCTATATTTAGTAGCAGGTACTGATCCTCAAAGTAGGGCCAATTATCAGGAGTTTTTTCACTTGGTTCATAGGTGAAGTAGGGCTCCTGATCTACCATAAAGACTAATTTTTCTGGAGTCCATTCCAAGCCGTATACGTGGAAATTCTCAGTGACATCACTTACCTCTACCTTAGCTACAATGGTATTGGCACCATGTGTGTCCGGAGTATGCACTGCACATTGGACACTTTCAAAATCTTCGAATAGTTGTTCCATAATATCTATTTCTCCACAAGCAGGCCAACCTGCGGTTTCCAGATTACTTCCTAAGGTCCAAATAGCAGGCCAAGTACCCTGAGCTCTGGGTAATTTGGCGCGTACTTCAACTTTACCATAGGTAAAATGAAATTTAGAATTTAGACGTGCTGAAGTGTATTCAAGAGGAATCTCCGAATCTGTGTAGGATTCCTTTTTTGCAACAATTTTTAGAGTTCCCTGACTTACATAGGCATTGTCCGTTCGATTGGTATAGTGCTGCAGCTCATCGTTATACCATCTTCCACCATTTGGCCCAAGCGTCTCCATGAACCATTTGGACGAATCTACACGCTGTTCGGTTTGATCAAATTCGTCACTCCATACTAATTCGTAAGTTTTTTCTTCCGGAGGGTTACAAGAAAATAAAACCAACAACATTATCGGGGTCGATATCCAAATGTATTTCATTGTGCAAATTTTAAACCTATTACCCATTTTTAAAGTCTAGTGGAAAAGTAATTGATACTAAATATAACCAAAAAAATTTTGATTGTTCTGTCTGTTTAATGGAGTCAATTTTTAGAAGTAGTACAGGTGGGTTTTTCTTTCCATTGGACAAAATAAATTAGACCGTGGACTGAAGTGGTGTCAGAATGATTAGGTGTATGATTTAAAAAGCACTAAACGGTAAACCATGAGAAAAGGTAAACACTTAATTATCTCCAATCTTGAAAAACTACATTCCAACTCAACCCCCCATAAGTTTTGGTTGCTAAAATTTGATATCCTGCATTGAGGTGCGCTTTTAAAGATCTGGGATTTTCTAAATCAACATCGGTTATGACACAATCGTAAAATGGAGATAAATCCTTTCTAAAAAAATTGTACATCTCAGTAACCAATCCTTGGCCTCGATGACTTTTAGCCACACATAATTGACCCACCAAAATATAATTGAGCGCTTGAACAGCATTCCCAGCTATTTGTAGTTCGTCTGCTGCAGCGAATAATTCATCCAAAAAACTATGTTGGCCTTGAATAGATTTTGGGGAGGCAATAGCATATCCTACCACTTTACCTATTGAATCTACTGCGATAACAGATGGTTCAGCTTCATTCATTCTTTTTAAAAAATCAATGGAATACTCTGCTGTTACAAATCCTTGGCTGGCCATTTCTTCCTTAGATAGAATAGACTTGTGATTGCGCATTTGAAGATCCTTAATTCCTACAATTTCTTCATCCCTATCTACCCTTTTAATTTGTATCATGACATTTGATTGAATAAAAATTATAATATTTGAATGCTTGATTATAAATTAATTCTACATATTAATATTCAATATGTAAATTTGTTGTAAACTTATTAACGACCGTGCGGGTAAAGGTATTAGAGATTTACTTTTTTGTCACCTTTTTACTTTTCATTCATGTAAAAATTGGTGCTTTTACTGTTTCTAGCCCTCTAGAACTTCCTTTCAGTTGTTTGAATGATATTTTTGTTCCATTAAATGAGGACTGCCAAGCATTGGTTTCTTCATCTACTGTCACCAGGCCAGCATCTCCAGGGTTGGTCGTCTACGTTACCCAAGGGGATCTGCCATCTGCGCTGAATAACAATCAAGTAAAATTAACAGATACTATATTTGGAGAAGGGACATGGATGTATGGATTGTATCAACCGTTGCCAGATGATAAAGGACTGCACCAACTTGTATGCAGCGGGCAAATTTATTCGGAAGACCAAATAGATCCTTTATTCAGAGGGTGGCAAGATGCTGATGGCCAACCTTTCCAGCAATACAATACCGTAAGAAAAAGAATTTATGGAACCTGGAGGGGAACTTTAAATCCGACGGTAGGTACGGATTCTTTAAATTTTGGACAATGGAGTTGTTGGCAAGAAATAAATGAAGCCAGCAATGCAAACACTTTTCCTAATCATTCCGTCCAACTTTACGATACCATTAGTTTTACGCCTACTCAAAGTGGTATAATAACTATTGTGGCTAACCATTCGGGAGCATCTGAAGAATTGGGATTCAATCCCATAATTGCAGTTTACGGTCCCAAGGGATTTAACCCTAATCAGCCTTGCGAAAATTTGAGATGGGTATATGGTAATTCCTTACAGCCGAATAATTTAGGGGGAATTGGATATGCTGATGATGACATTGGCCCCTGGAGTTTATCAAAAATGCCAATAGGTAGTTTTCAAATTAATGCCCATGTAGGAGAAAAATTTACTTTTTTAGTTACCACTTTTTTGCCATTAGAATCCGCAAGTGATTTTAACCTTCATTTTTTCTTGCAGGACAAAGAAGGGAAAGAGATTTTCCCTTTTGCTCAGGAGGAAGCTTCTGACCAATTGAAGTGGGATAGTTCTTTTGTACATTTAGAACTTAAGACTACAGATATTGAAGAAATATATCTATCCCATCAGCAAATCTTGGGCGAAGATCAATACCCTGGAAGTACAGCGTCTGGAATAGATCCAGAGTGGGTTCAAAAGGGGAGCATCTGGTTGGGAGAAAGGCTTCATCAAGATAGTGGTTTTTTTAACCTCGTCGATAGGGAAATTGCGCCATTTCTTGTAGATAGTATGCTTTATCACTATGGCTTTAGGCCTCTAGTAGAAGAAAATTGCACTACCTGGGAAGTCTCCATTTCGGATTCTTTTATTTCCGATGGAGAATGTGGTGAATTAGTCATAGAAAGAACTTTTGTAGTTCAAGATTCGGAAACAAAGACAGACTTAGATACTGCCATCATCCAGCTCGTCTTTCGAAGTCCCAATATAAATGATGTTCGACTACCGCCCTATGCGGTGTACTTAGATTGTGAAGATTGGTCTGGAAGTGAATTTTCATCCAATAATTTACCGGGACCTAATATTACTGGATTTCCATTTTTGCATACCTTATCCGGGTTCCAGCCCTTGTTTTCTGGTACCTTTTCCCGAAGGGATATCCCTATTGGTGCTTCTTATGAAGATAAGGCATTACTCTTTAAGGATCACCTGAGGTATTCTTTCAGAAGAGAGTGGACCATTTACGATTGGTGCCAGCCTTGGGCCACTGTAATCTATCACCAGTTGGTTCATTTGGGAGATTGGTCACCACCGGTCATAGATACCGCCTCTATTGACGTTATTTCAAGGTCTATGCCTGACCAGTGCGATGGAATTCTATCTATTCCAAAGGTCAATGCATCAGATTTGTGTTCTGAAACTGCCCAAACTATAAAGGTTTTCAGTGCAAATAAGGAAGAGGTCATGTATTGGGAAGGTAATGAAAATGGGGAGATTTGGGTTCCGGAATCTTGGTTGATTGATGCCCAATGGAACGAAGGTGTGTTGCTTATTGAGGGATTGCCAAGGGGGCAATATCAAGTCCAGTGGATCGTGAAAGATGAGGGGGAGAATGCCGACAGTTTTAGCCTCCAAGTATTTATAGAAGATGCCATCTCTCCAACTTGTATGGTGGAGGATTCTATTACACTCTCTTTGAATGACTCTAGTATCTTAATTGTTGGTCAAAAATTAGATCGGGGGAGTTGGGATAATTGTTACGATCTGGATTTTAAAATTTCATTGGATAATGGGAATGTAAGCGACGAGGCATGGATGGATCATCTGTTAATTGAATGTGATCAAGAGGCTGCGTCTTTTCCTGTGTATTTAAAGGTGACCGAAAAAAGATCTCTTGGAGAGGGTTTTGCTCTAAGTACAGTTTGTCGAACCTTTATTGAATTACAAGATTCCAGAAACCCCAGATGTAGGGATATGGAGCAACGAGTTTTGTCATGCAATGATCGAATGTTACAAGGAGCCGGAGATCTGCAGGAGGACTGGAATATTTATTTTAGAGACTCTATCACGCCCTCTCATGTGCTGGCATCTCCTTATTGCGGGTCTATTGAACTGACTGAAAACATAGAAACATCAGTCAATCTGGCGAGTTGTGGGTTTGGCCAAGTGGTAAGAACCTACGCAATAGTGAGACCTTCAGCTGAAAATTTTTGGGCGGATACCTGTTCAATGACGCTTCAAGTTGTAGCCAATCATCGCTATCAAATTAATTTTCCAGGAGATCAATGGGGCAATTGTTCCAGTGGATGGATACCTTCCGGCCTACAATATTCCGAAGAGGGTTGCGATTTGATCACCTCTTCAGTTCACCAGGAGGAGTTTGCCGCCAGAGCGGAGGAGTGTTACCAAATTCACAGGACTTTCTCGGTTATCAATTGGTGTGAGTACGTCCCTGAATGTTCTATTCCGTGGACCGTAGAACGAAGGGATTGGGACTTCGATGGGATCAAAGGAGATGCGGTATCCATTTTGGTTGCCTATGAGGAAGCCCCTTCGGGAAAAGCTACGCTGGCAGATTCTAATCGATCGGCATTATGGATACTTCAAGGCGCTTCAGGTAAAAAACCTATAGATTCTCTTTCCCTTAAAGAATATATTGCATTAAACCAGTGTGAGGTGGATTCGGTAAACAAGCCAGGTCTTGGGTTTTTTAAATACCGTCAAATTATTAATGTCAGAGATACAGTTCCCCCTGAAGTATTTTTCAATCAGACCTCTTATACGTTTGAATCTTATAGTAATGACAGAGTGAGTGGATGTTCTTCTCCTGTTCAGATTAAAGGAACCTTGACCGATGAGTGTACCACTAATTTTGACCAAATTCATATCCAAAAAGTATGGATTAAGTCATTAGATTCCATTCCTCTTGTCAGTGAAATTGATCCACAATATTATGGCTTAGAAGATACTGTATTTAATATTACTCTGGATTTGCCTATAGGTCATTATGAGTTGTATATTCAAGCAACTGATGGATGTGGGAACCAACAAATAAATGCTACCGAGGTAAAGGTGGTTGATGCCAAAGGACCAGCTCCTATTTGTATAGATGCATTGGGGGTAGAATTAATGCCTGATTTAAGTGGAAAAGAAGGGGTGGTTGAAGTTTTTGCAGCTGATTTTCTACTGCAAACTCCTATTGAGGATTGCAGTGGCGATACCCGGGTCTATCGGATAGTTCACGTCAAACCCCCACAATTAGATCCATTAACCAGATTAGGAAACAGTAGTTTAATTCTCCATTGCAAGGATATCGACTTTTCAGGCTTACCTCTTACCGTGGCTATAATAGCAGAGGACAGTTCAGGAAATAAAGATTATTGTACCAGCCAGTTGGTATTACAAGATAATTTAGAAATCTGTGGTTTTGGTATCATCAGTGGTCAAATCAAGACCGGTAATGGATACCCGGTTTCAGATGTAACGGTTTTTGTCAATGATTCTTTGGAAGTCACTCGGACTCGTTCTGATGGGTCATATTCTGTAGGTCCTGTAAGTTGGGGCCAAGATTATTTTTTGCTTCCGCAAAAAAATGGGAGGGAGCAAGATGGCATCAGCACATTAGATATCATCATGGTGTCTAGACATCTATTGGGTGAAAAGCTAATGACCAACCCTTATCAATTGATTGCAGCGGACGTTAATTTATCCAATTCGGTATCTACGTTGGATATCATCTGGATGAGAAAAATGATATTGAAGCAAATTAATAAGTTTCCTCACGAAAAATCCTGGAGGTTCATTCCGGAAGAATGGGAATTTTCTAATAGTCAAAAACCTTGGGAAAAACCTTTTCCAGAGCTCACAGAGGTTCAAAACTTAAAGGAGGACCAAATGAACCGGGATTTTATTGCAGTAAAAATTGGAGATGTTAATTTTTCCTTTTTAAATACGGTTGAGGCAAGAGGTAGTTGGCCTTTGATTATTTCTTACCAGGAAATGACCTTGGTCAAAGGCAATCGGTATGAAATCGCCTTTTATGGAAATAGAGAGGATGTCAATGGTTTTCAATTTGAGTTAGCCTATAGTGGATTGCAAATTGAAAATTTTGTGGAGGGAAAGGTTAAAGCGGAGCATCTCAACCGGTCTTTAGGTTATGAGAATAAAATGCTAATAAGTTGGAATGGCCCTGGAGCAAGCGGTTGTTTATTCACCTTAGTATTCACTGCTATGGAGGACGGATTATTGAGTGACAAATTAAAGGTGAGTCAAGAAATAATCAAGCCAGAGGGATATGAAGAAGGAGAGGTCATCATTCCAATTGAACTTCGTCCTATAGCAATAGAGGTAGAAGGCCATTTATCTAACGAGGTGAATCTGAGGTCCAACCCAGTTCAGGGAGCAGCTTATTTTGATTTTATTCTTACTAAGGATCAATTCGTCAACTTAGTTATTTTGGATAATATTGGAAGAGTAGTTTACGAGGAGGGTAGGATTTTAGAAGGAGGTAAGACCACTTGGGAAGTAGAATTTGAATCTTTTTTAACTAGTGGTTTGTATTATTATCAAATTGAATTTAATCAAGCGTGGTATAGCGGCAAAATGATTAGATTAAATCATTAACTTTGCCGCTCACTGAAATACAGTTAAAATTCAAATCATGACACTTACCCTGGATGCAATAAAGGCACCGGTAATTCAAGAGTTAGAAGCTTTTGAGCAGCATTTCAGGGAAGCCATGCGCAGTAAGGTCCCTTTATTGGACAAAATCACCTTTTATATAGTCAGAAGAAAAGGAAAGCAGGTTCGTCCAGTTTTTGTTTTTTTAGCTGCTGGGTTGGTTGGCAACATACAAGAAGGTACCCACAGAGCGGCTTCGTTAATTGAATTATTGCACACTGCTACATTGGTGCATGACGATGTAGTGGACGACTCTTTGATTCGAAGAGGATTTTTTTCCATTAATGCCCTTTGGAAAAATAAAATTGCAGTTTTGGTAGGAGATTATTTGTTGTCACAGGGTTTGTTATTGGCTTTAAAAAATAAAGAATATCGATTATTGGAAATAGTTTCTGAGGCGGTCAAATCTATGAGTGAAGGGGAGTTATTACAGATTGAAAAAGCTCGAAAGTTAGATATTGAGGAGGAGGTGTATTACGAAATCATTCGTCAAAAAACAGCCTCTTTAATAGGAAGCGCATGCAGTGCTGGGGCAGCTTCGGTTGGAGCTACAGAGGAAGAGATTGAAAAAATGAGGGTTTTCGGAGAAAAGATAGGGATTGCCTTTCAAATTAGAGATGATTTATTTGATTTTGGTTCCGAAGATGTTGGGAAACCTTTAGGGATTGACATTAAGGAGAAAAAAATGACTTTACCTTTGATTTATGCGTTAAACCAATCTAGTGAAAGAGAGAAAAAAAGGGTCATTCAGATTATTAGGAAAAATAGTAAAGACACCAATAAAGTAAAGGAGGTCATTGATTTTGTTTTAAACAGTGGTGGAATGGAATATGCAAAAGCATCTATGCATCGATATAGAGATGAAGCCGTAGAAATTCTTAGGAGTTTCAAACCCTCAAGCTACCGAGATTCTTTGGAGAATTTAGTGTTTTTTGTAACCAATCGAAAAAAATAAGTTGTTTATTAATGGAAAAAGGAGCAACCAGCAATCAATCAAGCTACATTAATCAAGAGGTTAAGGTACACTTATTCAGTGGTACTAATTCCCATTATTTGGGAGAGAATATTGCAAAGTACTACGGGAAAGAATTGGGAAATCTAGATATTAAAAGATTCAGTGATGGAGAAATTCATCCTGAGATTCAGGATTCTATTAGAGGCTCTTATGTCTTTTTTATACAGTCTACTTTTGCTCCTGCGGAAAATTTGATGGAACTTTTGCTTTTGTTAGATGCAGCCAAAAGAGCATCTGCTGCTTATGTATGTGCTATAATACCCTATTTTGGATATGCAAGGCAAGATCGAAAGGATAAGCCAAGGGTACCCATAAGTGCAAAGTTGATGGCTAATTTGTTGCAATCAGCAGGAGCCACACGAGTGATGACGATGGATTTGCATGCCGACCAGATTCAGGGATTTTTTGATATTCCAGTTGATCATTTGAAAGCAGAATACATTTATTTTAGTTATTTCCGAGATATGTATGGCGATAATATGTCCAATGTGGTCTTTGCAGCTCCGGATGTGGGAGGAGTGAAAAGAGCTAGAATTTATGCTAAAGAATTCAAGACCAGATTGGTAATCTGTGATAAGCACCGTGAAAGAGCTAATGAAGTAGCTGGGATGACAGTTATTGGTAATGTGGAAGGAGCGGATGTAATTTTGGTGGACGATTTAGTAGATACAGCAGGTACCTTGTGCACAGCTGCTGATATTTTAATTCAAAATGGGGCTAAAAGTGTCAAGGCGATTTGTACACATCCCATACTATCTGGAAAAGCTTACGAAAATATTGAAAATTCAAAGTTAGAAGAATTATTGGTATGCGACACGATTCCCTTGAAGCGTAATTCTCCCAAAATCAAGGTGTTTTCTACTGCCAAGTTATTTGCGAAGGCGATTATGCACACACACGATAATCTGTCTATTTCACAACTTTTTGTGAGCGAATAAGAAAAACGTAGTTTGGAAATAAAATTTAATTATCTTTGCAAACCGAAAAAATAAATTAAAAGAGAACCGTCATGAATGTCGTTGCAGTTCAAGGTCAAGAAAGAGGTGTTTTAGGAAAGAAGGCCTCCAAGTCAGATAGAAGATCACAGATTATTCCGTGCGTTTTGTACGGAGGTGACCAACCTGTGCATTTTACCACTACTGGAAAAGAAGTAAAGAATTTAATTTATACAGGTGATTTCAAGCTTGCAGAATTAGAAATTGGAGGTGCAAAGGTAAAAGCTATCGTTAAAGAGGTTCAATTTCACCCTGTAACCGACCAAATCTTGCATATTGATTTTCTAAGGTTAATAGAAGGAACTCCTATTAAAGTAGAATTGCCTGTGCGTTTCAGAGGTACTTCTCCGGGGGTTAGAATTGGAGGTAAGTTGATTCAAAATTTAAGAAAAGTGAAGGTTAAGACCTTACCTAAGGACTTAGTAGATCAAGTTTTAATCGATATTTCATCCTTAGAATTGGGTCAATCCATCAGAGTCAGGGATATTGATGCCAATGAAGGGGTAGAAATTATGAATGCACCAGGCATTCCTGTTGCCACCATTGAGATTCCAAGGGCGATGAGAAGTGCTGCTACTGCTGCTGCAAAAGCTAAGTAATTATTTAGACGCTGAAACAATACCAAGATAGCTTTCTCGTTTATTAGAGTATAATCCCAATACACTGATAAAATTATGAGAAAGCTAAAAATACAGCATTTCCTTTTATTCCTATTTTTAGTTGGTTGTAGCTTAGGTTCAACAAACCTCATAAAGACTAGTAGCCGTTCAGATATGTCCTCCGAACGAAGAGCTGTGGTAAAAGAGGTACAACATTTATTAGATATCCCCTATAGGTATGGTGGAAAAGATAAAAGAGGTTTTGATTGTGCTGGGTTAACTCAGTACGTCTTCAAATCCATAGAAATGTCACTTCCTCCTTCAGCTGAACTCCAATCCAGGTTAGGTAAAGAAATCAAATTAGAACAAGTCAATCCTGGAGATTTGTTGTATTTCAAGCGCAGTAAATTAGGGCGTGTTTTTCATGTTTCACTAGTAATCGCCCACGATGATGAGGGGATAAAAGTAATTCACAGCACCTCTGCTGGAGTTACCTTGGATAATATTTCCAATTCAAAATATTGGAGTTCTAAAGTTATTGGTGCTAGGGATATATTGAGCAATTGACTATATTTTTGTAGCTTGCAGATTCTCGATAATCAATAATTTTCTACAAGTAATGATCAATCTCATTTTATTTGGACCTCCAGGTTCAGGAAAAGGTACGCAAGCTAAAAAGCTGGTGGACCATTACCAATTGGCTCATATTTCTACTGGTGATTTATTCAGATATGAAATGGGTAATGATACGCCTTTAGGATTGGAGGCTAAAAAATATATGTCCAAAGGTGAGTTAGTACCCGATGAGGTTACTATTGGGATGCTAAAAAATAAAGTGGAGGCTACTAAAGGGGTAAAGGGTTTCATTTTTGATGGATTCCCCAGGACGATACCACAATGCCAAGCATTAGATCAGCTTTTATCTGAATTCAATCAACAGATTACCCACCTTATTATGCTTGAGGTTCCAGATGCTGAGATTATAACACGGATATTAGAGCGAGGTAGGACCTCGGGAAGGCCAGATGATACTGATGAAGCGGTGATTCAAAAGCGTATAGATGTTTACAAACAGGAAACAACACCGGTTTTTGATTATTACGATCAAAAGAATATGGCCCAAAAAATTGATGGTGTAGGTGCAATAGAAGATATTTTCGCCAGATTAACTTCCATTTTGGGGTAAACTTACCCAGGGTTTCGGAGTGCTGTTTAGGATTTTATAAATGAATCATTGGTATTCTTTAAACCACAAGGACTATAAAATTAGGTTGCTTCCTTCAGTTTGTTTCTAGGGCATTAAGACAATAAAATAATTTTTAAGATTAAGTCAACGAGTATTAAAGGCTAGGGGAAACGTTGTAAATGAATATATGGGACAATATAGGTTGCAAGGACAATAAAATAATTTTTAAGATTAAGTCAAAGAGTACTAAAGGCTAAGGAAAACGTTGTAAATGAATATATGGGACAATATAGGTTGCAAGG
>CAYPID010000016.1:21692-26669 GCA_964410725.1 uncultured Saprospiraceae bacterium
GGGACAATATAGGTTGCAAGGACAATAAAATAATTTTTAAGATTAAGTCAACGAGTATTAATGGCTGAGCAGAACTTTGTGGATTATGTTAAAATATGTTGTCGTTCTGGCAAAGGAGGTGCTGGTTCAGTTCATTTTCATCGAGCAATGTATGAACCTAAGGGAGGACCTGATGGGGGAAATGGAGGGCGAGGTGGTCATATCATTCTGAGGGGAAACCGTAATGTTTGGACTTTATTGTCTTTAAAATACAGAAAACATGTGATTGCTGGTGTAGGCCAGAATGGTGGAAAAAACAATATGACTGGTGCAGATGGAGGGGATGTAATTTTAGATGTCCCCTTAGGAACTGTAGCCAAGGATGCTGAATCAGGAGAAATCGCTTTCGAAATCAACCATGATGGTGAGGAGAAAATATTGGTTTCGGGTGGCCGAGGGGGTAAGGGAAACGCACATTTTAAGTCCGCGGTGCATCAATCGCCAAGGTACGCTCAACCCGGAGAGGAGGGCAAGGAGGAATGGAAAATTCTAGAATTAAAAGTTTTGGCTGATGTTGGCTTGGTGGGATTCCCCAATGCAGGAAAATCAACCTTACTGGCTTCAATTACTGCCGCCAAACCTAAAATAGCGAATTACGCTTTTACTACCCTGGTCCCTAATTTAGGAATAGTAGATTATAGAGATGGTCGTTCTTTTATTATGGCAGATATTCCAGGTATAATAGAAAATGCACATTTGGGAAAGGGATTGGGTCATAGATTCCTAAAGCATATAGAAAGAAATGCAGTTTTATTATTTATGGTGCCTTCAGATGCTGATCATATTGGTGAGCAATATGAAGTTCTGGTAAATGAATTGAAAGAATTTAATGAGGAGTTGTTATTTAAACCTAGAATTTTAGCAATCACCAAAAGTGATTTGATCGACGAAGATCTCCAAGAGATGTTAGCCCCCGATATTCCGACTGGAATTCCTCATATTTTTATTTCAGCAGTTACAGGATTGAATCTTGTTAAGTTAAAGGATATGCTTTGGAAGCAGTTAACGACTGAGGAAGAAGAAAATCAATAAAAATTTATCAAGATAAAAGTTATACCTCAATAGAGAGAATTCTGGAGGGACGGTTGGAGAATAATGACTTTTGTTTGAGAAGGAATGAGGAAATGGTTAAAGGGGGGATTAATTTTTTGTCAAAGTAGAAATTGCATTAAAGCTTCTAATCCGTAGCCTTCATGATAAATTCTGTCGGGATAAACGGTGGATTTAAGAAATAGCTGAGCTGGTGCATCGTTCTTCAAGGTAAGTTCGATAGAAATATTTCCAAAAAACTGATCTATTTTTTCGCCAGGAACCAATGTTTTATTGGGTTTGATATAAAACCTCTCAATTGTTTCGACAGCGGCAGAATCTCCTGCAAAGGATCGCCGATCTGCAATTTGCATTCTGTAGGGTAAGGTCTTTATTTTTTCTTTCAACCAGTAGGCGAAAAACCGAGTATCTCTGGTACTGTACCCCATTTGCTGAAAGTGAATGACAAATCCTTTAGTACTTTGTCCATTTAAAAAATCTATGGTATTCAAAGGGGCATCGGGATTGATCACATAGAGTGCGTATTGATCGGACAGCCAATTAACAAGTCTGCGGAGCACGAGCGTATTACACCAAAAATCGTAGTCTTCTTTAAAACTTTTAGAAAAGGTCATCACCTCGTGTAAGACGGGATTAGAGGCAGAGCTTTGCTCTGCCTCTTTAAAAAGTTGGGTGATTTTATCCCAAAATTTGCTCATTTGTTTTAATATTTTGCCGGCGTTCCAAACTCTGGGATAGCACTTTGGATGAAAGATCTCAAGTGTTCATTAGATGACTTAAGATCTTCTGCCCGCAAGTACATCATGTGACCACTGTGGTACCCTTCAAACCTGAGTCTATCTTTCATCTTACCACTTGGGTCCAATTGCCAGAGGGTATATTTGGCTTCAAAATAAGTAGTGGCTCCATCGAAATAACCAGATTGAACCATAACTTTCATATAGGGATTTTGAGCCATTGCCATTCTTAATTGTTCTCCAGTTCTATCATTAGATCGGTCCCAAGGACGTACAGGTCCAAACATATTATATTTAACTTCAGTTTGATAATTCAAATGATTTTTAAAATAGTAATTAATAGCTGGAGTGAAAGAATGTAGCCACGAGTCTAACTCCGCATTATAATCTGGCCGAATTCCCGCCTCTTGTTTGTCGATTCCCTTATATCTTGAATCCAATCTTCCCACTGTGAAACCTCCTTTTTCACGAAGTAAATCCTTCCAAAAAAATGAAGTGGGGACATCCAAATTGTGTTGTAAGATGGTATGGGAAGATAGACCAGAATACGCTGCCATTTTTTGAGCTATAGCGACTTTTTGATCTTCAGGTAGAAACCCACCCTTGGCCATGGCGGGTAATAATTCATTAATGGTAAAATCTTCGACCTCTTCTAAGAGTACCTCTAGTTCTTTATTTTGATGTTCGGCGTCTAATGCTTTGTGATACCAGGCTGCTGCAGCAAAATAAGGTAATCTGTTAGCAGCTTCTACTGGTCCATCTCTTTCAATACCAAGCTCAGTTGGGCTGACTAGAATAACTCCATTGATGTACATCCACTGGTTATTTTGCAATTCATGAGCAAGTCCGGAGACTCTCGTGGTACCATAACTTTCACCGATCAAGAATTTAGGAGAAGCCCATCTGTTGGTTCTGGTCACAAAGGTATTGATCCATTCTGCCAAATATTTTATATCGGCATTGACTCCAAAGAAAGTTTCTTTTTTGGTTTCATGATCAATAATTCGAGAATATCCTGTGTTGACTGGATTAACAAAAACAATATCCGCTTCATCTAATATGGAATGGGGATTGTCTTTAACTCCGTACGGTTGAATGGGGTATCCTTCGTCATCTATCTTTAGTATTTTCGGGCCTGTGTAAGCCAGGTGCATCCATACTGAAGCAGATCCTGGACCTCCATTGAATGATATGACCAGAGGTCTGGTATCTTGATTTTTAATATCAGAGCGCTGGTAATAAGTGTAAAAAAGAGAAGCGATTACCTCTCCTTTGTCATTCCACACGGGTTGGGTGCCAGCAGTTGCAGTGTAGGGTACGGATTTGCCGCGAATAGTAACCTGGTGATTAGTTACTATTTGATGGTCGGGTTCTAATGTCCTGCTTTGTCCGAAGGAGAGTATGACTCCGAATAGCAGCAAAAAGGGAATTAATTTAAATTTCATGAAGGTAATTTTATGGATTAAGACAATTAATAGTTTTTAAGTTTACCAAAAGATCAGCTTCTGCTTCTATTTCTACTAAGTATTCTTCGCCAATAAGGGGGGCACCCACCATGGTGTTCGCGGGATGGTGTTTTGCAAATCTTTTCCCCATGGCTTCAGCTACTGGTTTCCAAAAAGAGGTGTCTGAAATAAAAACTCGAGTTCTTACTACTTGATAAAGTTGAGCTCCTAAGGATTGAAGGGCACCTTCGATTTTGTCGATAATGAAATGGGTTTGTGCGGCAGGGTCATTGCCCCCAATTAATTGACTCCCAAGTGTAGCTGTGGTCCCAGATACTTTAATGGTATTGTTAATTTTAATAGCTCTGCAATATCCAGCAATTGGCTCCCAAGGGGTACCTGAATAAGCTCTTTGAATTCCATTATCATCAGTTACTACTTCATAAGGTGAAGGTATATGTTTTAGGTGATGACTAAGGTCTCCTGATGCCGTCAAATAGGGGGGCATACGATATTCATCTCCGCAATCTCCAGGAATGGGGTCAAGTTGATTGGCTAGGTGTAAAATTGTTTGATATTGTTCCGGGGATAGAGATTGCTCAAGTAATTGTTGGTTCTCTGTCAAATGGGAAGATGAACTCAATCGAGCTCCTACAATAATGGCTCCTACTGCAGGGTTTTGCAGGGCAAAGCGAGCTGCAAGTGAAGCTAGGCTTTGATTTTGTAGTTCTGGAGTTTGATCCATGTTATTTCGGATTTGGTGGAGCACTTCTTCGAATTTCTTCCAACCTCCAGCAACTTGGATAAAGCGGTAATATTTCATCTGAGACCAGGTCGAAAGTGATTCTATTGATGCTATTTCCCGGTTCAGCCATCGGTCTGACAAAAAACCTCCTGCTAACGTTCCGTAAGCTAGGAGTTGTACATTGTATTTTTGGCATAGTTGGTTCCAATTCTCTAAAGCTCGTCTATCCAGAATGGAATGGCTAATTTGATTGCTCACTAATGGAATACCCGATAGAAGGGCCATTTCAAAATGAATGGCATCAAAATTGGTAACACCCAAGTTTTTTATCAGCCCTTTTTCTTGAATTTCTTTAAGGATAAAAAGAGTTTCCAACCACGATGGATCAGCATAATTCCAAGCGTGAAATTGTAATAAATCTAAAGCGGAAGTTTGCATTCGATCTAGAGCTCTTTGAACGGCAGTTTCTACTTCTTTTCTAGTTACTTTTCCAGGTGGAGGTACCCATTTAGTTAGCATTTGAGCATTGTATTGACCCTGATATTTTTTATTAAATAATCCAGCAATTTCCTCTGCTGTTCCGTAGTGGTCGGCCATATCGAAAGTTGTAAAACCAGATTCGACATAATGCAACATGTCCTCTACAGCCTTTTCTTTATCGATTGTACCACCATTTCTTTCCATATCCGCAATCTGCCACATTCCTGTAATGATAGGAGATATGGAAAGGGACTTGGAAAGTTTAACGCTTTTATATTTCATGACTTAGTTGATTTTTATGGTTGGATACAAGTTTACGGGGCCAATTATTGTACCCACCATTTTCCGAAATTGGGTCAAAATGATTGGTTGAGTTATGATAAGAGAGAGGATTATAATGAGCAATTGGGTTATGATGGGAGATGGCGTCATAATGAGTGATTGGGTTATGATGGAAGATAGCAATATGATGAGAGAGAGG
>CAYPID010000016.1:26769-46780 GCA_964410725.1 uncultured Saprospiraceae bacterium
CGTCATAATGAGTGATTGGGTTATGATGGAAGATAGCAATATGATGAGAGAGAGGATTATAATGAGCGGTTGGGTAGGACTAGTAGAATTAGTTATGGTAGTAGGCTGAGTGCTAATGGTATCATTAGACATGATAGGGGATATGGAAAAGGACTTGGAAAGTTTAACGTTTCTTATTTTCATGACTTGGTAGGTTTAATTTTGGTTTGATAGAAGTAAATGGCTGCTCCAATGGTCATGACGAAGATATATGCTGGGGTAGATTTGAGATACCAGGTTTGAGAAGAAACCACTAAATCCTTATACAAGTGAATACTTAAAAAAATAGTCATTAAAAATAAACCAATAGCCCCAATGATTTTCCTTCCCTTAGGGGTTTTAAAAATTTTTATTTTCTCAGCAATGTGAGGTTGGCGGAGATCAATGATTAAAAGCGTGATACACATCAAAGTAAAATTAATCATCATGGCTGTAACCATAATATCTATTCCGAGAAAGAAATCTCCTGCAAAATGGCTGCCAATGATTCCTATTGAGGCCATGGTTCCCGATAGTAATAAGGCATTAGTCGGAGTTTTACTTTCCTTTCCTACTTTAGAAAAAATTCTTGGAAAAATCCCATCAAAAGACCAGGCAAACGTTAAACGGGAAACGGAAAGTAACATGGCTGGGATGTCGTTCACTAAAGCGATTCCAGCTCCGCCAATAATTAATGCCCCCATAAATGGAGAAAGTAATGGTGATAATAATCCTGGAGCGGTTATATCCTCAACTGCGGCTCTTTCAGCGACGTATGGCCAAGGAATTGAATGGTAAACTGCATAGGTAAATAAATAGTAAAATGTGCCCACAATTAATATGGTCAATCCAATAGCCAATGGAATGTTGGTAGACGGATTTTTGGCTTCGCCACCTGCCTGAGCAATGGAATCAAATCCAATAAAACTAGAGAAAAGGATAGAGGCTGCGCCTAAAAGGACTGATAAACTAGGGTTGGTTTGAAGTTGAGTTGGAATCACAGCTTTGGTAGCTTGTACAAAATCTGAGTGATTGAAAAAAAGTCCCCAAAAAATTACTAGACATCCCATGGCAAACATGATAATCATGAGAGGAATTAGTGTTTTTTCGTAAAAAGCATTTCCCTTTTGGTTGATGATTACAAAAGTCCAAACCAGAAAAAGGGAGAGTATTACCCTTACTTTTCCTATACTTAAAAATTGACCGACTTCGTTCCATTCCAAAGCGATTGACATGTCCCGGATAAAAGGAATAGCTAGGTAACTGACTACACCTATGATAATGGATAATCCAAACCATTGCGAAAAACTAGCGATAAACCCTAAAAAATTATTTAATCCTTTAGAAACATAAATGTAACTTCCCCCTGGTTCAGGGAGTGCAGAACCTAATGCAGCATAACTTAAAGCTGCAAATATAGCTGGTATCGCTGCGATTAAAAATGCAGTTAATACTTGATCTCCAATTCCAGGAACGGTGCGGTGAATCATGAAAGGAACGATATAAACAGATGCCCCCAACATCGAACAAATTCCGGTTGCGGTGAGCGCAAGAAGACCCATATTCCTTTTTAATTCTGATTTCATAGCAATTAATATTCCTAATATTTTGATTAAATTGGACCTAATAGTAATTGAAATGAAAAGTTAGTAAAAATGACTCGTTGGAATACCTTTATCTATAAACTTATTTTATTTCTTCTTTTTGGAGTTGGAAATAATATACTAATTGCTAATACTGATCCAATTAATGGAACATCCATCGCTGCCAGCATTGAGGAGAAGCTTCCTTTTTTGGTAAATTTTTATAAAGAATTGCACCAAAACCCTGAAGTTTCACTTCAGGAGCAAGAAACTTCTGCCAAGTTAGCTAAAGAATTAGAGCAACTTGGTTTTGAAGTCACTACTCATTTTGGGGGCTATGGACTTGTTGCCATACTTAAAAATGGAGAAGGCCCAACGGTTCTTTACAGAACAGACATGGATGCACTGCCTATGCCCGAGAAAACCAATTTGAGTTATGCCAGTCAAAAAACCATTACCATGGATGGGATTGAATCTGGTATAATGCATTCTTGTGGCCACGATATGCACATGACAAATTGGATAGGAACAGCCATGGTTATGAGTGAACGAAGGTCTGAATGGAGTGGTACATTAATGTTGATTGGCCAACCGGCAGAGGAAATTGGAGCTGGAGCAAAATTGATGTTGGATCAAGGTCTATATTCAACTTTTGGTGTACCAGACTTCGGATTTGCTTTACACTGTAATCCCACCATTCCTGCTGGACAAATTGGGGTAGGTGCTGGGTACACTATGGCTAATGCAGAAATAGTCGATATCGCAATAAAAGGTGTAGGAGCCCATGGTGCTAGTCCTCATATGGCGGTAGATCCAATAGTTCTAGCAAGTATGATGATTATGGATATTCAAACTATTGTCAGCAGAAATGTGAAGCCTATAGAAAGCGCAGTAATTACTGTGGGGGCTATTAAGGGTGGAACCAAGCATAATATTATTCCAGATGAAGTTTCCTTAAAGATTACTGTCCGAACATTTAAGGATGAGGTCCGATTAATGATTAGAAAAAGAATCAATGAAATAGCGAGAGGAGTTGCTATTGCAGCCGGTTTGCCAGAATCCTTAATGCCTGTGGTTACATACAATGAGAGTTATACTCCGGCTAACTTGAATTATCCAGAAATGGTAGATAAACTAAAAAGTGCCGCTGGAAAAGTAATTGGAGAAACGAATGTGGTGGAAGCGGAGCCTCAATTAGTAGCTGAAGATTTTGCTAGATATGGACAGACTGAAGATAGGGTGCCCACTGTATTATATTGGTTGGGGACGGTTCCTAAGGAAAGATTAGAAGCTGAAACGCTTCCTGGATTACATTCTCCATTTTACTATCCAGCTCCGGAGAAGTCTATTCAAACTGGCGTAGGGGTTTCAACACAACTTTTATTTGATTTATTTAATCCCTAGGACCACCTCCTCCTTTGACTTGTTTTTTTTCAATCTTAGAAAAAAGCGCTGTTCCCCAAAGGAAAGGTGGACCATATTGGATTGGGTAGGAAATACCTCCATTAGATAATCCCCTTGTATTTCAAGAATTTGAGCTTTTTCAGTTCTTATGAGGGTATCTTTGTAAACAGCGGTTAAAAGGTAAATGGTCTCTTGATAATCGGCTGCTATTTCTTCCAGATTCATTGCCCATTTATTTTTAGAATTGACTTTGTGCAAAATTAGATGCTGTTTGAAATAGGTTTTTATTTCTGGAATATTTTTAAATCCAATATCCGCTATATTAGAAATTTCTTTTTCATTAAAATGATTGATTAATGCTGCTTGTAGGTCATCACTAAAAACTTTTATCTGTATTTCCAATTCATTTTGATTTTCTGTTAATACCATTTTGGAAGTACTCAAATATAGAGCGTGAGGAGAAACAGTTAAAAAGAACCAGACAATCAAACCTAACATAATGGTATTTATTCATCAGGAGTAAGTTTCCATCTTTTGTGACTCCAAAGCCAAAAAGATGGATTTTCGATTATTTTAGCTTCTACAATTGATGCGTATTTTTCTGTAATCCATCCAGAAGGGGTATTAAGAGGATCATCGGAAATTAACTCAAAGCGAAGCAGGTATCCGCCACTTGGATTTCTATCAACATGAGCATAAAAAACAGGGATATTCATTTTTTTTGCCATTTTCTCTGCTCCATGAAAAAAGGCAGTTTGCTGATTTAAAAAATTAACCCAATGACTGCTGATAGTATTGGAAGGGGTCTGATCAGCAACCATATATATTGCAACATTTTCCTCTTTAAGACTCAATATTTTTTTTACGTCATGCATGGAAACTAAAATGGAGCCAAATTTGGTTCTGGTTTTAACAATCCATTGGTTAAACCATTTGTTTTTAAGTGGCTTAAATATAGCAGCGACACGGTCATTAGATTTAACTCCTAAAGCAGTACCCGCATACTCCCAATTTTGAAAATGGGCTGTCAAAACAAAACAACTGGAACCTTTTGTTAATAGGGAAGCTAAGAGCTCATAATTTACAATCTCCACTTTATTTAAAAGTTGTTCATCAGAGTAGGTGCCTAACAGAAAAGTTTCAATAATCAGATTTGACAAATACTTGTAAAATCCCTTTTCAATTTTTTTAAGTTCCTCTTTAGAATAGTGGGGAAAAGATTTTTGGAGGTTTGATTCCACTACCTTTTTTCGATACTTTATGAGGTAGTATAATATCCAGAATAACCCAATGGAGAAGGTCTTTTGCATGATTTATTCTTCAATCATTTGTTTTTCTAAATCTTCCAATGAAACCCCTTTAGTTTCAGGTACTTTCATAAAAACCCAAACGGCTTGTAGAATCATCATAAAGGCAAAGAATAAGAAGACAGGTGCAGGGCCTATTGTTTCAAATAAGGAGGGAATAAATGACGGTATGATCGCAGCTAATACCCAATGGATAGAAACTCCAAATGCCTGACCTGAACTCCTCAGGTGGTTGGGAAAAATTTCAGCGATAAACACCCAAATTACTGTGCCTTGACCTATTGCATGGGCCCCAATGAAGAGGAATAAAAAAATGGGAATGACTACTCCGCCCCAATTAAAGTAAAAGGCTGCCCCTACCACTGTAAGAGATATGATATATCCGGCCGATCCAATATATAACAATTGTTTTCTTCCCATTTTGTCAATTAAAGAAAGACCTATTAGAGTGAAAATCAAATTGGTTACTCCTAAGCCAATGGAGCTTAAAAAGGAGGATGAAGATTCCAACCCAGCTGCTTCAAAAATTCTTGGTGCGTAATAGAGCAATGCATTAATACCGGAAAATTGGTTAAAGAAGGAAATAAAAAAGGCGAGCATTAGCGGTTTTTTCCATTTCTTTTTAAAAACACTTTCCTTTGGAATGCCAGTTTCAAGTATTGAAACTTTATACTGTTGAATTTTAGCATTTATTACTTCTTCAGGATAATTGATAGCTAATATTTTTCTTGCCCCCTCTTCATCTTCTTTATTAATAACTAACCATCTGGGACTTTTGGGCACATTGAGTACCATTAGAAAATATATGAATGCGGGAATCGCTTCCACTCCAATCATCCATCTCCATGCCTGTTCACCTACATCACTTAATAAATAATTGGAATAGAAAGCCACCAGAATCCCGAATACAATATTAAATTGATAGGATGCAACCAATCTTCCTCTGTAAGCAGATGGTGCAATTTCTGATATGTAGGCAGGGGCAGCAATAGTAGAAGCCCCAACGCCTAACCCTCCAATGAATCTGAATAAAGCGAAAATCCAAGGATCATTGGCCAAAGCAGATCCAATGGCAGAAGCGACATATAGTATCCCAATAAGTATTAAGGTATTTTTTCTTCCAATTTTATCTGTGGGAATTCCCCCGAAAATTGCGCCTATAACCGTTCCCCAAAGTGCGGAGGCAATAACCACTGTCCCATGAAAGAGCTTCCCCTTTTGCCATAAGGACTCCAGGGCTTGATCAGCTCCGGATATAACAATCGTATCAAAACCAAAAAGGAAACCAGCCAATGCCACTGTAATGGACCAATAAAATATTTTCTTATTCATTTGACTTTTATTAAGGCAATTAAATTAGTTATTTTATCTGGTATTCCTATTTTCAATAGGGACTTCAAGTAATTGTAAAATCTGGTAGTAAAGGGTGAGTAGCTGACAATCAATAGAAAGCTTGAGTTTGCCAGCTGCATTTTTCTGGGCAACTGCCTCATTTAGCTCCAGTAAGGTGATTTGTCCCTCCTTAAAAAGAATCTCAGCTTCTTGAAAAGATTGAGCGGCCCAATCTTCGGAGGAGTTGGCCAAAATTTTCGCTTTTTTTAGGTTTTGATATTGTGACCAAAATTGTTCTAATCGGGATCTTTTTGTTTTGAGCATCCGTCTTTTATCTAATTGAAGCTTTTTTTCCTTTAATAAAGTTATTTGTTGACCTTTTGCTCCCATTTTATGATTCCAAACGGGAATGGATAGTTGGATGGAAAACTGTTGTTGCCATTCCCAATCATTGACTAAAAGTGGAAGAGTAGAACCGGAACCATTCATCCCCAGCAACATATTTATTCTCGCTGTTGGACTACTTAAAGTGCGTCTTTCCCGATCTTCTAATTTAAGTTGGTGCAGGTTCTGCTCTATTGGTAGAAGGAATGTATTTTTTTGAAGCCAATTATCCTTATATATTTCAAAAGAATGATTTAAATCTGGGAGATTAGGAAAGGTGGTCTCTAACTCCCAATTCTCATTTTCCAAATTGATAATCTCAGAAATGAATCTTTTTTCGGTTTTAAAATTTTCTTTTAAATACTGCAACTGCAATTGATATTGAATCAATGCCAATTTTAAATTATTAATGTTGAATACACTTCCCCAGCCTAGTTCTTTTAAGCTGAGATTCATATCGAGCAAATGTTCGTAATTACTAATAGACTCCTCTAATAGTTGAATTTCTTTTATGAATAATAAGCAAGAAGTATACCTGCTGACTAACTCATTGATGATTTCGTATTGGGTGGAAATGTACTGGAGAGATGCTATTTGATCACTGAAAGATTGAAGCTGATGTTCATATTTTTTTAGGTTAAACTTTTGCAGAGGAATCTCAAACCCAATGGAAACAGGAGTAAAGGCGTATTCTTTCGATAAACCTTTTTCACTAAAATTAGGTATGTCTAATCTTTGAAGATTGGATTGTATAGAAAAATTTCCACCAGTTGGTAAAGGAATATTTGCGATAAATGCCCCTTGGGAATAGGCAGATGCCCGATACACAAAATCCTCCACCCCACTGGGAAGAATTATAGGGTGTAGTGACCTATTCCAATTGGGTAAATTGGCTTCAAACGAGATACTGGGTTTCCACCTCAAAAGCCTAAATTCTCCTTCCTTTTGAATCAGCTCATTTGCAATAGTCCTTTGTGGAATTAAAAGAGAGCTAATTAGCGACCGCTCCAGTAATTGTTGAAAATTTAATTTAATCTGACCCCATAAAAAGCAAGGGAATAATCCCAATATTATAACTTTAACCATAGTATCCATTTAGGTAATAAAAAAAGGCTAGTAAAGGTGGAGACGGTCATGCCCCCAAGTAAGGAAAGTGCAAAGGGAATTTGAAGTTGGTTGCCAAGGGAAGGGTTCCAAAAAATTGGAATAATAGCTAATACAGTAGATAACGAAGTCAAAATAATTGGCAGAAATCTTTGTTTGCCTGCACGAAGGATTGCTTTTCCCAAATAGTAGTTTTTACTTTTTAGCAGTTGTTGAATACGATCCATTTTTAGAATGGAATCGTTGACCACAATTCCAAGACTAATTATCATTCCCGCTAAGGACATTAGATTGACACTGGCCTTGAATAGATACAAAAGTATTAAAGACCCCATGATTGAAATAGGTATTTCCAGCATAATCAAAAGGGTAAGTTTCCATGATTGGAAATGTAAAAACAACATAAATATTAAGGCGAAAATGGTTGCTCCTCCTATTTTTAAAAAATCTAATTGTTGTTCATTTTTTAAATTGGGGAGTCCTTTGATTTGGTAATTAATAAGAGAATCTCTTCTTAGCGCTTTTATAATCTTAGTGTAAGCATGATTAGGAAAAACCAGATTGGAGACCACTCCATCGGCATTAGAATATGTTCTTTCTGTTCTGCTATGAAGTACCGGTTGAACCAAAAAAGAGATTGGAATATGATGTTTATCCTTATTTTCCACTAATATTTTGGAATAATTTTGGTCTCTCTTTCTAAAGAGTATTTGGTTGACATGATTCCCAATATTTTCTTTTGGAATAATAATTCGGTTAGAAAGCGATGCGATGATGTCTCGAACCCTATCAGGGTCGGTCTTGGTTTTCAATAATTGAAATGGGAGTTCGACAAACTGTGTATCAGTTACGAAGGGAATTGGGTGAATCTGAATATTGGTGGAAATCCGAGGAATTTCTTTAGGGTTAACTCTTAGTTCGAAAAATTGATCATTAAAATTGAAAAGCGTGTGAATAGGATTATCGTAGATTTTTTCTACATCAAACGATTGTTGAACTTTTGAGGTAAATCGATCTAGTGAGTTTGAAATACAATGAGAAAGACCTAAAATCCAACCTGCTTGCTGATTTTGAATCCTACGGTCAAAAGCTCCTCCCTCAGTAGATTGTATAAACCAAGTCCGACATTCACTTTTAGCAATCCAATTTTCGAGTAGTTTAAAATTCCTTTTAGAAAAATTAGATAAGGGAATGAAAAATGATATTTCTCCAAATTCTAAATCAGGAATTAATTCTTTGGGTAGTTTGTTCCAGAAAAATATTCCACTACAAATCAGAAGGATAGATATCAAAATGGGAAAACTGTTTTTTTTCATCCATATTTTGTGAAAATAAACATACCAATATGTCCATTTTATAGCTAGCCTACTTTCTGGGATTTTTTTAAAAAACCCATTAAAAAAAATGGGGATAAAAATTAGAGAGACCATCAAACCAGTTGTCAATCCAATTCCCAAAATCAATCCAAAATACTTTAATAATTGTCCTAATAGGTTGGGAAGAAAAACTAAAGGAATAAAAATGACTAGTGTTGTGAGATTTCCGGTAACTAAAGCAGGCATAAATTGCTTAACACTTTTTCCAATTGCTCTGAAATTATTTTTTCTTTGAATTCCTTTAAGACCATCTATAACAATTATGGTGTTATCAATTACAATACCTACCGTTATCATTAATGCTGATATAGAAATTAAATTGATAGAAATATTCAGTAAAAAGAAGATAAGTACTAGGCAACTAATGGTGAGCAAAAGCGAACCACCTGCCAATAGCGTGATATTAAGGTTCCTGTAAAAGAGGAAAACCAGAGCTATGATTAATAATATTCCAGCTAAAAAACTCGATTGCAGGGCATTGATACTTTGTTGTACTATGTTAGCGTGATTTCTTAATACTTGGAATTTATATTCTGGAAAATTGAAGGTTAAGTCTGAGATTCTTTGATTGAATTCAGTGTGAAAATTTTGGTAGGATTGATGGGGTTGTTTGTAAATTGAAAAAAGAACTGCGGACTCACCTTTCAATAAAAATTGCCCTCCTTCATAATGAATTTCCTCTTCCAAATCAGCTAAAAGGTGAAGTGGAATGCTCTGGTTTTTCCAGTCAATGGAAATATTTTTAAACTCAGGAATGGTATCTAATACAGTTAAATCTACAGTTTGCCAACCTTCTTGAATTTGGAATTCCAGTGGATAATCTGAAACCGATTTTTGAATGGTTTGAAATAAATGATTAGATGAAATTCCTAACTGATCCAATCTTTCATACTTTGGTTGTATGATAGTTTGCTTTAGGATTTGGCCTATATTTTCAGTAAAAGAAACTGTATTTAGGCTTTCAAGAGCCCTTTTGATTTCTTCTATATGCGGGTATTCTTGATTGTGTTTATTTTGGACCGAGAGTAAAACTACAGGTATATCATTTAGGTTGTAGGGGTAGACCACTGGTCTTTGGGCAGCTATCGGGAAATTTTCTTGGTTTCTATCAATGATTTCATTAATAGCATATACTTTTTTTTCAACGGATTGCCCAAAAAAGAATTCGAGTTCAATAATTCCCTTTCCGAATATAGATTCAGCTGAAATGTCTTTCAAGCCATCTAATAAAATTAGTTGAGTTCTTAATGGAGCAACTATTTCTTCTTCTATTTTTTGATTGGAGCAATTGGGACAATTGATGAGGATACTAATTTGGGGAATCTCCATTTCGGGGAGAAAATCCTGAGGTAAAAGGTCTTTCAATAAGAAAGATAGCGCAACTATAAAAATGGCTATGGTTGCCAAGCTTATTAAATATTTACTTAGACTTAAATAGAATCGCTCCATAAATTTGGCAAATTGAAAATATCCAATAAGAAAGCAGTGGAATAAATGGAATAGTGGAAAAGGTCGAGGGGATAGCGACAAATAGCCAATGCCCAATAAAAAAAGTCAGTAAAAAAATTATAAAAATTCCAGCTCCAATCAATAAGTGATTTTGCTCTATGATATAAATAAACCCGGCAAGAATTAAAATTGCCCCTACTAGTTTGCTACAACTGGTTTCTTTTTTTGAATTTGAAAGATGTAGAGTTAAACCAAAGGGTAGGTTCCGGTTGATTTCTTTTTGTTTTTGTCTAAGAAACGAATCTGCTTGTTTTTTACTCCCCAAAAAATTAAATCCAATTAACAATTCAAAAATTCCATTTCTTTTAAAAACTAAAGGCTGCTGTTTGAAACTTTCAATGGTGGATTCCTCCAAAGGATTTTTGAGTAGTTTTTCATCCATGTAAAAAGAGGTCTGAAGTAGGTTGGTCCATTGGTGGTTAGAATGAGCAGATACAGAGCAGTTAATTTGGTAATCTTCAAATTCCAGAAGGGTTTTTTGTGGCATTTGTTGATCTAAAAGCCATCCAATCATAGCTTTATTGGTCGCGGAGGTTTTTATTAAAATATTCCTGTGAGAGGTCTCGATGGTGGGACCAGGTATAAGTCCTAAATAAGTGCCGGTTACTCTTCGATTTTTTTTAAGATTATTCTGGATAGTTAATGCTTGTTTTATTAATTCTGGATAATGAATTCCTTTTAAAGTCAAATGAACTCCTCTGTTGATGATAGAACTGGATTGTGCCAATTCTTTTCCCAATCCTTCTAGTACAAATGTTTGATTAGGGTGGCTTAGCATGAATTTTTCCAATTCATTTCTAATCAGGGCATTACTCGAGTTTAGGGCTTTGTCATTCAATTCTATGGATACAGTCAGGCCATCAGGCATTCCATTGTCAAGCCTAATACTTCTTATTTCTGATAATCGCTGTAATTGCTCTAGAAGGGTAAGTAGTTTTTGAATAAAATCAAATTGGTCTTCGCCATTAATGAAGGTAACTCCCAATTGAATACCAGTGTTATGATGTTTAGTAGTGGCTACTTCAGATTGATTGAAAAAATTATTTTTATCTATGTTCCATAAAATTCCAAGAACCAATCCTAAGAATGAAAGGGTTAACCAAAAATATTTGGCCTCTTTGGAATAAGTAGATTTTAATTTTTTTTCTTTTTTAAACCACCGATCAAAAGTTCCAATCATCAAAGCCCAACTGATTAGAACTGTAGTAAACAGCGATATATTAAAGTCTGTGGCTACCCAATAATTGAATAGGATTAAACATCCCAATAAAAAAACGAACCCCCATAAAATTGATATTTTACTGTCGGTCAATCTATGGGTAAGTGACCATAACATAACAGAAAGGAATAAGCTTAACTGATAAATAGATAGGGGTTGTGAAAAATAAATTAGTGAGGCAAAAAGGGAAAACTTCATGAACAGGAGCAGCAGTAAAAATTCACTTTTACAGAAAGGAAGTAGAACGAGGGGCAAACAGAGGAGAATGAATAACCCCAATCTAAAAATTTTTATACCGGGTTGGGGACTAGTGTCAAAAGTATAGAGTTTAATTTTTTCAAGGAGACTTAATCGGCTTAAAGTCCTATTGTGCAACAGCTGTTTTAATGTTTTTTTATGGCTAAGTTCTATACGATAAGCTGGTTGACCCTGGATCCACAAATCCGGATGATTGTAGGTGACATTTCCCTTTTTTAAATTGTACAGGGTTTCGGTTATAAAGTTAGGATTAGTAATTTTAGTTTGAAATAATTTATCAATAGGTGGAATCTTCTGAAACTCACGGGCAAGTTGATTTTTGATATCAACTAATTTCATTTGGAGGGTAGTTAATTTGCTTTTTGATAAAAGAATATTGGCTTCTCTATGCTCGAAAGGGGTGTATTGATCAACAGATAAATAAGGAGTCACTTGGTATAATATTTTTTGGAATTCTTCCTTTGTAATTGAATTTCCATTTAAAGGAATTCCGGCATAGGATACCTTTTGGCGGTTCGAGTTCATTTCTTTCTGCCACGTCGGATATTTTATAGTTAACTTCCATTCAGCCCAATTTTGCCTAAATTTTTCATTGACCTGAATTTTAAATTTATCTACATCTGTTTTCGGCTTAAGCTGGATGATTATCCGAGCATATTGATCTGATATGAATGATGAAAAGTTTTTTACATTCGAAAAATCTTTAAGGATATATTCAATTGGGCTGACTATTTTTCTTTCTAATTGGAGTGGGGTAATCGCTAGTCGGGCATTTATGTTTAATTGCAACTCTTGAGATTTTAAACCCGTGGTCCAATAGATTTGATCCAATGCATTCCATAGGTAAATTCCTATGAGTAAGCTAAGTATGTAGCGTAGGATTTTCAAAAAATGAGTTTAACGTTTTGATAATCATTCAAATAGCCTTCGGGATTTTTTATAATTGTATCTCCAAGAGAAAGCCCAGATTGAACTAATACAAAGTCGTCATTCTCCTCACTGATGAAAATTTCTTTAAGGATGGGCCTTTGGTTAAAGATGTAAACCGAGAATTGACCATTTTTTTTTAAAATGGATGCCCTTGGAATACAGATTCCTTTTCTTGGATTTGATAGAATTTTAAAATTTACTTTTTCCCCTGCTAAGAGGGAGTTGGAGGGAAGTTTTGCTTTTACCCGAATCGTACCATCTTCTTCTACTTCACTTCCAATATAGGAGACTTTTCCTATTAGTTCAGACTGACCATCAATTTGGATAAAATCCCCAACTTTTATTTTTTCAATCTGGTATTTTAATAAATTAAACTGCAGGAATTTTTCTCGATCTAAGACAACTTCCGCAATGGGTTGTCCTACCTGAACTCTTTGTCCTGGTTCCACCAGGGTGGTTTTTAATAGACCATTTGAGGGACTCCATATATTGGTTTTGCTGATTTCTTTTTTTAACTGATTCAGCTGTTCTTTACTCTCACTATAGCCTGTATTCAATTGAGCGGATTCCCAAATATTCAAGGGTATATTGGAAGAGTCTGCTAACTGATACCCTAATTGTACCAATCTTTTTTCAAATGCTCCCCTGCTTCTTTTTAAGTTGAACTGTAATTGGAAGATTTTTGAATCCAGGGACTCTAAAAGCATAGTTCCGAGCAGCTCACCCTTTTTTAGGGGCTGATCTTTTTCAACGTTCCAATGTTTGATATACCCAGAAACCGGAGCTGTTACGATTTGGATGTTTTTATTCAAAATAGTACCTCGTCCATAGGTTTCTTTCCAAAATTCCGAGGTTTCTATCACCATACCTTGGAGCGTAAGATCTCCTCTTAGGGATTCTTGAAAATTCCATGGATTATTTTGAAATCGGGTACTTACATTTTGGTAAAAAGTTTCGGATAGTTGAGGGAATTCTAATAACGGAAAGTGAACAGCTAAGATTTTTAAATCTCTATCCAGTAAAAGTGCATAAGGTTTGCCAAATTTATCCCATTCTGAAAAAGATTCTTGGGTAGGATATTTAAAAATTGGTTGTTGGATGCGATTAATTCTATTAAAGAGTAAAAAATCCCGGTTTCTCTCTGCAGAGATAATGAGTGCGGTTTTGTGCGTTTTGGAAGGAAATACCTGCTTCAGAAAAGTTAGTTCATTTTCTCTGCAAACTTGACAGGAAACGAAGGGAATTCTTAGGATTAGAATTTCATCCAAAATCAATTCCTTCAAGAATACTTTTTCATTTTCAAGGTTTATTAATGGGTGGTTTTCCATATGAGTAATGAGAAGGGTAGAAAGATTCCTCTGAAGCTGTTCTTCCAAAATTTGACTTGGAAAATCTGAAATGGACACTTGCCGGTTTTGAGGCTGACACCCTAGAATTAAAATACAGATCAATGGTAAAAATTTCATTAGCGATCAGGTTTAAAGGAAGCAAAAACCAAGACCGGGTTGTCATCAAGAGTAGTCTTATTTCTTATTTGGTGGAAATAAGGAAATTTTTGGAACCATGTTTCAAGTTCACGAGATTGTTGGTTGTTTTGCGAAATGAATTGATACTGGTCAGCAATGAGAAAGGGATCGACAGTAAAGATAAACTGTTGTCTTGATTCACTTAATCCCATTGGTTTGAGGTTCATCCCTCCCAGAAAAAGATTTTCTTCCAGTGCATCTGTGGCAAAGGTTTTGACGTCTTTAGTGACTTTATCATAAAAGCAATAAAAGCCATCTTGATAACAGAAGGTAAAAAATAGGGTATTATTTAGTTCAATAATATTATCAATCCTGCTTGCTTCATTTTGACAATTAATCAGTCTATTGCGGAGCTGTTCTGAAGTGTATTGAGAGGGGGCCAAAGTTAACTGACCAAAGTCTATAGCGTATTTGGGTTGTATTCCGTTGGATAATGAAATTGAAAAAATAGTATCATTTAGTAGGGGGTTAAACAGTACGTCTTCGGGATAAAAGGAATTCAGGCTTCTTACTTTCGAAAATGCCATGTCAGCACTTTTCTCTGAAATTGGAAAATCTTTGGCAATTAATTTTAAAGAACTATCCACTAGAAGGAGGTTTCCATCGATAGAGGGATTCCAAATGGAAAAATCAGTAAAAATCAAATAGTTATTAGAATCTAAAACAGCCATCTCATGAGCGAAGAGCTCAATAGGCTTTTTTTGGAGAAAGGAACCATCCAATGCATTAATAAAAGTGATGGACATGCCTTTATGATCCAGAAGGGCCAATTCATTTTTGCCAGGTACTAGAGAAAAATCATCCAGACCTTTGATTTGCTTTTGATTATTTCCCTTTTCCCCAAAATGCCATTGGTATTGACCTTCGTCGTCAAAACAATACAAACGATTGGCACTATTATCTAAAAGATAGATTAAGTGGTCTTTTTGAATTATTTTTTCGATGTATCCAATAGGGTATTCATTAGAAAGAAAAACCATGGTCTCTATCTGAATCAGATCGCCAAGGGCCATTCGGCTATATTCTGGTACAATTTGTAGGGTAATAGGTGCCTCATTATTGAGATTCTTTCTCAGAGATGGAATTTTCGAATGGGTTAAATCAAGGTGTTTTGAAGATGGAAACGATGACTCTTCCTGACAATTAGTTAATAAAAAAGATAAGAAACACAGGACCCATCTCACAAAACTACCTTTTAGCATTAACCTCTTAATTGGCTCCTGCCATGTAATTAACGCCTGCTGCATCTAAACTTCTGTTGGTGGTACACAAATAAAAATCACAGGATGATTTCCAAGCTAGGGCACAAAGATTTTTGCGACCTGAACTTAACCAAATGTGTTTTTTGTAGGTAATTGCACCTCCAGTTTCACTCCCTGAAAGGGATACTTCGTCTAAAAATACGTCACAAGCTTTCCAGTTGTTTCGGAAAACTACGGCTTGGGTTTCTTGTGCAAAGAAGCCCAACCAACCGAATACCAAAATGGTGGTCCATGTTTTTTTCATGATAGTTGTTTTAATTAATAATTATTACCACTACAAGATTAAACCTAAAAACGAGGTATTACCGAGTCATTTGGCGTCATTTGGAAGCATTTTGCTTCATTACTCAGAAGTCAACTTTATCAAAAAAATGTACCTTTGATTTTTTATCTGAAAAACCTTGAAATGTCTAAAGATCCTATTGTTTTTAACTTGATTAGTGAAGAATTAAATCGGCAACTAAAGGGCGTAGAGTTGATTGCATCAGAGAATTTTACCAGCCCGGCTGTCATGGAAGCAGCTGGAAGCTGTCTGACCAATAAATATGCGGAAGGATATCCATCTAAACGGTATTATGGGGGATGTGAAGTTGTAGATCAGGTAGAACTTTTAGCTATAAGTAGATTAAAGGAATTATTTGGCGCAGCCTATGCCAATGTTCAGCCTCATTCTGGCTCTCAGGCTAATGCAGCTGTATTTTTAGCTTTGCTGCAGCCGGGAGATTCCATTTTAGGATTTGACCTTTCGCACGGAGGGCACTTAACGCACGGAGCTCCGGTAAATTTTAGTGGCAAACTCTATCAGCCACATTTTTACGGAGTGGAGAAGGATTCTGGTTTAATTGACATGGACAAAGTCCGATCCAAGGCATTAGAGGTTCGACCTAAACTAATCATTTGTGGAGCGTCTGCTTATGCTAAGGATTGGAATTATGCCGAATTTAGATCGATAGCGGATGAGGTAGGAGCACTTTTAATGGCAGATATTGCCCACCCTGCTGGGTTAATCGCAACAGGTTTGCTTAATAATCCACTCCCACATTGCCATGTTGTTACCTCAACCACTCATAAGACACTTAGAGGTCCCAGAGGAGGTATTATAATGATGGGCGAAGATTTTGAAAATCCATGGGGACGGAAGACTAAAAAGGGGGAGCTTATAAAAATGTCATCTTTATTAGATAGTGCCGTTTTCCCGGGGACTCAAGGAGGACCTTTGGAGCATATAATTGCCGCTAAAGCTCAAGCTTTTTACGAATGCCTGCAACCCGGTTTTAAGACCTACGGTCAGCAAGTCATCAAAAATGCCCAGGCCATGGCGGAGGCATTTATTGCCAAGGGCTATCATATTATAAGTGGGGGCACTGTTAACCATTTGATGTTAATTGACCTGAGGAATAAAAATGTAACGGGTAAAGTAGCTGAGAAGGCCTTGGTCATGGCTGATATCACTGCCAATAAAAATATGGTTCCATTTGATACGGAATCACCATTCGTGACCAGTGGAATCAGAATAGGCGCAGCTGCCATTACCACCAGAGGTTTAAAAGAGGAGGCAGCTGTTCAAGTGGTAGAATGGATTGATCAGGTGATTCAAGCACCAACTAATGAAGATAAGATTAAAGCGATACGAAAGGAAATCAATGCTTATATGGAACCCTTTCCTTTGTTTGCCTAATCCGAATCCCTAGCGTTGATGTCGAATCCAGCCTCTTCCACCGCTTCAACAATAGAGTCGGGAGAGTCGAAATCAGCCATAACGGTCAGTACCTTATCGGGGTTGTCCGTATCCACTTTCCATTCTTTGATACCTGTTACATCGTCTAAAAAAACGGAAACCGTCTTTACACATTTTCCACAATTGATGCTGGTATTAAATGTAAATTTTTTCATTTTTTATCTTGGTAAACAAACTTTGGTGACTTCGAGTTGAGTATGAAAATGGTTCCGATGAGATTATTAATTTGTTTTCTTTTATTTACTCATGTAGCTTTTGCTCAGGGAGATTACCTGACAGGTGTTGTCAAAGATGCCATTACTAAAACTCCCATGGAAGGGGTGCACGTTTTGGATTCTCATGACGGAGGAACCTTTACTCAGTCCTCTGGTTTTTTCAAAATATATGTATTGCCTGGAGATACCTTAGATTTTTCTTTTTTAGGCTACCAAAGTCAAACCCTCATTATTGGAGAAGCTAATTCCTATATAGAAATATTATTAAGTCCTCAGGAAGTCCCTATGGATGTTGGGGTAGTAGTCAAATCTAGTCCCATTCGTCTGGGAGAACCTATAGGTTTGGGATGGTTAGCACCGCAGTCTTTTTTAGTAGATGAAGGAATAAGTTTGCGTGCGGGATTAAACCGAATTCCTGGAGTTTTCATGCAAAGTGGAACCCATAATACCAATCGAATTTCGATTAGAGGGGTTGGAAGTCGATCATCATTCGGAACTTCTAAAATTCGCCTTTACCTCGATGATATTCCGATTACTTCTGGAGATGGTTCAAGTGCTATTGAAGACATTGATCCACTCTTACTGGAGTCTATTAAGGTCATCAAAGGACCTTCGGCAGGTGCTTATGGTGCTGGATTAGGGGGTGTTATTCAGTTGAATCCTTTTGGAAAATTTTCCGTACAACCTTTGAGTGCAGAGATAGGGTATCAGTGGGGGGATTTTCAAACCCAGAGAGCGGTGTATCGGATTCGACAGTCTAATGAAAAGGCTGCTTTTCAATTATTGTCCACTCGAACCAGTAGCGCGGGTTGGAGAGAGAATAGTTCTTTTAATCGGAATATTTTATTTGGTTCGCTCCAACTGAAAGGGGAAAAGGGGAGCTCCACCCGATTTCTATTTAATCGCTATACCAATTTGGCTTACATTCCAAGTTCTATCAATTACGATGATTTTACTCAAAGCCCTTGGAAGGCTGCAGGTAACTGGTTGGCGATGGAGGGCTATGAGGATTATGAGGGAATCCAGTTGGGCCTTACTCATACGACTGCTCCAATTTTTGAAAATGACCAAATGGTGGTTACGCTTAAGTTGGGTGGATTTGCTGGCAATCACCAAAATTTTGAACCGCGTCCATTTAATACTTTGAGGGAACAATCCACGGTGATGGGGACTCGAAGTTATCTGAAGGGAATTGGCAAGAATAGTGACCATTGGCTAAGGGCATTTCAGATAGGATGGGAAGCCTATCGGCAAAAATATCTGTGGACTACTCATCAGGCATCGAATCAGGTCTTAACCTCCTTACTTTCAGACAATCTGGAGTACCGTACCTACCATAATGTTTTTGCCACTTGGGATTGGAATTTGGGTGATCGGTGGTTTTTATTGACTGGGTTGAATTACAATCGCACGGTTTTTGATTATACGGATTATTTCCTTCAGGATGGGGTTGATGGTTCTGGAATAAAAAAGTACCAAGGGGTGTTTTCCCCTCGAGTTTCTTTTGGATATTCTTTAGAATCCGGGATCACCTTGTACGGAGGGATTAGCCATGGATTTTCTCCACCCTCTTTGGAGGAAACCCTTTTGCCGAACGGCGCAATCAATCCGGATATTCAGCCTGAAAAGGGCTGGAGTATGGAGATTGGAAGTCGTGGCAAAATGATTGGTGGAAAATGGGACTACGATATTACTTTTTATCGGATGAGTATTTATGACTTATTGGTTTCCAAGCGAGTAGAAGAGGACCAATATTTGGGCTTGAACGCAGGGTTGACTCAACATTTGGGGGTAGAGACCTTAGTGCAGTTTAATCCTAACCAATATTGGCAATTGTACGCGAGCCACCATTTTACGAAATATACGTTTGAGGACTTTGTCGATGGAGATAATGATTATTCGGGAAATCCATTAACAGGGGTAGCTCCGCATACGCTTCAAACGGGTATTAGGATGTACTTACCTTTTGGTTTGAAGGGAATTTTGTTTTACGAATATGTAGATCAAATGCCGATGCGAGATGACCATTCTGTATTTAGCGATGCTTATGCGGTGCTGAATGGACGGGTGACTTACGATTGTAAACTTGGGAAAATTTTGCAGGTGGAACTATATGCGGGGATGAACAATATATTGGATGCTTCTTATGCCGGTATGATTCTGGTTAACGCAGCCTCTTTTGGCAGTAGTCAACCCAGGTATTATTATCCGGGTCTTCCTCGAAATAGCTACGGGGGGATCAAATTGACGGTGGCGATTCCTTGATTCTTTCTGACCTTCCGGCATTTTGATTATAACTGTTATTGGTAAAGAATCCGATTTGCCTTCCATTGCGTTTTAACTCATGAATTTTAATAAAATCTGTTACAATATCCATTTAGCAAAACTACTAGTTTCTCTGATGGGTACAGCAGATTAACATCTAATTGAAAAAGTTAAAACAATGTTTTCACTAAGTTTGGATTATAAGGAAGTTGGGCTTCATACAAAAAATCAACTGCTATAGAAGATATCCTGAATTAATTGATTCAATTCACCACCCTCTGCAACTGCCTCAAAAGCACTTTTTATGACTCCGTAGGTTCCTTGATAACCAGTACAAAAATCCCAAAATTCATTTTCAACCCAAGCTTCATTTTCTTGCTCCAATGGCCAACCTCCTCCAATAGTTTTATCCCAAAAATTTTCCTCTTCAAAAGGATTATATGGAAAAACTATTCGAGCTTCAGCATTATCTTGAGGAAATCTTGAATAAAAAAAAGCGTACCAATTAATTACTTGCTCAAAACATTTTGACAGTGTCCCAACATTTGGCTGAACTGTTTTGGTATCAAAAAAGTAATTAA
>CAYPID010000017.1:0-30758 GCA_964410725.1 uncultured Saprospiraceae bacterium
TACCATTCCTTACGTAATACCCTCCCCAAGGGAAGGGTGCCAAATCTCTACCCCCTCGAGCGGCATATTCCCACTCATGCTCTGAGGGTAACCTGAAATCTTCTGTATTGATATCATCTCCTTTGGCTTCGTTCCAAAGTTGGGTTCTCCAATGGCTAAATGCCGTGGCCATGTGCCAATCCACACCTACTACTGGATAATCGTCAAAAGAGGGGTGACTGAAATAATTTCTAGCCATAGGTTCGTTGTAACTATAGGCAAAGTCCCTAATCCAAACTAGAGTGTCTGGATAGATTTGTACTCTTTTTTTCTTGATGAAATCCCTCCTTTTAGCAGAACCATCATTTTTAGCAGCCCCTTGCCAATCGTACCACTCGTATTCGTACACAAGTTTTTCAACTGCTAGTTCTCTTTTGCCAGAGAATCTATCAGGACCTTGATAATACAAATCTTCTAAAGTTTCATCTGCCCAATCAATCTCGTATTCCCAGTCAATACGTTCCTCTCCGGTCACTTCATCCTCAATAAAATGGTCCAAGTAGGTGTGCGCCCAGTATTCGGTCACCCACTTTACAAATTGCCGGTATTCATTATTAGTAACCTCCGTATCATCCATATAAAACCCTTGAATTGAAATTTCTTTGGGCCTTTGTACAAAAGTATTGGCAATATCTTGGTCACTCGGACCCACATGCAAGGTTCCTGAGGGAACGTAAACCATTCCATAAGGATTAATGCCTTTCCAGGATGGTCGGTCTTGAACGCCAATTAACTCACCAGTTTGCTTTTGACCACAGGATGTTGCAATTAACAACAGCGCTAGCGCACTCAAATGGATTGCTCTTCTCATATTGATATTTAGGTTTTCCTAAGTGTTTTTTTCAAATAAACCGCTAATATAATTTCTTTGATTTTGTTTGAGGCAAAAAAACCATGCGTTCAATCAAAAAATCAAGACGAAAAACGTCGATGTGTTCGAAAATAGTATTTGACCTTTAAATATTTTTATAAAAACCTTGGACTATAAATAATCCTAGGCGGTACTCCTCCTCCTATTCTTTTATTGATATTAAAATTTAACCCAATTTCATGGCTGCCACCTAATGCACTTGAAAAGGCGGATAATCCGCTATCGTATGCATAGAAAAGTTTCCATTGATCATTTAGCTTCAAACTTCCCTGTAGCAATAGGGCATCTACCTCGCTAATTCCACGTATTCCTATCCCTAGCGTAACATTGTCGTTGATTATAAGACCTGAACTAATTAGAATTTGGTTTTGCTGCAGGTTAGAAAGAACTGCTGCATTGGCAACCAGCCTAAACTTGGAGTCTAACTCATAATAATATCTCCCAAACAAATGAAAGGTTCTCTCAAATGTTACGGAATAATCGTTGACCACTGAAGAGGGAGCGTTCAAATTGGTCACAGAGAATCCCCCTTCCCAATCTTTTGATCTATAGTAAATGCCAAAATCTGCAAATATAGCAGTGGCTATTTCCTGCTGAAGTGAAAGGACCTGATCATTGTGGTCAAATACGTTTCCATCTGTATATTGACCTGATGGGGTTCTGTAGCCATTCCCGTCTAAAGTTCTTTGATAGAAACCTAAACCCAGCCCAACGGCTAAGGAATTATTGGTTGTATTGGTTATATAATAGCTGTATTGAAGAGCAGTTCTGTTGTCTTTTCTCAGACCAGTTTGATCCGATTCGAAGACTATACCAAGCCCCCCATTAACCAAGTCATAAGGCATGTGGGCAGTGATGACTTGTTGCCTTGGATTACCCAATATTCCTGCCCACTGGTTTCTGATTACTCCGGTAATACTTAGGGAATTATCTAATCCTGCATAAGCGGGATTAATATTGGTTAAATTTTCAAAATACAGACTATAAGTGGGACGCTGCTGACCCAGCAAGGACACTGATACCAACAAAAATAAGCCTATTAGTCGAGTCATATTGAAATAATACTTTTTTCACTCAAATGTTCACTGGAACAAGATACTAAAACAATATTAGTGTAATCGGATTCATTATTATCAAAAAACAACAAAAAGTTTAATTAATATTTTAAAATAAACAAAAAGTTGTATATTTGTGAAGATCAAATCAATAGTCATGTCAATAGCCTCTAATAATTATGTAGTTGAATGGAAGGTCAGTAGGCCTAAAAAGAGGGTCCAATCCAGAAAGATTGTCATCAATTGGATGGTTTTATTTAAAATTTTGATTCCAATTTTGCTATACAGTTGGATACGTTTTAATGATTTTAATTTGAATATACCTATCGGTAAAAATTTATTGGCAGTTCACGCCATGAATTCTGTTGAATCCTCTGAAGAGTGGTCCATTACCTGGCCAAAAGGTCAATATTGGGAGATGGATGACGAACTTGCCATAGAATTTATCCACCAAAACACATCAATTGTTCAATCATTGGAGCATCAGAATCAGATTCCTGCTGGAATTCAAATGGCAATTGGATTATTGAATATTCAAAACTTCCAAGGGCGCGCGAATCTGGATAACCATTCTTCTTTTTGGAGTAAGCGAAAATTGTTGGGAAAAAAATGGAACAATCAAGGAAAAGCGATCACTAACCTTTTCTTAGAAAAAGGCCAGATTCCAAATAATCGTGAAGAATGGTACCAAAAGATAGTTGAACATTTTAATCAACAATCTGAAGGGGCTGGTTATTTGGTGCAAAACTTAATTGCACTATACGATCTTGAAAGGTTAGACCAACAAAAAAGTTAGTATAAAAATAGATCATTACGGATTTTGGTTTTCTCTGTTTGGTAAATGGAGGCTTTGTTGGCCTCCATTGCTTTTTCAAACCAATTTTAGTTTGAATTGGTTTACTTTTGCAGTGTGGAAAGAATCTTATGTATTGATTATGGAAAAGTACGGACTGGAATAGCAGTAACAGACCCGCTTCAAATCATCGTCAATCCATTAGAGACTATCCCTACTGTTGATTTAAAGAGTTTTTTGGACCAGTATTTCACCATTGAAAACGTCAGCACCATAGTGGTTGGATATCCACTTCAACTCGACGGAACTAAGAGTGCAACCACTACATTGGTGGATGATTTCATTCGATTACTAAAAAAGTGGTATCCTTCAAAAAAAATAGATACTATTGATGAGAGGTTATCTTCTGTAGAAGCGAGTAAAATCCTTATCCAATCTGGTTTAAAGAAGTCTAAACGTAAAGAAAAAGGTTTAATCGACAAGATTGCGGCGGTCATTTTGTTGCAATCTTATTTAGAAAGAAAGAAGTAATAATGATTCTACCAATATTTGGCTACGGCCAACCAGTATTAAAAAAAAGGGCTGAAGATATTCATCGTGAATTCCCAGATTTAAAGGAATTGATAGAAAATATGTGGGAAACCATGTACAATGCTAATGGGGTCGGATTGGCTGCCCCTCAAATTGGCCTGCCTATTCGATTATTTGTTGTGGATACCACGCAAATGTTTAAGGAAAAGGATAAAGATAAAGGATTCAAAAGGGTATTTATTAATGCTCAAAAAATCGAGGAAACTGGAGAGGAGTGGTGTTACGAGGAGGGTTGCCTCAGTATCCCTGATGTTCGCGGAGAAGTGGATCGTCCAGAATGTATTCTTTTAAAGTCCATGGATGAAAATTTTAATGAAAGTACTGAGAAATTTGATGGAATTAATGCAAGGGTAATTCAACACGAATACGATCATATTGATGGCGTTTTGTTTGTCGACAAATTATCACCGGTTAGGAAGCGTTTGGTACGAGGCAAATTAGCGGCTATGTTGAAAGGAAAAGTTTCCCATGATTACAGGATGAAATGGAAGTAATTATTTCCTTCCAAAATCTGCAGGAATCTCTCCCCATAACTTAGTTTCCCATTTTAATATTGGATTATTGTAGGTGTTGTTTCGGAGCCAATTTTCTGCTCTTTTTATTACCTCTTTCAGTGGAATACTTTTTTCCCCTTCAATTTTTGTGTTGCATTTTTTTTTGTTGACCCAAAGAATGGCAATTTTGGAATCCGAATAAATAGGTTGCGAGGAATTATTTTTTTTACAATACGCTAAAGCGTGAACTATAGCGAGGAACTCTCCAATGTTATTAGTCCCAGTATCGAATTTTTGATGAAATATTTCTTGTTTGCTGGGAAATTCAATTCCTCGATATTCCATTATTCCTGGATTGCCACTGCAAGCGGCATCTACACAAATAAAGTGCGTTAATCCTTCGGGGATTTTCACCGTTTTTACAGCGGTTTTTTTTCTTTCTATAGAGTTGGCGTAACCATTTTGAAAGGCATCTTGTGCTTCCTCTAGACTATTAAATGATTTATATTGAGCATCTGGGTATCCTTTTACTCTTTTTAAGCATTTCTCCCAAGAATCTACGATTCCCGGGTCAGTTCCCTTCCAGACTACGTAAAACTTTCTTTTTTTTGCCATCGATTTCATTGTTAAAGCAGAACAAATATGAGAATAATTGAAACCCATGCTCATTTATATCTTCAAGAATTTTCTGAAGACTTGGATAGAGTGATTGAAAATGCAGTAATAAACGGGGTAGAAAAGTTTTATTTGCCCAATATAGATGAAGGTAGTTTGAATGGCATGTTAGAATTGTGTAAGCAATATCCTAATTATATGTTTCCTATGATCGGCTTACATCCTTGTTCAGTTCAAAAAAACTATGAACATCAGTTGGAAGCCATTTTTAGTCGAAAAAACGAGGGATCCTTCGCAGCTATCGGAGAGATTGGTATTGATTTGTATTGGGATCAATCTTTGCGAGAAGAACAGATTCAAGCTTTTAAAAGACAGGTGGAATGGGCCGTTGAGCTTAATTTACCCATAGTCATTCACTCAAGAGAAGCGACAGACTTAATTTTAGAGTGTTTAGAAAAATGGAATTACAAGGACTTAAGAGGTATCTTTCATTGTTTTACCGGAACGGTGCAGCAGGGAAGGAGAATCATGTCTTTAGGATTTTATTTAGGCGTGGGTGGAGTAGTTACCTTTAAAAATGGGGGATTAGATAAAGTACTTCCAGAGCTTGGTAGCAGTCATTTGGTTTTGGAAACAGATGCGCCTTATTTGAGTCCCGTTCCCCATCGAGGAAAGCGGAATGAACCATCTAATCTTAAGTTTATCGTTGAGCAGCTCGCCCATATTTTCAAGTGTACGAAAGAAGAAATCGCCAAGGTTACCTATGAAAACAGTGAAAAAGTTTTCCAAAAGTAATTCGGGACAAAAATTTTGACACTTAAAATTTTTTTAAATCAAAAGTCTCATTAAATTGAGCCTCATGATATTCACTGAAGTGAAAATTTAATTTTGATTTATAGTTTCTTTTTGTAAAATTTGCAATGCCTGTGAACTTTTTTGGCTAACGTGCCAACAAATTTTTCAGACTAAAGCGAAAGCAAAGGGCGGGCAAAGATGGAATTACTGGAGAGGTGGCCGAGTGGTTGAAGGCGCACGCCTGGAAAGTGTGTATACCCTAACCGGGTATCGCGGGTTCGAATCCCGCTCTCTCCGCTGGTTTTGTTAACTTTATTTTATTTAATTTTTTAAAAGAACAATCGTAAAACCTTATTGACTATGCGAAAATTACTTTTACTGCTTCTAGTTTTTGGTTTGGCAGTAACCTCCGGAAACGTATATGCTCAGGATGAGCAGGCTGGTGACCAAACAGAAGGAACTGTTATGGAAGAAGGAACTGAAGAAGGAACTGAAGAAGGAATGGGCGAAGCTGAAGAAATGATGGAAGAGGAAGCTCCTGCTCCTGTACAGGCTGCAACTGAAGTTGAGCCTATGGCTGATTTAACTGGTTATCAAGTATTGAAGAAATACTTTATTGACGGAGATTGGAGGTTCATGAGTTTTGTATTGGTTTGTTTAATCTTAGGTCTAGCATTCTGTATTGAAAGAATCATTACATTGAACATTGCTACCACCAACACAGACAAATTGCTTTCTAACATAGATGAAAGTTTAAAGTCAGGTGGAGTAGACAGTGCAATGGAAGTATGTAAGGCAACTCCTGGTCCAACGGCATCAATTATGTACGAAGGGTTAAAGAGTTCTAGTGAAGGCGCTGAAGCAGTTGAAAAATCTATTGTTGCTTATGGAAGCGTTCAAATGGGATTACTAGAAAGAGGGTTGGTTTGGATTTCGCTATTCATCGCAATTGCTCCGATGCTTGGTTTCATGGGAACGGTAATTGGTATGATTCAGGCCTTTGATAGAATTGAAGCAGTAGGTGATTTGTCACCATCAGTTGTAGCAGGTGGTATCAAAGTAGCTCTTTTGACCACAGTATTTGGTTTGGTTACTGCGATTATCCTTCAGATTTTCTACAATTATATCGTAAACAAAATTGATGGTATCGTTAATAAAATGGAAGATGCTTCTATTGCATTAGTGGATATCATGGCAAGTAATAATTTGTTCAAATAATATTTAAGTTACCCAATTATGTATAAATTTTTAGTCGACAACGGACAAAGACTTGCTTTCGGTGTAGGCATTGGGGTAACTGCTTTGTTTCTGATAGTCTCTTTATCAGGAATGGATAGTTTTTCCATGCTCCCGGAAGAAGAGCAATTCACTACAGGTATTTTTGATGTAGGAATTAAAGGTGCACTTGTATTGGTGGTTTTAGCTGCTATCTCCATGATAGGATTTGGCTTAACCCAAGTACTTGGAAATTTCAAAGGTTCTATGATTGGAATTTTAGGATTCGGAGCGCTTTTAGCCATCTTTTTTGTCTCTTTCTCAATGTCTCCAGGTGAAGCTTCTGGTGCTATTGCAGAATCTATAGAGCGAACTGGATCGGATATCAGCGCTGGTAATCTCAAGTTTATCGGAGGAGCTATTTCGACAGCTGTTTCCCTAGTAATAGTTGCAGCTGCTTCATTTGTTATTTTCGAAATTAGAAACTTCTTTAAATAAAGTTCCATGGCAAAAACAAGTACAAGGGACAGAATGAAAAACGAAATCAATGCCGGTTCTATGGCTGATATCGCATTCTTGCTCCTTATATTCTTCCTAGTTACCACAACAATTGTTGAGGACAAAGGTATTACTGTTAAGTTGCCACCCTGGTCTGAAGAGGAACCTGATATTACTAAATTGAAAGAGCGAAATGTTTTTTCAGTCCTTGTTAATGCTCAAAACCAAATTTTGGTTAGGGGCGAGTTAACAAGAGTTAGGGAACTCAAAGAATTGGCAAAGGAATTTATTGCCAATCCTAGTAAAAGAGAAGATATGGCAGAAAAGCCCACTATGGCGATTATATCTCTCAAAAACGATAGGGGTACTAATTACAGAACCTACCTGGAAGTTTACAACGAATTAAAAGCCGCCTACAATGAATTGTGGAACGAATTGAGTTTGAAGAAATACGGCGTGCCCTATACAGAAGATATGCCAACGGCTTACAAAAGAGAAATCAGAGGTGAGATTCCATTGGTAATATCTGAAGCAGAACCGACCAATTTTGGTGAAGAATAAGTTGTCAAACAGAAAAAATTAACATTATGTCAAAATTTTCTAAAAAAAGAGGGAAGTCTGATCCCGAAGTGTCAACTGCTTCTTTGCCGGATATCATCTTCATGCTTTTATTCTTTTTCATGGTAGTTACCGTGTTGAGAGATTCTGAATTAAAGGTAAGTGTCAATACCCCCTTTGCGTCAGAATTATTGAAACTTGAAGAGAAATCATTGGTTAATTATATATACATCGGAAGACCTGTTAAAAAGTTTCAAGATGTATATGGTACCAAACCAAGAATGCAGTTGGGCGATAAATTCGCCGATATAGCTGAAATTCCACTATTCCTTGAAAAGCACAAAATTAAAGTGCCGGAAGCTAAAAGACCTAGAATTACTTCTTCCCTTAGAGTAGACGGAGAAGTTACTATGGGAATTGTTCAGGACGTCAAAACTCAATTAAGAAAGTCTGGACAATTAAAAGTGAATTACTCAGCGAAGAAACGTCCAAATTAATTTATAAAGTGGATATAAATGGGGGTCTTAATTTTAAATTAGGACCCCTTTTTATTTTACCTCAGTCTATTAATGTCTTTAACTGTCCTTTCGTCTTTTTGAATATTTCTTACAGCAAAAAAGATAGAGGTATAAAAAATTATAGTGCCTATTCCCGTAATAAAGGGTTGTAATTCTATTTGAAAATTTAAGGCTCGGTATATTTGCGATACTAAAAAAGTTATTCCGGCAATTATAGATAGGAAAATCTGCAATCTCCTATTTTTGTAACTAAAAATGGCCACTAACAATAAGAGTATAGTGCTGATATAAACAACTTGTAACATCATGGATGGTAATGAATAGTCAATTACCCAAGATCCAATGCCTATAACCATTCCAATAAAAAGATAAATACTTTGAATTCTTTGAATCATTTTTTTTCTATCAAATATAAAGTGTTCCGTGGAAGGTAGCAATTTAAGTTATTGGGAGGCCCAATCTCTGGTTCCTAAGGCCGATATTTTTATTCTGGGCGGTGGACTAGTAGGTCTTTCAACTGCAATTTCTATTAAGGAAAAAAATCCTAAACTTAAGGTTTGTGTTTTAGACAAATATGTATTCCCCCAGGGAGCAAGTTCAAAAAATGCTGGCTTTGCTTGTTTTGGTAGTGTTTCCGAAATTTTAGATGATTTAAATAGGTCTTCTGAAAGCGAAGTGTTTTCATTAGTTCAAGCAAGATGGCAAGGCCTACAAATATTAAGGGCAAGGTTAGGGGATCAAGGTATTGGTTATGAAGGAGTTGGTGGTTATGAAGTTTTTACCGAAGGCGATCAGGAGGCCTACCAAAATTGTATTGAAAAGATAGAGTACCTGAATGAAATGGTGAAAGAAAAAATTCATTTGGAGGATTGCTTTTCTTTATTTGAAGGAAATCAAGAAAATGGTAGTCTAAAGCCAATGAGGGGATTTATTTTTAATAGACTAGAAGGCCTTATTGATACTGGCAAGATGCTTGTATCCTTGATTCAAAGGGCTAAGCAGTTGTCGGTTAAACTGCTATATGGATTTCCAATTGAACAGATTGTCTATCAAGAAAATGACCATCGAATATTTTTGAAAAGTTCACTTGGATGGATTATTCCAGTGCCTAAATTGGTGGTGGCTACTAATGGATTTACCCAACAATTGTTACCACATCTTGAGGTAGAGGCCGTCAGGAATCAAGTTTTAGTAACTAATCCAATAAAAGGCCTTTCTTTAAAAGGTGGATTTCATGTAGATAGGGGATATGTTTATTTTCGAAATATTGGGAATAGAATCCTAATAGGAGGAGGGCGTAATATTAATTTTGAAGAAGAGACCACCTCTCAATTTGGAACAACTCCTATTATTTTAAATCACCTTAAAAGTTTAGTAGAAGAGCTTTTTCATTTAAATCAGCCTTATCAATTTGATTATAACTGGAGTGGAATTTTGGGTGTAGGAAATTCCAAATTCCCGATAGCAAAAAGATTAAACCAAAATTTAGTTGTTGGGGTTAGATTAGGTGGAATGGGAGTAGCTTTAAGTTCTAAAATTGGAATGGATTTGGCAGATTTAATTCTTGATTCATGAAAGACATGCTATTGATTTTATTGTTATTCATTAGTGGTTTTGATGCATGGTCACAAGTAGAAAAGGAGAATAGAATTAAGGTAGAGCATGCTGATAATTACGAACTTCAAATTAAAGAAAATATTCATATTCAAACTTTGGTGGGACATGTTGTAATGAGCCATAACCAAGCGATCCTTCAGTGTGATAGTGCTACGATTTGGAATGAAAGTCAGGTTCAAGCCAGTTCTAATATTATCATTACACAGGGCGATTCTATTACAATATATGCAGATCAATTAAACTATGATGCGGAAACTGAAATAGCTAATTTACAAGGCAATGTCGTATTGGTTTCCGATGACAAAAAATTATTTACCTCCTCTTTAGATTACCAGTTAAATAATAAGGTGGCAAAGTATCTAACGCGTTCATCTATTCAGACAGACAGTATCGTGTTATCTTCTAAATCGGGAATTTATTGGGTAAATGAAAAGGAAGCACATTTTTTTGAAGAGGTCTATGTTGAACACGAAGATTTTCAGCTTTTTTCTGATACTTTAAACTACAAATTCGATATAGAAATAGCCACATTTGACGGACCTTCTATCCTAATTACTAAAGATAGTACCAGCCTATATGCCGAGGGGGGAAGTTATAATCAAAAGACACAATTTGCTTCTTTTTTCGACCATGCTGTTTATACGGATTCGATTAGGACTGCTCAAGCTGATTCTATATTTTACTGGCAACTAGAGCGCAAAACTTTTTTATCTGGTAAGGCCTCGATTCTTGAAGGCAACAGGGAAATTTTTGGAGATGCTATTATTATCGATCAGCAAAAAAATCTATTTACTGCTAGTGGGAATGCTAAAATAGCAGATGAAACTCAGATAATAACTGCCCAGAATATTCAATTAGACGATAATAGTGATCTGGGCTGGGCAACTGGAAATGTACACTGGATAGATACAACAGCAGGTATGAGAATTGATTGTGATACTGCCTTTTTATCTGATGATGGATTATCTATTCAGGCCTATAATCAGCCTTTTTCAAGACCCTTATTGGCCATAGAGATGGAAGGAGATACCTTGTATATGGGTGCGGACACTCTTTTGGCTTTATCTAGAATAGATTCTATCATGGGGGATACGTTTCGGTCTTTTTTTGCTTTTCATGATGTCAGAGTTTTCAAAAGTGATCTCCAATTGATTTGTGATTCATTAGAGTATATTGAAATGGAGGATCGTTTTAGTTTTTACGAAAATCCTATTCTTTGGTCTGATACCAGTGCCTTTTATGCTGATTCTATGTTTATGTTTCTTTCTGATAAGACTATAGATTATTTAAAGTTATCGGGCAATGGATTTATGATTAATTCTCCTGACGAGCTTCTTTTTAATCAAATTAAGGGGAGAATAATCGATATTCAATTCATAGAAGGAGACCTCAATAAAGTAACAGTGAATGGAAATGCTGAAACTATATATTACGTTTTGGATGAAGAGAACGCTTATATTGGTGTAAATCAATCCTCAAGTAGCAATATGGTAATTCTGTTTAAGGAGGGAGAAGTTGATGCCATCAAAAATTTTAACGAAGTGGATTCCTATTTTATACCTATTCAAGAAGCCGATCAAGAGGCCCTTAAATTGGAGGGTTTTAAATGGGATAATTCTAATAGACCAACGGGAATATTTTCTTTGATTAATACCAAAAGATTAAAAGGATGAAATGGTTCTTTATTATTTTAGTTTTTTCCTTTACACTAGAAGGTTCAGCTGTTGAAGCAGATCAGTTAGAAAGAGCAGCACAGTTTTTTTCCGAGAATTCTTTTGAGGAGGCTGCAGTAATTTATGAGGATTTAATTAATTCAGAAGGGCCTTCTTCAGATCTTTATTACAATTTAGCGAATTGCTATCACAGGATGGGAAATCTAGCAAAGGCACGTTTGTTTTATGAAAGAGCCCTGATTCTAGATCCTAAAGATCCATCAATCGAGAATAACCTTGAAATGCTGAATCTTCAATTGGAAATAGGCCAGGAAGTATTATTTACCTCCTTACTAGACAAGATTTTGTTTGAAGTCTCTGGCCTGTTTAGTGCCGGCAAGTGGGCTTTTCTTTTCACTTTATTTAGTTGGTCGGTATTATTATTGAGTTTAGTTTGGCTATTTGCCCAAAAAAGAATCGTAAAAAAAATTGGATTTTATTTGGGATTGGTTGGAATGGTTATGAGCCTATTATCATTTTTTATGGGAAGAGAGAGATTTAAGTTTGAGGACAACAGTAATTATCATATTACCTTAAATAATAAAGGAGCTAAGATACACTTAGCTCCTGATATTTTAAGTCCCGTAATTGAGAATATACCTCAGGGTAAAAAAACTTTGATTATCGATTCTATGGATACTTGGTATAAAGTATGGTTAGAAAAAGATATTCAAGGATGGGTAATAAAAGATGACGGAGAGAAAATTTAATTTTCTCTTCCTCCCTTTAGTTCATCCTGAAGGGTTACTAACTCATCCCATTGACCTGTAGCAGCCAATTTAGCTTGCTTAGACCAAGTACCAGGATCATGCATTTTGTATCTACTTCCTGCTTCATCAAGGATACTCTGCAACTTGTCGAGGGATGCATTTGCAAATTCCTCCCAAGTGGTAATCCCTGCTGCATTCAAAAGACCTTCTATCTTAGGACCAACTCCTTCAATTAACTTTAAATCGTCCTGAGTAACTTTTTTACCGTTAGGTAGAGTAATTTTCTCACCTGATTTAGGAGCGGCAGCTTTTGTAGCAGCGGGTTCCGCTACTTTTTGGGCAGCTTTGGAAACTTCTTTAGCAACCTTTGTTTTGTTTTCAGTCACTGGAACACCTTCCGGATGAATACTTACAAAAGTTTTGTTGGATCTCTTTTTAGTAAAAACCACAGTCCCGTCAATTGCAGCATGCAAAGTGAAATCTTTACCCATGTAAACATGGTTTCCTGGGTGATATTTGGTTCCTCTTTGTCTTACTATAATATTCCCCGCCACAGCTTCTTGACCTCCAAACAACTTGACCCCTAGTCTTTTACTTTTACTATCTCTCCCATTATCCGTACTACCTACACCTTTTTTATGTGCCATTTTACTTGTCTTTTAAGCTTTAATAGAATCTATTTTAATCTTGGTAAAACACTGTCTGTGCCCATTTTTGACTCGGTAACCTTTTCTTCTTTTTTTCTTGAAGACGATTACCTTGTCGCCTTTTTGATGGTTTAAAACAGTCGCACCCACTGATGCTTTGTTCAATAACGGCTTGCCTACAGAAACTTTACCATCCTTATCTAACAATAAAATGTCAGAAAAAGTGACTTGGTCTCCTTCCGCGGCTTCTAGCTGGTGGACGAAAATCTCTTGACCTTCCTCAACTTTAAACTGTTGACCAGCTATCTTTACGATTGCGAACATTTGAAATAATTTTTATTAATCATTTAAATTGACCCGCAAAAATAAGAATATTTAAACATAAATGAAAATTAACTCAACTAAATAAGTGTTTCTAAATGGAAATTAAATACTTTTTTCTCTCCATTTCTTAATACGGTTAATTTGATTTTTTTTCCAGGTTTTTTCTTAAGTTTATTTCGAATAGAATAAAGGGTCAGCAACCCACTTGGCCAGTTATTGACTTTGAGGATTAAATCTCCTGCCTGAACGCCTGCTCTGGCCGCAGGACTATTGGGGATTACCTTATGTACATAAAAGTCTTTTAGCTCTTCCCCTCCAGCAATGAGTACGATTCCAGATTGATCAAATTTTATCTTTTTGTTGAATTTTCTATGGGGCTTCAGATAGATTCCACCCCTTACATAATCTATGATGATAGTAAATCTTTGTAAGATTAAATTACCTAATATTCCATTGGGAGCATTCTCTTGGATTTCCGTAATGGACGTGTCAATTTCCTGAAAATTGGTGGTCAATTCATTGAAGATTAATTGGTCGTTTATTTTGAGTTGTTGGATCCGTCCGAGATAGCCTTCTAAATAACCCCCTAAACCAAATCCAATGGGATTGATTATGGTTTTGGAGGGGGGAGTTAATGACGAATCAGTATTGGTGTACACCAACATTGACAATCCAGCCCCAGTATCTAATAAGAGTTTTAAGGGAATTTGATTTTTATCTTCCAGTGTTGCAAACCCACTGACATAGGGCTTCGATTTATAAAATTCACTTGGAATTTTTTGAAACCCTTTTTTGAGGTGTTTTTCTAGATGCTCGTAATTGATTACCGTCAATATTTTTTTTCGATAGTCGATTTTAACGGCAAACGTCTTAAAAATGTCTGCCCCTAAAATTCCATGTATCTTTAAACCGGTGTATTTTTCAAATTGAAAATAATCTTGGTCCAAAACCAATATAGGTTTGTATTTCACTTGGAATTTACCCATTAGTAAATCTATTCCCTGTACCAAATAAGCTTTGAGTATGGTACTTTGATCGGCCCCAATTACCTTGAATTCTCTACTGTACGGAAGTTGAAGGATATCCGATATGTTTTTATCGATTAATAAACTCTGCTCTGAACCGGTATCGAAAATAAAATTTAAAGGAAAAGCATTGTCGAAAAGTACTTTGAAAACAATGAAATTCTGTTCCAATTCGAAAGGAATTTCTAGTTTGGAGGTGATGGGTTCGAGTTTCAAAGACCTGTTTTGCCCAAATGCCGCGCAAAGGGAAAATAATAGAGACCCAATCAACAAAGTACCCTTTCTTATCATTCCGATTTTTAATAACTAAACGGATATCGCTATTTAGGTGTTTTTATTTAACTTCGGTAAAACTGACAATAATCAGTAAGTGAATAAACAGAAACCATTATTTTGAGTCAAATTTGCAAAATTTTTAAACATGAGATGGTTAAATATTCTTTGTATAACCGCATTGGGATTTTTAGCGGGATGTACCTCAGACGAGGCTAGTTTGAAGTTAGTCAAAAATCAACCTGATTACCTTCATGAGATGGTTCATCAATTATCTGATGTTATTGTACATGATATCTTTTCCCCTCCAGTAGCGTCTAGAATATACGCTTATGCAAGTATTGCAGGATATGAGGCTAATGCTATGGGAGATCCAAATTATCGTTCTTTAGCTGGGCAATTGAATGGGTTGCAAGAAATTCCAGCACCACAAGAAGGCCTTACCATCAATTTTGCCTTAGCTTCCATAAAAGCATTTTTAAATGTTGGCAAACAATTAATTTTTTCTGAGCATCAGATGGAAGACTTTGAAAAGGATTTGATGGATCGGATTAAAGCAGAGGGGATTTCTAAAAAGGTTTTCCAAAACAGTTTAACTTATGGAGAACAAGTTGCCGATCATATCCTCCAATGGGCTTCCAAGGATATGTATAGTCAAACTAGAACCTATCCTAAATTTGCCGTCAACCAAGATCCTGCGCGCTGGCAGCCAACCCCTCCTGATTATATGGATGGAATTGAGCCACATTGGAATGAAATCCGTCCATTGGTAATTAAAAGTGCTCAGCAATTTGCTCCACCACCTCCTACGCCATTTGATATGAACCCCAATAGTCCGTTTTACAAAGAAGTAATGGAAGTTTACAAAGCTTTAGATGGAGAGGATAGAGAAGAAAGAATTGCTATTTCAAAGTTTTGGGACTGTAACCCTTATGTTTCTCAACATATTGGGCATGTAATGTATGCCATAAAAAAAATTACACCAGGTGGCCATTGGATGGGGATAGTAGGAGTAGCTTGTCAAACTGCAGAGGCAGATTTTGGCAGTTCATTAGAAGCTTATGCAATGACTTCTATCGCCTTATTTGATGCTTTTATCAGTTGTTGGGATGAAAAATACCGAAGCAATTTAATTCGACCTGAAACTGTTATCAATAAATATATAGATGAAAATTGGGTGCCTGGTCTTCAGACTCCTCCTTTCCCAGAATACACCAGCGGCCATAGTGTTATCTCAAGAGCTTCCGCAATTGTTTTGACCCATCTATTTGGAGAAGAATTTATTTATGAAGATACTGTAGAGTTAGAATTTGGACTTCCATCTAGAAAATATAGCTCCTTTATTGAAGCTTCCGAAGAGGCGGCAATGAGCAGATTATATGGTGGCATTCACTATATGCCCGCTATTAAATATGGTGTAGAGCAAGGAGAGCAGGTGGGAAAATGGATTGTGTCAAATATTCAAACCAAAAATTAGCCATACTGCTATGAGGTTGAAGCAAATTGGCTTTTTCTTAGGTCCTCTTTTATTTTTAATTTTCAGATTACTTCCGGGGCCAGCAGTTATCTCAGCTGACGCTTGGAAGGTTCTCGCTTTAGGCGTACTGATGCTAATTTGGTGGATTTCGGAAGCTGTTCCAATTCCAGTAACAGCTCTTTTACCCATGATTTTGCTTCCCATTTTGGGGATTTATGACTTAAAAACCGCTGCTGCACCTTATGCTAATCCAATAGTATATCTTTTTATGGGGGGATTTATGTTGGCATTAGCCATGGAAAAGTGGAATCTCCATCGAAGAATCGCCTTGAATATAGTTAAGATAACTGGAACCAACGCTAATGGTATTATTTTAGGTTTCATGGTAGCTACTGGATTCATGAGCATGTGGATCAGTAATACTGCGACTACTATCATGATGTTACCCATCGCTTTATCTGTCATTGATTTATTAACTTCTCAAACCAGTGGTACCCCCTCCAAAGGAATCCGTTACTTTTCTTTGAGTATTATGCTGGGTATCGCTTATGCTGCGAATATCGGGGGAACCGCCACCATCATTGGTACCCCACCAAATGTTGTTTTTGCAGCCTTTATGTTGGAAACTTATCAAATCGAAGTGACTTTTGCCAAGTGGATCGTACTCGGTTTACCATTCGCAATTTTATTAATAACCATCACCTATTTTTTGATAGTGAAAGTAATTTTTCCCAATGAGTTAGGAAATTTCAAGGAAGCCGGACCTTTGATAGCGAGGCAAATTGAGGAGTTGGGTAAAATGTCTGTGGGGGAAAAACGAACATTAGGTATATTTTTGGCAACTGCATTTAGCTGGGTTTTTCGAACTAAGTTGAATGATTGGATAGGTTGGTTAGACCTTTCTGATACATCAATTGCATTGCTGGCCACCTTGTCTTTGTTTATGGTGCCTGTGAATTTCAAAGAGAATCAATTCATTTTAGACTGGAAAGCCACAGAAAAGTTACCATGGGGAATTTTATTACTTTTTGGAGGCGGATTGAGTTTAGCGGGGGCCCTATATGAGGTGGGCTTGGTTGATTATGTGGGGTCATTCTTCGAGGGGAAAGACAAATTTGGGTTTTTAATTGCAATTGGATTAACGGCGGTTTCCCTGTTTCTTACAGAAGTCATTTCCAATGTGGCCCTGGTTACTATTTTTTTACCTGTAGTGGGAGGAATTGCAATTGGATTGGGCATTTCTCCTTTATTGATTTGTATTCCAGTAACACTAGCGGCAAGTTGTGCTTTTATGCTGCCGATGTCCACGCCTCCTAATGCTATCGTTTTTGCCAGTGGCCATTTAACGGTCACCCAAATGGCTAAAGCAGGTTTCTTAATCAATATTCTGGCCATTTTATTAATTGCAATTTTTAATGAAACATTGGTAAGTTGGTTATTTCAGACCATTGATTAGAAGGATTCTGTAGGTAAGCATTGAGCTACTATCCTTCGATGTTTTCGATTGTGCTCCAGGTGAATTTTAAGCGCCTTACGGCAAAAGGAAAAAGTACAAGAGCGTTATTTATTCTTTCCACAAAAGTGGTTGCGCCTTAGAGACTTAGTTAAAAAATAGGAATTCTTATGATTGAAGCAATTAAACAAAAAACTGAGGAATTATTTCCCAAACTACTGACCATTCGAAGACATTTCCACCAATATCCAGAGCTTTCTTTTCAAGAGTTCAATACTGCGCAATATATCCAGGAGCGATTAGAAGAAAATAGGGTTCCATTTACTTCCGGAGTAGGAGGGACAGGTATTGTCGCCACGGTAACTGGTACAAAAAAGGGGACGGATAAAACCATTGCCCTAAGAGCGGATATGGATGCCTTACCAATTGAAGAGCAAAACGATGTGCCATATAAATCTAAGCATTCTGGGATCATGCATGCCTGCGGTCATGATGTTCACATGACTTCTTTATTGGGAGCCCTCTATATTTTGAATGAATTGAAATCAAAATTTTCCGGAACGGTCAGGTGTATCTTTCAACCTGGTGAAGAATTATCTCCAGGTGGGGCTTCTTTAATGATTAAGGATGGCGTATTAAAAAATCCTCAGCCTATTGGAATTATTGGACAGCATGTCTATCCCACTCTTAAGGCTGGACAGGTTGGATTCAGATCCGGAATGATGATGGCATCTTCAGATGAGTTGGAAATACGAATTATGGGTAAAGGCGGCCATGGAGCCGTTCCTCACAATGCAGTAGATCCTATTCTAATTGCTGCCCATATAGTTACTGCTTGCCAACAAATAGTCAGCAGAATGGGGAATCCCGTTGTTCCAACAGTGTTTAATATCGGCAAAATTCAATCAGCGGGTGGAACCTATAATGTAATCCCTGATGAGGTTCAATTAAAAGGTACTTTTCGAACATTTGATGAAAGTTGGAGGAAGGAAGGGTTGAAGAAAATCAAAAAATTAATTGAAGGAATTGCTCAAAGTATGGGTGGAGAAGCTGAAATTACTATTCAAGAAGGTTATCCATTTTTGGTAAATGAGGAGGAGTTAACAGAAAAATGCAGAAAACATGCCCAAGAGTTTTTGGGTATAGAATCAGTTAAAGAATTACCCATGCGCTTGACCTCTGAAGATTTTGCTTTTTATACCCATGTAGTTCCAGGCTGTTTTTACCGTTTAGGTACAGATAATGAGGAAGGCCACTATAGTCAACAAGTTCACTCCGGTCAATTTAATATTGATGAAAAGGCACTTCAAACAGGAGCAGGTCTTATGGCTTGGTTGGCAATTTGCGCATTGAACGATCAGTAGTTCCTTTTTTCAGTAAAATTGTTCAATTTTACATCGTATTAAATATTTTATTAATCTAATAATAGTTAATGCCTAAAGTATTAATAATTGATGACGAGCCTAGTATTCGAAGGACGCTACGGGAGATATTGGAATTTGAGAAATACGAAGTGACGGAGGCCACTGATGGTATGGAGGGTTTAGTCAAGGTCAAGCGGATCTTTTTCGATGTAATTTTATTGGATATAAAGATGCCCAAAATGGACGGAATGGAGGTATTAGAACGCTTGATGGTTCTGTCTCCGGATTCTTCTGTTATTATGATTTCAGGTCATGGAACCATTGATACCGCAGTAGAAGCAGTTAAAATGGGGGCATTTGATTTTATATCTAAGCCACCTGACTTAAATAGGTTGCTGATTACTATTCGCAATGCGATGGATAAAAGTAATTTGGTCACAGAAACCAAAAGCCTGAAAAAGAAAGTATCAGATGGTAAGTTGAAGGAAATTATTGGCGAATCATCAACTATTAAGAAAATATTAGAGACGGTGGATAAAGTGGCACCCACTGAAGCCAGAGTGTTCATCACTGGACCCAATGGTAGTGGTAAAGAATTGATAGCCAGAAGGTTACACGCAAAAAGTGAGCGTTCTGGAAGCCCCTTGATCGAGGTCAATTGTGCAGCTATTCCCTCTGAGTTAATAGAAAGTGAATTGTTTGGGCACGAAAAGGGTGCGTTTACTACAGCTATCAAACAAAGAATTGGAAAATTTGAACAAGCAGATGGGGGCACTTTATTCTTAGATGAGATTGGAGATATGAGTTTATCTGCACAAGCAAAAGTTTTACGTGCCCTACAAGAGCATAAAATAACCCGAGTAGGAGGAGAAAAGGATATCAAAGTCAATGTAAGGGTGTTGGCTGCCACCAACAAAGACCTCAAGAGGGAGATAGAGGCTGGTAGGTTTAGAGAAGACCTCTATCATCGATTAGCGGTTATTATTATTGAAGTGCCCTCTTTAAATGATCGGCCAGAAGACATCCCGTTATTGGTTGACCATTTTATTGGACAAATATGTGAGGAATATGGAATCGGCAAGAAGAAAATTGATAAGGAGGCTGTAGAAAAATTAAAAAAAGTGAATTGGACGGGGAATATTCGAGAACTGAGAAATGTGATAGAGCGTTTGATTATACTGAGTGAACAAAAAATTGTTCTGGAAGATGTTATTCAGAATGTGTGGAATTTAAAATAAACAATATGAAACACCATAATCAATATGCCGCAAGTCCTTCAGGTGGCAAACAAATGAAGCAATGGGGGAGGCACCTGAAAGGGGAGAATTCTTGGACCATGTTTAAGGTCATTTCAGAATTCGTTGAGGGGTTTGAAAGTATGAATGCTATAGGTCCCTGTGTTTCTATTTTTGGTTCTGCCAGAACTTCCCCTGACCATCCCTTTTACAAATTGGCATTAGATATCGCTAGATTATTGACAGAAGAAGGTTACGGAATCATTACCGGGGGTGGTCCTGGTATTATGGAAGCCGGTAATAAAGGAGCTTCCTTGTATGGGGGTACCTCTGTGGGGTTAAATATTGACCTACCATTTGAACAAGGGCACAACCAATATATCGATTACAATAAAAATCTCAGTTTCAGGTATTTCTTCGTTAGAAAAGTAATGTTTGTTAAATACGCTCAAGCATTTGTCGCTCTTCCAGGTGGTTTTGGTACTATGGATGAATTATTTGAAACCCTCACTTTGGTGCAAACCAATAAAATATCAAAGGTCCCTATCATTTTGGTGGGAAGTTCATTTTGGTCCGGGCTAATAGGTTGGATTAAAGAAGTAATGCTGGAAAAAGAGCACAACATTAGCGAAAAAGATCTCGATTTGATGCCGATTACGGATGATCCTGAAGAAGTAGTTAGAATCATCAACGGGTATTATGCAGAAAAATCTACTGAACTAGGGCCAAATTACGAGCTTTAAATCCTTAAGAGGCAATATCTTTTAATAAATTCATACCAATAGGTACCTGATTTATTGAATCGTTTTCATAGTTTTATGAGAAAGAAAAAAGAAACTATGAAAAAATATGTTTTGGCTATAGATGCGGGAACCACCAGCTCTAGAGCTATTCTTTTTGATCAAAATGGCCAACAAGTTGGAGTTGCTCAATATGAGTTTCCACAATATTTTCCAAAGGAAGGTTGGGTAGAACACGATGCCAATGAGATTTGGGATACCCAATTAAGGGCCATCAAATCTGTTTTGGTAGAGCATGGCGTACAAGCATCGGAAATTAGCGCTATTGGAATAACCAATCAGCGGGAAACCACGGTGGTTTGGGATCGAGATACGGGTAAGCCAGTAGGTAAGGCTATTGTTTGGCAAGATCGAAGGACTGCCGCTACTTGTCAGCAACTAACTTCACAAGGAAAAGATGCAGTATTTTTACAAAAGACAGGTTTAGTTTTGGATGCCTATTTTTCTGGAACTAAAATCAAATGGATTTTGGACCAAGATGCCGCTTTAAAGGAAAAGGCAAGGAATGGGGGATTAGCTTTTGGAACCGTAGATTCTTGGCTCATTTGGAATTTGACCAATGGGAATTATCACGTCACCGATGTCACCAATGCCAGTCGGACCCTTCTGTTTAACATTCATACGCTGGAATGGGATCAAGAATTATTGGATATTTTGGATGTTCCCCAAAGTATGCTCCCATCGGTAGTGGATTCTAGTCAGGTGATTGGGCAAACAGAAGTATCATTATTGGGAGAGGCAATTCCTATTTCTGGCATTGCTGGAGATCAACAGGCTGCTTTGTTTGGGCAATTATGCCTTAAACCAGGAGAGGTAAAAAACACCTATGGGACTGGTTGTTTTGCTATCATGAACACTGGAAATCAGCCTGTTCAATCCAAAAATAAAATGTTGACTACTATAGGTTGGAAGATTGGGGATGAAGTGGTTTATGCTTTGGAAGGTAGCGTATTTATAGCGGGAGCGCTGATTCAATGGTTAAGAGATAATTTGGGAATTATCAAGTCAGCTTCGGAAGTAGAATCTTTAGCTGGTTCAGTGGAGGATAATGGCGGAGTTACTTTTATCCCGGCTTTATCAGGACTTGGTGCTCCACATTGGGATGCTGGCGCTACTGGCGCTATTTTTGGAATTACTAGGGGCACATCCAAAGGCCATATTGCTCGGGCTGCACTTGAGGCTATTGCCTTAAGCTCCAGAGATATAATCGTAGCTATGGAAAAGGATGCAGGCACTAAATTTACAAATTTAAAGGTAGATGGAGGGGCAAGTAACAACAATTTATTGATGCAAATGCAAGCCAATTTGTTAGGAGAAAAAGTTATCCGACCTAAAATCACGGAGACCACCGCAATAGGGGCTGCTTTTTTAGCTGGATTGGCAACAGGTTTTTGGAAGGATATTCACGCCTTGCAGTCTTTATGGCAAGAAGATCGAGTTTTTACGCCCAATCAGCTTTTGGATACGGATAAAATTATAAAAAACTGGGAAAAGAATATTGCCAAAGTGTTGACTCAATGATGATGAATAGAGATTCCCAAATTCAAGCATTTGAGGTTTTTAAAGAAGAATTTGACCTCATTGTTATCGGTGGTGGAGCTTCGGGATTGGGAGTTGCTGTAGATTCCTCTCAAAGAGGCTACAAAACACTACTAATTGAAAAATCTGATTTTGCTAAGGGAACTAGTTCTAGAAGCACCAAATTGGTTCATGGAGGAGTTCGTTACCTTCAAAATGGAGATATCAAGTTAGTTTTGGAAGCCCTTCGGGAAAGGGGCTATTTACTAAGGAATGCGCCCCAGCTGGTTAAAAAGCAGGCCTTTGTGATTCCAGTTTACCGAACCTGGCAAAAATATTTTTATGGGATTGGCCTTTTTTTATACGATCTTTTAGCGGGCAAATTAGGTTTTGGAAAAACTCAATTACTCAACAAGCAGGAAACTTTCAATTATCTTCCAAATCTAAAAACAAAGGATTTGAAAGGCGGAATCCTCTACTATGATGGCCAGTTTGACGACGCTGGTTTGGCTATTTCTTTAGCTAAAACAGCTATTCACCAAGGTTCCATCCTCTTGAATTACCATGAATTGACGGATTTCATTAAAGAGGAAAATAAAATAACTGGAATTTGTTTTAAGGACGTTATCAGTGGACAGGAAAGGGTAGCCAGGGGAAAAGCTGTTGTCAATGCAACAGGGGTATTTTCAGACGATGTCATACAATTAGATCAGCCAAATGCTCCAAACTCCATTAGGCCTAGCCAAGGGGTCCATCTGGTTTTTAATTCTTCCTTCTTAAAATCCGGTACTGCACTAATGGTTCCCAAGACAACCGATGGAAGAGTGCTCTTTGCGGTTCCCTGGATGAATGCATTAGTAGTTGGAACGACAGATGTCCCAATCGAGGAGGCTACAGAAGAGCCTAAAGCCACAGAAAAGGAAGTCGAATTTATTTTAGAAAATGCAGCTAATTATTTAGAAAACCCTCCTGTTAAAAGTGACATTAAAAGTGTTTTCGTTGGTTTAAGGCCTTTAGCTGCTTCTGGAGATGGGAACCAAAAGACTAAAGAAGTTTCCAGGAGTCATAAAATTACGCGTACAAAAAGTGGTTTATTTAATCTTTTGGGAGGAAAATGGACGACTTATCGGCAAATGGCTGAGGATTTAGTTGATCGGGTGGGGTTGGAAGTAGAGGGAAGGAAAAGACCCTGTCAAACTCAGAAATTAAAATTATGGGGTTTTTCAACTAAGCATTTTTTTGGTGATGATATCCTTTCAAGGTATGGAGTAGATTTAGAAAAAATCAGGCGATACAGCGATGATCCTGATGGCAACACTAGTCTAAGTCAGCAGTTTGAGCTTTCTAAAAATCGAATTTTATGGAGTATTAGAGAAGAAATGGCAGTTACCTTAGAGGACGTATTAGCAAGGCGTACCAGATGCCTTTTTTTAGATGCTAAAGAATCAGTAGATATTGCGGAAAAGGTTGCAAAAATTATGGCTAAAGAAATGGGCAAAAATGAAGAATGGGTTGCCCAAGAAGTTATACATTTTAAGTCAATTGCAAAAAATTATCAATTATGAGCGCTTTAATCGCCGAATATTTAGGTACTGCTATCCTCATCTTATTGGGTGGCGGAGTCGTTGCCAATGTTAGTTTAAAGAAAACCATTGGTTTTGGAAATCCCGGATGGATGATTATTACTACAGCTTGGGGTCTAGCGGTATTTACAGCAGTATTTATAACTGGTCAATTTAGTGGTGCCCATCTTAATCCGGCGGTTACCGTAGGCTTAGCGCTGGCTGGGAAGTTTAGTATGCAATTAATTCCCGGGTATATTTTAGCTCAATTACTAGGAGCAATGACCGGGGCCTGGCTGGTTTATTTGTTTTATTTAGATCACTATAGAGCTACTTCTGACGAAGGTGCTGTTAAGGGTACCTTCTGCACCTCTCCAGCAATTCGAAATTACAAGAATAATTTTTTTAGCGAAGCTTTAGGAACCTTTATATTGGTATTTGGGGTTTTTTACATCGCAGGACCCAATATTGAAATTGAGGGAATGGAAATTAGCGCTTATGGCCTGGGCTCTTTAGATGCCTTGCCAGTGGGATTATTGGTATGGGTTATTGGTTTATCTTTGGGCGGTACTACTGGATATGCAATCAATCCGGCAAGGGATTTAGGTCCTAGAATTGTTTTTGCTTTAATACCTAGGCAAACCAAAGCTAAGGTAGATTGGCAGTATGCTTGGGTTCCTGTATTAGGCCCGATAACCGGGGCAGCTTTTGCAGCTCTGGTTCACCATTTATTAATGTAAAGTAAACTGAATGGCTGATTTTGTCCATCTGCATTGTCATACTCAATATTCATTATTAGACGGGGCTTCGGATATTGCTACCATGATGAAAAAGGCCCAATTAGACGGCCAGAAAGGGGTGGCATTAACCGACCATGGAAATATGTTTGGTGCTTTCAAATTTGTTTCCGAAGCACACAAACGTGGATTAAAACCAATTATTGGCTGTGAGTTCTACTTAGTAGAGGATAGGCATCGACAATCTTTTTCCAGGGCTAATGGAGAGCAGGACATCAGGTATCATCAACTCTTATTGGCTAAAAATCAAAAAGGTTATGAGAATTTATCTAAACTTTGTTCTTTGGGATTCATTGAAGGTTTATATGGGAAGTATCCAAGAATTGATAAGGAATTAATAGAAAAATATCACGAGGGACTAATTGCCACCAGTTGCTGTATTGGGGCTGAAATACCTCAAGCCTTACTCCGCGGAAAATACGCGGAAGCGGAAGAAAAACTTAAATGGTGGTTAGATCTTTTTGGAAAGGACTATTATGTTGAACTTCAAAGACATAAAGGATTAAAGAATATTGATGGGTTAGGGGTCAGTCAGGAGGATGTGAACCAAGAATTGATTAAACTGGCCAAGAAGTATCAACTTCCTGTTATTGCCACCAACGATGCACATTATGTGGAGGAGGAGGATTGGAAACCCCACGATATATTACTTTGCGTAAATACCAATAGCCTTATTGAAGAAGAATCCCGCTTTAAATTTCCCAGTTCTGATTTTTACTTCAAAACTAAAGAAGAGATGGGGACTGTCTTTGGGGATATTCCCGAGGCATTGGATAATACATTAGAGGTCTTTGATAAAATTGAAGATTTAAATTTAGAGCGGGACGTACTATTGCCCGCTTTTCCTATACCCCCTAATTTTAATAATCAGGAAAGCTACCTAAGACATTTGACCTATGAAGGCGCTAAGGCTAGATATGGCGATGAGGCTTCGATGATAAAAGAAAGGATAGACTTTGAGTTAGAGGTCATTGAAAAATCTGGATATGCTGGATATTTTTTAATTGTCCAAGATTTTACCAATACCGCTAGAAAAATGGGGGTGGCAGTGGGACCAGGAAGAGGGTCTGCTGCTGGTTCTGCCGTTGCTTATTGTTTGGGCATTACCAACGTAGATCCAATTAAGTATGATTTACTCTTTGAGCGTTTTCTAAATCCTGAACGCGTTTCTATGCCTGATATCGATATCGACTTTGATGATGAAGGCAGACAAAGGGTGTTGGATTATGTGATTGAGAAATATGGCAGAAACCAAGTAGCGCAGATTGTAACCTACGGTACAATGGCTGCCAAAATGAGTTTGAGGGATGTTGGAAGGGTAATGAATATTCCTTTGTCAGAAGTGGATAAAGTTGCCAAAACTTTTCCTACACATTTGAAAGCCAATCTTCAAAATGTTCTGGCCGATAATGATATTGATCCTGGATTAAAGGGGGTTCTTAATCAGGAAGAAGTAGAAAAAACCTATCAATTCAGGAAGTTATCAGAAAACAGAGATGCTATAGGAGAAATGATTCGAACGGCCAAGAAATTAGAAGGTTCCGTCCGAAATACTGGAATTCATGCTTGTGGAGTAGTTATTACACCAGATGAGATTACCAAATATGTACCAGTTAAAATAGATAAAGGTTCAGATATTCTGGTTACTCAATTTGACAACAGTGTTGCAGAATCAGCTGGTCTTTTGAAAATGGATTTTTTAGGGTTGAAAACCCTGACTATTATAAAGGATGCGGTAAGAATTGTACATGAGGTTCACGGAAAGGAGATAGATATCGAAAAGATTCCGCTTGATGATGAAAGTACTTACGAGTTGTTCCAAAGGGGAGACACAATAGGTATTTTTCAATATGAAAGTGCTGGAATGCAGAAATATTTAAAGGAACTTATGCCTTCTGCATTCGAGGATTTGATCGCTATGAACGCCCTATATAGACCTGGCCCACTTGAGTATATTCCTAATTTTATCGCAAGAAAGCACGGAAGAGAGCCTATTGAATATGACCTTCCTGCCATGGAAGAATATCTCAGTGAAACCTATGGGATAACAGTGTATCAAGAGCAGGTAATGCTTTTGTCCCAAAAATTAGCGGGATTTACCAAAGGGGAGGCAGATGTTTTAAGAAAAGCAATGGGGAAGAAAAAGAGGGATTTAATCGACCAGCTTTTTCCAAAGTTCCTAGAAGGGGGCATTTCTATGGGTCACCCAGAACAGATTCTGCAAAAGATTTGGAAAGATTGGGAGGCCTTTGCATCTTATGCATTTAATAAATCCCACTCTACCTGCTATGCTTTTATTGCCTTTCAAACCGCTTACCTTAAAGCTCATTTTCCTGCTGCTTTTATGGCATCAGTTCTTACTCACAATAAGAATGACATTTCAAAGGTGACTTTTTTCTTGAGGGAATGCAAAAGAATGGGCATTGAAGTATTAGGGCCAGATATCAATGAAAGTCAATCCGATTTTGGTGTAAATGAGGCTGGAAAAATTAGATTTGGTTTGTCGGCATTAAAAGGAGTAGGGGAGGGACCTGTATCTGAAATTTTAGAAGAAAGAAATGCCAATGGTTTTTTCAACAGTTTTTTTGACTTGATGAGAAGACTCAGCCTAAAAGCCGTCAATAAAAAAGTAGTAGAAAGTTTGGCTTTAGGTGGTGCTTTTGATTGTTTTACCAATATTCATAGAGCAGTTTATTTTGCTCCTTCGGAAAAATATGATTCACTCTTGGAACACGGTTTAAAATATGGCCAGGCATACCAAAGCCAAAAGGCAGAAGCATCAATTTCACTATTTGGCGATTCTACTGAAGTTATGATTCCAGAACCTAGTTATCCAGAGACCACCCCTTGGAGTTTGATTGAACAACTCAATAGGGAAAAGGAGGTGACTGGGATTTACATCAGTGGACACCCATTAGATATCTATCGGGCTGAAATCAAACATCATACCACCTGCGGTATTGAACAAATGGAGCAACACGCATCTAGGGGCTTAATATCGATAGCAGGATTAGTTACCGAGGTCAACCATAGGGTTAGTAAAAACGGGAATGGCTTTGCTTTCTTTGAAATTCAAGATTTCCAAAGTGGCAAAGAATTTAGAATTTTCGGAGAGGATTACCAAAAATTCAAACATTTAATTGAACTGGGTAAAGCGCTGTATCTCAAAGGAAAATTCCAAAAGGGATGGAAAGGAGATGGACTGGAATTTAAAATTGTGGATATGCGTTTTTTAGAAGCCATAGGGAGAGAGAAAACTAATGGAATCTCCATTAAAATTCCCATGCAGTTTTTAACCGTTAGTTTACTTAATGACATTCAGGAAATAGCCTCAAACAAACCGGGGCCTCATTTTCTGAAATTCGAGCTTCTTGAACCCGGCTTAAGTGAACCACTGCGAATGAGAGCTACCAACAAAAAGATTATGGTTGATAGTGAGTTTATAGCTGCCCTGGAGAATATGAAATTGGACTATGTGTTAGAATCTTGATTTACATGACTCTTAAGGCCTTAACCAAATAGGTTAAGGAAAATGGAAGAGCCAACCAAAACCATTCATTCACGTAAATCAACATAAAAACTAAAACTACAGTAGATACTAGAAATAAAACCCAATCCATTAGGTTAGATTTGTTAGAAGTGTCCATGGATTTTAATATTTTTTTGCAATGATACGAAAAGTAAATTTTGAAAGCACTATATAATTTGCAGAGCTGAAAGTTTTTCTTTTAAATCTATGGGATTCTTAAAATGAATGGTATTCAGTCCTACTTCTTCCGCAGCTTTAATATTTCTTAGGTTGTCGTCAATAAACAGAGCTTGATGAGGGATAATGTCAAATTTTTCAAAAAGTAATTGGTAGATTCTATGATCTGGTTTTTTAAGACCTGCTTGACCGGAAACCAACACTCCTTCAAAGTGGTGCAGAAAGTCATACAGCTCTAAAGCGGTTGGCCAAGTTTCTGCTGACCAGTTGGTCAATGCGTATAATCGATGAGATTTGCTATTGTGTAGCTGGTTTAAAATTTCAACTGAACCATAGATTGGACCACTCAACATTTCCTCCCAACGATCGTAATAGGCCTTAATTTCCTTAGAATATTGAGGATATTGACCAATGAGCAACTCTGTTCCTTCCTTGATGCTCCTGCCGCCATCTTGTTGTTCATTCCAATCTAAAGTGCAAACTTTATCTATAAAGGATTGCGCCTTCTCTTTATTTCCAAAAATTTTAGTGTAGAGATAAATAGGATTCCAATCAATGAGAACCCCTCCTAAATCGAATACAACAGTTTCTATTTTGCTCATAGGGCTAGTTTTTCCTTTTTTAATTTAAGCAATAGAATCATACCTAAGACGAAGAATATAGTTAGGAACAAAATACTAATCCTCATATTGCCAAATAGCTGATCAATGAAACCAAAAATAAAAGTTCCCAGGACAATGGCAATTTTTTCTAAAACATCGTAAAAACTAAAATAGGAGGTCACATCATGTGTTTCCTCAGGAACTAATTTAGCATAAGTAGATCGAGAAAGGGCCTGAATTCCTCCCATGAGTAAACCCACAAATCCAGACATGACGTAAAAGTAAAATTGTTCGTAAACAAAAGATGCTGCAAAACAAACAGACATCCAGATAAACAACATCAGTAAAATCGCATTGATGTTGCCCATTTTGTTGGATAAAAAAGCGAATAAATAACCTCCTGCAATTCCTAAAATTTGTAAAACTAATATAACTGTTATGAGTTGGCTGGTACCAAATGCCAATTCTTTTTCAGCAAAAGTGGCAGCTAAAAATAAAACCGTCTGAACCCCAGCACTATAAAAGAAAAAGGAAAGTAAAAACACCTTAATATCTCTTCGAGGTTTGACTTCTTTCCAAACCTTTTTAAGTTCTTTTGTCCCTCTTTTTAAGAACTCCCTTTTAAAAGGAATTCGGGAATCTCGAGGTAATTTAGCAAAGGGAATTAAAGCAAAGCCAATCCACCATAACCCAACCATCAAGAAAGAAAGCCTAGTAGCAATTTCGACACTTTTCAAACCAAAAAATTCAAAATTTAGGATGATGGCTAGGTTGATTATCAGTAAAATGACACTTCCAATATATCCATAAGCATAGCCTTTTGCACTTGTTTGGTCATAGTGCTCCGAACTAACGATGTCATGTAAATAAGAGTTGTAAAATACTAATCCGCCAGAGAACCCAATCATTGCCATCATAAAAGCAATGGTCCCAAACCAAAGATTATCCATGCCGGTAAACAAAAAAAGTGCAATACAAGAAAAAGAGCCTATTATAGTAAATGTCCTTAGAAAAAACATCCTTCGACCACCTGAGTCAGCTATACCTGAAAGAAGGGGAGAAAAAAAGGCAATTATCATGTAGGAGAATGAAATAGCATAAGCATATAAAGCACTATTAGATATTTGCCACCCGAAAAAAGGAATGTTATCTTCTGTGACCGATATGAAGTAGGAAGGAAATATAGCAACAGTAATGACCAGCGCAAAAGCAGAATTGGCCCAATCAAAGAAAGACCAAGCAGTAATGGTCTTCTTACTGTTGATAAGAATCCCTGTGGCTGGATTAATGTGGGGAATTAGAGGGTGCTCCTTCATAACAAATCCTTATTTTGAACCAAGATACTTAAACTGATGGGAAATTTGGTCATTATCATCCTCGCAGCAGGTAGCGCTAGTCGTATGGGAGCACCTAAACAATTACTTCCATGGAAGGGTAAAACGGTAATAGAAAATATGGTTGAATTAACCACCGCCCTTCCCAATACTAAAACTTTAGTGGTAACCGGAGCTTACAATGAGGAGGTGGAAGAAAAACTTGTACACTATCCCATTAATTGCATTTACAATTCTAACTGGAAGGAAGGAATGGGAAGCTCTATATCCGTTGGAGTGCAACAAGCTGAAATGGAAAAACCTGAAGGTATTATGGTGATTTTAGCCGATCAGTTAGCTATCCAACAATCACATTTGATGGATTTAATTCAAACTTTTTACCAAAAAAAATGCCAATATTGTGTCAGTTCGTTTTATAGCAGTATAAATGGAGTCCCAGCTATCTTTCCAAAAAAGTGGTACGGAAATTTAAAAAACTTGAAAGGTGATCGGGGGGCTAGAAAGTTATTCCAAGAAAAGGCTGAACAGGTGTATTCCCTCCCTTTGAACGAGGCAGCTAC
>CAYPID010000017.1:30858-44986 GCA_964410725.1 uncultured Saprospiraceae bacterium
TTGGGAAGACTTTATCGGTTAAAACAGAGGTTTAGTCGAAACTTCTAAAAAACTTGAAAGGTGATCGGGGGGCTAGAAAGCTATTCCAAGAAAAGGCTGAACAGGTGTATTCCCTCCCTTTGAACGAGGCAGCTACTGATATTGACACTCCAAAAGATTGGGAAGACTTTATCGGTTAAAACAGAGGTTTAGTCGAAACTTCTAAAAAACTTTGGAAACTTTGAAACATTTGAAAGTTTTCAAGGTTTTCTGTAGCATTAACCCAAACAAATAAACATTGGATTTAAAGGTTCAGATTCTGGATAAAGCTTTCGAACTATTTACAAAGTTTGGAATCAAAAGTGTTTCTATGGATGATCTTTCCTCTGAATTGGGAATTTCCAAAAAGACCCTTTATCAAACTATTTGTAATAAGAACGAACTTATAGAAAAAATTTTTACTGCTCAAATTGAAAAGGAAAAGGAAATTCTGGAGCAGACCACCTCTCAGTCTACCGACGCTATAGAAGAACTTTTGATGGTAGCTCAAAGAAAGATTGACATTCTTAAGAAACTTTCACAGAGCACCATTTTTGACCTAAAAAAATATCACAGAAATACCTGGAATTCCATAGAATCTCTCCATCAAAAATATATGCTGAAGGTCTTGATTAAGAACCTCAAAAAGGGAATTTCTCAAGGTTTATACCGGGAAAATATCAATCCGGAAATTGTGGCTAGAATCTACTTAGGTCAATCTTTAGCGATTATAGATGGAAGATTATTCCCAAAGAACTTTCCCAATTTTAATCAGGTACCCCTTCAGGCCATAGAATGTCACTTAAGAGGAATTGTATCTGAAAAGGGACTTGCGGTTTTCAACCAAAAAATGGATAAACTTCTAAAGAATTAAACTCACTAAATATCATATCAATGCACCGGCTTATTTTTTATGCTCTTTTTGTACCGATTGTCGCCCTTCTTTCAGTGGGGAAATTGATGGCACAAAATCCACCTGCCCTTACTTTAGAAATGGCAATTGAACAAGCACTCCGAGAGAATATTGAAATAAAAAATGCGAAACTAGAAATAGTGGATGCAGACTATTTAATTGTTGAAAGAAGGGCATGGGGACTTCCTCAGATTAGTGCCAACATCAATTTTCAACAGTATTTTCAAGTTCCCAAGCAACCCTTGCCGGAGCCGTTTGTGCTGTTAATTCAGAGTCTTAATCCAGATCAGGAAGTCAACCGCGAGGCTTCATTTTTCCTTAAAAATAATTTTAGTCCGACGGTATCAGCTGAAACCGTCCTATTTGATGGGACTTATTTTGTAGGCTTGCAAGCGGCAAGAGCTTACAAAAAATATGCACTTAGAGAATTTGAAACGAAAGTCAAACAAGTTAAGGAATCTGTAACCGATGCATTTTTACCTGCGGTTTTACTCCGTGAAAACATCCAACTTCTCGAAAAAAATATTGAAAGTCTCCAAAAAATTGTCAAGGAAACCCAAGCGCTTTTCGAAAATGGCTTTGTTGAAAAATTAGATGTGGACAGGCAACTATTATCGTTGGCTAATTTAGAAGTGGAATACGACAATCTTAAGCATCAATATGAAGGCGCGCTGAACGGATTGAAATTATCGATTGGACTTCCACAATCAACTCCTCTTAATATCGAATCGGATCTAGAAGATTTGATATTGGTGGAATTTGATCAGTGGAAATCTGAAAAACCAATGGTAGAAGTTAGACCTGAATTCCAATTGGCACAGACTGGCATAGAATTAAATGAAATGAATGTTAAGAATTTTAAAGCAGGATATCTGCCTAGCATCAGATTATTTGGTTCTTATTCCCAAAATTATCAAGGAGATAATTTCAAAGACGGCTTCTGGGCACCTACGGGGGTATTTGGCTTTAGAGTCAACGTTCCCATATTTGATGGCTTGGACAAAAAAGCTAAAATTGGTCGAGCTAAAATTGATTTAGAACAAGCTCAAAATCAATTACATCAGCTAAAGAATTTGGTCAATGTTGAAGTGGAAAATGGAAAGGAAGTTCTCATTGGAGCTCAAAAGAGGTACGATAATCAGTTGTCCAACTTAGAACTCGCAAAAAGAATCTATGAAACTACCCTTATCAAATACAAGGAAGGAGTCGGGAGTAGTTTGGAGATTATTCAAGCCGAGCAATCTTTGTACGCCACTCAACGAAACTATTTAAATGCACTATTTGATTATGTCAAAGCTGGTCTTGACCTCAAGTATGCTTTAGGAAAATAACCCAAATAATAAATATCAAACCAATGAAAGAAATATTTACTTACGCACTATTATCCTTATTGCTTGTAGGATGTGGAAATTCCGTACAAACCGATGTAAAGGATATGAGCATAGAAGAACAAGCGTCGTTGTTGAAAGAAAAGAAAAACCAACTCAAAGTCTTATCTGATGAAATTACGGAATTAGAGAGTGTGTTGGCGTCTAACGGCCAAACTACAGGTAATGAGAGAATTCCAGTAGTCACTGCGGTAGAAGCTCAGATAGGTGATTTCAAGCACTTTGTAGAAGTACAGGGGGTGGTCATAGCCGAGGATTTGGTTCAAGTTACTTCTGAGATTCCAGGTAGAATTAAGCAATTATTCATAAAAGAAGGAGATAGGGTAACCAAAGGTCAAAAAATTGCCGCTTTAGATTTGGAATCTCTTGGCAAACAATTAGATGAACTACAGACAGCTTTAGAGCTGGCACAAACGGTGTACGACAAACAAAAAAGATTGTGGGAACAAAATATTGGGTCAGAGATTCAATTTTTGGAGGCTGAAAATGGCGTAGAGCGATTGAAAAAAAGTATCGCCACATTAGAATTTCAGATCAGTAAGGGAATAATTTTTGCTCCCAGAGGAGGAGTCATAGAGCAGGTACTGCTTCAAACAGGGGAAATGGCAGGTGGAGGAATGCCGATTGTTCAAATTCTTGATGACAATCAATTAAAGGTAGAGGGTAACGTTCCTGAAACCCTCCTCAAGTCCGTAGGGATTGGAGATGAAGTGGAAGTTGAATTTCCTATTCTTGAAGAAAAGGTAAAGGGAGTTATTCGACAAATTGGTCGGGTCATTGATCCTTCTAATAGAACCTTCAAAATTGAAATAGACATCCCCAACCAAAAATGGTTGAAACCTAATTTGCTCGCATTTATAATGATTAATGATTACTCGGAATTAGAAGTGCTTAAAGTGCCTTTAGATTTAGTACAGCAAGATGTAAGTGGAGATAGGTACATCATGGTTATGGAAGAAAAGGGAGGCTCACACCTGGCGGTAAAACGCGTGGTAGAGACTGGACCTGCTTTTGGGGGAGAGATCGTTGTGAGATCTGGGATCAATGCTTCGGAAATGCTGATTAAAGAGGGAGCTAGGAGTTTAATTGATGGGCAGAAAATAACCTTAGTAGACTAAAAGCCAAGAAAAAAAATGAGTGAATTAAAAAAGAGAAATTTTTCACTGTCGTCTTTTGCAGTGGATAATTCAACGAGTATTTTTCTGATTACTGTAATGATTCTTTTATTCGGTATTCAGGGTTATAACGGCATGCCTAAAGAGCAATTTCCAGATGTTGATTTGCCAACCGTATATATCAATACCCCATATTTTGGAAACTCCGCTGAAGATATTGAGAATTTGATAACACGCCCCATTGAGAAAGAACTACAATCCATCAACGGACTTAAAGACATTAAATCTACTTCACTGCAGGACTATTCTGTCATAACAGCGGAGTTTGATTCAGGACTAGAGTTGGAAGATGTAGTTAGAAAAGTCAAGGACGCAATTGATAAATCCAAACAAGAATTGCCAAATGATTTGGATGCCGACCCAACGGTTCTGGAAATTAATACTTCAGAAATTCCTATTGTAACGGTTAATGTGAGTGGGGATTATTCCAATGATGAATTAAGAGGTTATGCTGAATACCTTCAAGATAAAATTGAGTCGCTCGACGAAATTACTAATGTTGAATTAAAAGGAGCTTTAGAAAGAGAGGTTAGAATTGATGTTGATTTATTAAAGATGGAAGCCAGAGAGGTATCTTTTATGGATATTGAAAATGCAATTGCTTCTGAGAATTTGACGATGTCAGGTGGGGAGATTGTCAATGGTGATTTTAGAAGGGCGATCAGGATTGTTGGTGAATTTGAAGATGTTGCTGAGTTAGAAGAAATGATCATCAAAAGTGAAAATCAACGTCCAATATTTTTAAAAGATATTGCGCAAGCCAGCTTTGGATATAAAGAGAGGACCAGTATTGCCAGAGCTGATGGATTACCTGTGATTTCTTTAGATGTCATTAAAAGGCAAGGAGAAAACCTTTTGGAAGCATCGGACAAGATTAAGGAAATCATTGCTCAAGTAAAAAGTGAATTCCCTTCAGAAGTAACTATTTCGTTGTTTAATGACCAATCTATCAATACTAGAAAAGAAGTTAATAATTTAGAAAATAGTATTATCTCAGGGGTCATTTTAGTTATTTTGGTCTTATTATTTTTCCTTGGAGTAAGAAATTCACTTTTTGTCGGTTTGTCAATTCCATTATCCATGTTAATGGGTATTTTGTTTTTGTACCTCACCGGAGTGACGCTTAATATCGTCGTTCTTTTTGCTTTAATTTTAGCGTTGGGATTATTAGTGGATAACGCTATTGTGGTGGTGGAAAACATATACCGTTATATGCAAGATGGATATAGTGGATACGAGGCTGCCAAATATGGTGCAGGGGAAGTGGCTATGCCCATTATAGCTTCCACCGCAACTACCTTAGCCGCATTTTTACCACTGGCCTTTTGGCCCGGTATCATTGGCAGTTTTATGCAATACTTGCCCATAACATTAATAATTGTACTCACCTCTTCACTTTTCGTAGCCTTGGTCATCAATCCGGTTTTTACCTCCAAATACATGAAGGTGGACCAGATTTCTGATGAAATTGCTGTCAGGAGATCTAGGAGAAAAAACGTATTATTTGGCACCTTAATCGTTTTAGGTATAGCCGTATTATTTCACTTTATAGGTGTTTTATGGTTGAGGAATATTCTTTTTATTGGCGGTCTGATTAATGCATTTGCTTTTTATTTGTTGAGGCCAGCCTCGTACAATTTTCAACTCAATATCTTGCCTAAATTGGAGCGGGGTTATGATAAATTTATAACTCGAGCGCTTAAAATTCCAGTGACTATCTTTTTGGGAAGTTTTGTTCTTCTTTTTTTGGCGTTAGCCTTATTGGCTATCAAGAGCCCGAAAGTGATCTTCTTCCCCAATGCACAACCCATTTATATTAATGCTTTTGTGGAGTTACCGATGGGAAAGGATATTGAAGCGACCAATCAAATCATGTTGGATTTAGAAAGCAAAATCCAGCAAGCCATTGCACCTTACTCTGATATTGTAGAAGCTGTTTTATCTCAAATTGGTGAAAACACTTCAGATCCCAATAGCCCTCCTGAACCAGGAGCCTCTCCCAACAAAGCGAGACTTACGGTCTCTTTTGTCCCTAACGAAGAAAGAAATGGTATTTCTACTTGGGACGTCATGGATGATATTCGACAAGCGGTTCAAAAGGGAATTCCAGGAGTACAGCTCACTATTGCAAAGAATGTGGATGGACCAGCGACAGGAAAACCCATTAATCTTGAAATTCAAGGAGAGGCCATTGATGAATTAATTATTACTTCAGAAGTGGTAATCAATTATCTAAATGAACAGGGAATACCCGGAATAGAAGAGTTACAAGCTGATATAAAGGTAGGTAAGCCAGAATTATTGGTGAATATTAATAGAGAGGCGGCTAGGCGTTATGGAATCTCAACTTATGACATTGCCAATGCCTTTCGTACAGCAGTTTTTGGAAAAGAAGTTTCAAAGTTTAAGGTAGGTGAAGATGACTATCCAATAATGGTGCGCTTAGATGATAAATACCGGAATGATGTAGATAAGTTATTGAATCAAAAGGTAACTTTTAGAAGTCCAGCAAATGGTCAAATATCTCAAGTGCCTATTTCTGCAGTGGCTACTGTAGAGTATTCTTCTACTTATAGTTCCATAAAAAGGAAAAATTTGGACCGGGTGGTAACGATTTACTCTAATGTTTTGGAGGGGTATAATGCCAATGAAATTGTTGCAGCTTTGAAGGAAGACATGGAAAATTTTCCTTTGCCTGCATCGATGAATTATGAATTTACTGGGGAGCAAGCTCAACAAGCTGAAGATATGGAGTTTTTAAGCACGGCCTTTTTAGTTGCATTGTTTGCCATCTTTTTAATTATCGTCGCCCAATTCAATTCTGTCGCATTTCCTTTCATTATTGTTTTGTCCGTTTTATTTAGTACCATAGGGGTGTTTTTGGGTTATGCATTGACTGGTATGGATATTTCGGTGGTTTTCACGGGAGTGGGTATTATTTCACTAGCAGGTGTGGTGGTTAACAATGCGATAGTTTTGATAGACTATACTGAATTATTGGTGAGAGAAAAAAAGGCCAAACTTGGACTTTCAGAAGAGGAACTGCTTTTGGAGGAGGATATGAAAGACGCTATTATTAAAGGTGGAGCTACTCGTTTAAGGCCGGTCCTTCTTACAGCCATCACCACTATTTTAGGTTTGATTCCATTGGCGATAGGGTTCAATTTTAATTTTTTCACCCTAATTTCTGATTTGGATCCCAACATATATATAGGTGGTGATAATACTGCAATTTGGGGACCCATGGCATGGACTGTAATTTATGGGCTTACTTTTGCTACATTTCTAACTCTTGTGGTGGTCCCCGCTATGTATTGGTTGATTTATAGAATGAAATTAAAACTTCGTAAATTTTCATTTTAAACTGGGTGGTAATGCTTGAAAATATAAAAGATTTAAGACAGGAATACTCATCAGCGCCCTTCAATTTGGAGGATGCTGATGTAAATCCTTTCGTTCAATTTAAGAATTGGCTCGAGGATGCTATAAAAGCGGAAATGCCAGAGCCCAATGCGATGACTTTGGCCACAATCAACGATGGTGGTTACCCATCTGCCAGAGTAGTTTTACTCAAAGCATTGGAGCCTGAGGGGTTTGTCTTTTACACCAATTATAACAGTGAAAAGGGACGCTCGATGGAGAAAAATCCCCATGTAGCGTTGGTTTTTTTATGGTTAGGGATTCAAAGACAAGTCCGAATTGAGGGCGTAGTTTCCAAAATTGATACAGAAACTTCCAGCGCTTACTTTAAAACCAGGCCTAGAGGAAGTCAAATCGGAGCGGTTGCTTCTCCCCAAAGCACCTTAATAGATCGGGCCTCATTAGAGAAAGCTTTTCTTGAATTAGATCAAAAGTATGGTCCGGAGGATGAAATTCCGATGCCTGACCATTGGGGTGGGTACCTGGTCCAACCGCAAAGAATAGAATTCTGGCAAGGGAGAAGAAGCCGCCTTCACGATAGGGTAAACTATATTTTGGAATCGGGTGGAGACTGGGTGAAGCAAAGGCTTGCGCCTTAGAAAATGATTTTTACATTGTACCAACCTTTTTCAACTGTAGCTCCATTTTTCTCGTAGAAATTGATGGCAGGTTCATTCCAATCCAAGACCTGCCATTTCACCATTACACAATTCTTTTCGTGGGCAGTTTGAAGAAATCTATCAAATAACATTTGCCCTACTCCTTTGCCTCTCCACTTTTGGGCGACTACAAAATCTTCTAAATAGAGCATTTTCCCCTTCCAGGTAGAGTAGGCCATATAGTAGAAAATCATACCTACAATTTTTCCTTCCATTTCAGCCACCTGAACTTCAAAGATTCCATTTTTAAAATCTTCCTGATAAGCGCTAAGTGGGGCAACAAAGGCCTCCGGTTCTTTTTCATAAATGGCCAACTCGTTCACCAGCTGGTGTACTGCTTCCATGTCTTTTAAGGTAGCCATTCTTATAGTGATCTCCATAAACTTAATTTGACTTCAAAGTTAGATATTCCTATCTTTCGAGCAACAAAATTAAAAGGAATGCGAATAGTTGGAATACTGGGTTTATTATTTTTAATTGGATGTGGTAATAACCAAGTCGAGCCGGAATTGATTTTAACCAACGCTCAAATTTATACCCTAGATAGGGATTTAGAAATGGCCGAGGCTATTGCCATTCACGATGGGAGAATTTTGGCTTTAGGATCCGCTGAAAAAGTATTAAAACTAGCAGGGGATCAAACAGCGGTTGAGGATTTGAATGGTGCTTTTGTGATGCCAGGTTTTATTGAGGGGCACGGGCATTTCAGTGGTTTGGGCAGTAGCCTCATGAATTTGAATTTCCTGCATGCCCAATCTTGGGATGAAATCGTAGAAGCGGTTGCAGAGAAAGCTCAAACAGCAGAGCCAGGAGAATGGATCGTTGGTAGAGGTTGGCATCAAGAAAAATGGTTGTCTGCACCGGATAGGAATATTCAAGGTTATCCCTACCATAATGACCTAAGTGCCCTGTCACCCGATAATCCAGTATTGTTAAAACACGCGAGTGGTCATGGACTTTTTGCTAACGCCAAAGCTATGGAACTCGCAGGAATTTCCAAGGAAACGCCCAATCCCGCAGGTGGGAAAATTGTCAGAGACGCTCAAGGACAAGCTATAGGAATTTTTGAAGAAAGAGCGCAGGGATTAATTACCGGAGCTTACAATGAATATTTATCTTCTTTGTCCCAAGAGGATTTAGCAGCTCAATGGAAAAGGGGAATTGAATTGGCGCAAAAAGCTTGTTTGGAAAGAGGAATCACCTCTTTTCAAGATGCTGGTTCTAGTTTTGAGGAAATTAATCGGTATAGAGAAATGGCAGAGAATGGGGAATTGGATATTAGGCTTTGGGCGATGGTCAGAAGACCCTATGAGGAATTGAAAACTCAGGTAGATCAACTTCCAATCATCAATGCTGGCGAAGGGTTTTTTACCTGTAGAGCGATAAAAGCGGATCTCGATGGGGCATTGGGAGCTTTCGGAGCCTGGCTTTTGGAACCTTATGAAGATCGACCTGATTTTGTTGGTCAAAATACCACTCCAATTTCAGAGGTAGAGCAAATTGCCGCTTTAGCCGCTGATCATCAGTTACAATTGTGTGTCCATGCAATTGGGGATAGAGCGAATAGAGAAGTTTTAAATATTTACGAAGCTACCTTTGAGGAAAGAAACCCAGCTGAAAGTTGGAGATGGAGAATTGAACATGCACAGCACCTTTCTACGGAGGATATACCAAGATTTGCGGAATTAGGGGTAATTGCCGCTATGCAAGCTATTCATTGTACTTCTGATGCACCTTTCGTAGAGAAGAGATTAGGGATTGAAAGGGCTAGGACCGGTGCTTATCCTTGGCGTTCCTTGCTTGATGCAGGAGCGGTGGTAACCAATGGAACGGACGCCCCAGTGGAGGAGGTGGATGCCCTACCTAGTTTTTATGCTTCTGTAACACGAAAGAGATTGGATAACCCTAAATCATTTTATCCCGAACAATCGATGACCAGGGAGGAAGCTATGTATTCCTACACCTTGGCCAATGCTTATGCTGCTTTTGAAGAAAAGGAAAAGGGGAGTTTAGAAGTTGGCAAATATGCTGATTTGGTGGTATTAAGTCACAATTTATTAACGTGTGAGGAGGAAGAAATATTGAACACAAAGGTCTTGAGAACCTATGTCAATGGAGATTTGAAGTTTAAAAACCAGGATTAATGCTTATTACTAAAGTAGATATTTTGGCCATTGGGGTCCACCCTGATGATGTGGAATTGTCTTGTTCCGGAACTTTACTCAAACATATAGATTTAGGCAAAAAGGTAGGTTTATTGGATTTGACATTAGGTGAATTGGGAACTAGAGGAACTGCAGTTATTAGGGCAGCTGAAGCCGAGGAAGCTACTCGGAGAATGGGAGTAAGTTGGAGGCGCAACTTAGATATTGGAGACGGTTTTTTTACTTATAGTAGGGAGAATTTGAGGAAAATCATTTCTATTATAAGAGAGGCCCAACCCAGTATTGTTTTATGTAACGCATTGAATGATAGACATCCAGATCATGGGAGGGCAGCTAAATTGGAAGCTGATGCTTGTTTTTATTCAGGATTGGCAAAAATTGAAACGGTTGATGAATCGGGCGCTCCACAAGAAAGATGGCGGCCAGATGCTGTTTACCATTATATTCAAGATCACAACCTAGTACCTGATTTCGTTGTAGACATCAGCGGTTATATAGAGAAAAAAATGGAAGTTGTATCTGCTTTCAAATCCCAATTTAATGCAGAGTCCACACCGGAGTTTGCCCACGAACTAACCTCTCCGATTTCCGGGCGTGATTTCATGGATTTTCTGATAGCTAAAGCTAGAAGTTATGGACGTTCTGCAGGTTTTGAATTTGCAGAGGCTTTTAATGCGGCCCGAACGGTCGGCGTTAAAAATCTTTTTGATTTGGCTTAGTTTTTTTGCTCCCAGCGTACATATCGAACCGCTGAAATTTACATTCCAAAGGGCCGTTAAATAAGGTCTTTTTTGCCGAAGGCTTCAATCCTAGATTTTTGAGACCCTCTGGATTAGAAGAGATAATCCAAGCGCTCCATCCTGTGTATTGTTGCTTAAGGGTATCCCCTAGTTTTTTATAATAGCCAATGGTGTCGGTCAATTCCATTCTTTCATCATAGGGGGGGTTGGTAATGATAAGGCCTTGGTCTGCTATTTTTGGCATTTTGAAAAAATCTCCTTTTTCAATGATGATGTTTCGGTATAGTTCTGCGGCTAGGCAATTCTTTCCTGCTGCACTTACCCCTTTGTTGTTGATATCCCTTCCGATGATATCGAAATTAGAGGTAGATTTTATTTTTCCATTGTTTTCCTTCAGGATTTGGTCCCAAAGCCCTGCATCAAAATCTTTCCATTGCATAAAACCAAAAGAGGGGCGCAAATACAATGGTGGGCGATTCAGGGCTAGGGAAGCAGCTTCAATAACTAAGGTGCCAGAGCCACACATGGGGTCCAAGAAGGGCATAGAGCCATCCCAGCCGCTGATAAGGATCATTCCGGCTGCCAATACCTCATTGATAGGTGCTGCTACGGTGAGGTTTCGGTACCCCCTTTTATGGAGGGAATTTCCTGAGCTGTCTAGCGAGAGCGTGACTTTGTTTTTGAAAATATGGAGGTTGATTTTAACGTCTGGATTTTGGGTATCGACAGAAGGGCGAATTCCTTTTTCCTTTCTGATTCTATCTGCGATGGCGTCTTTTAACATCAAAGCTGGATAATTTGAGTGTCGATAAAAATCAGAATTCACGGCAGCATCTATGGCAAAAGTCATGGAAGGATTCAAAAAAGTATTCCAATTAAAATGGTAAGCATTTTGGAATAAGTCTTTTGGTTGATTGATTTCGAATTCTAAAAAGGGGACTAAAATTCTCAAAGCCGATCGCAACAAATAGTTGGATTGATAGAGTAATTCCTGATTTCCTTCATATTTGACGGCTCTTTTTAAGGGTTCAATCTGTTGCCCTCCTATATTTTCGATTTCCTTAGCAAGGACTTCTTCAAGTCCAGCAAAGGTTTTTGCTATGATTTTCAATACTTATGGGTTTTTCGTATAAATGAAAATTAAAGAATTTCCTCCAGAGTGAAATTATAAAAATAGGGTCCTTCAAAATCTTCATAAATTCCTTCGAGAACTATTTCTCGTTTGAATTTTTTGAGAGTCGCCAAAAAAGAGGTGATATCTGAAACTGGAAGATCATTGATTTTGGTGACGATAAATCCAGGGTCCATATTGGTTCGATCGATTAAACTATTTCTATAAATGGAATAGATGCGTACTCCGGAAGTCTTCAATCTTTTTTGTTCTATTGCAGTTAATTCTCTGATTTCAAACCCTATATCCATAAGTAATTTGTCATCAGCTGCATTGATTAAGGTAGTGGTATTGCTTTTATTTTTTAGAACCACTTGGGCTGAATCTAACTGTCCATTTCTATAAAAGCCAATCATCACCTGATTTCCTGGTCTCAATCTTCCTATTTGTTCCTGCATTTTGGGTAATGAGGGGGTGGAAATTCCATTAACGCTGATGATGACATCATTCTTTTTCAACCCTGCATCTTGTGCCCCGCTGCCAATACCTACTTGTGTGATCAGCACTCCAGCCACTTCTTTTAGTTGAAGTTCATCTGCTAATTGCGGAGTAATATCATCAATAAAAACGCCAAGTAAGCCTCGTTGGACAATACCGTATTCTGTTAGATCTGCGATAACCTTTGAAACCAAATTAGATGGAATGGCGAAGGAATAACCTTCATATCTACCTGATTGAGTAATGATGGCCGTGTTGATTCCAATAAGTTCACCTGCAGCGTTGACTAACGCACCACCACTATTCCCCGGATTCACTGCTGCATCAGTTTGAATAAACGATTCAATTCGATCCTGACCTTCAAGGATATCAATACTTCGGCCTTTTGCACTGATGATTCCGGCGGTCACGGTAGAGGCCAAGTTAAAGGGATTGCCCACTGCCAAAACCCACTCTCCGATGACGGCATGATCTGAATTTCCCAATAGTGCATAGGGAAGATTTCGCTCCTTAATTTTTATCAAAGCTAAATCGGTTGTGCGGTCTGTTCCAATGAGTTCACCTGTATACTTTCGCTTATTGGCTAAGGTAATTTCCAATTGATCTGCCCCAAATACCACATGTCTATTGGTCACAATATATCCATCAGCAGACACGATTACTCCAGATCCAGTGGCTCCCATTTTGCGATTTCGATTCCATTGATTATTGGAGGCTGTCTCTTTGATTGCACGAACATTAACCACTGCTGGCGTTATTTTTTCAGCTGCTTCATTAAAATCTTCAGCCCCTTTATACCCGGAATGTTGAAGACGATATTGAGCGGGAATTGGATTGGATAATGCTTCGCGTATGATGACCTGGGAAGGGGGAATAAAATTATGATAGATCAGCACTGTCAAAGCAGCTGAAACTGTGGAACTGATAATAATTATACCGATGATCCGCTTCAAAATGATTATTTTTCGACTCTTTTCAATGTAGTATTAATTGTGTAAAGCACCAAATAATGGAAGAACAAAAAGAATCGTTAGGAGGTAACATCTGGGGATGGAAATTTTCCTTTTATGGTTTAGCTCTGATTTTGATTTTGTTAGGATTAATGATTTATCGCCATATTACTTTAGAGGTCCCTTTTGGTTCTCCGGAAACTGAAGTGGATTCCAATGAAATTATCATTAATCAATAGTCATGGAGATGCTGTCTTTTTACAAATACCACGGAGCTGGAAATGATTTTGTCATTTTAGACGGTAGGGATTTCCCTTCGGGAAAAATTTTAGATGCCAAATGGGTAGCCTGGGTGTGTAATCGGCATTTTGGGGTAGGAGCGGATGGATTAATGGTATTGCACTCCTCGGATAAGGTGGATTTTGTTATGGATTATTATAATGCAGATGGAAAGTTAGGATCTATGTGTGGTAATGGTGGAAGGTGCATCGCCTCTTTTGCTCAATATCTTCAGATAGCCCAACAAGAAGTAGTCTTCGAAGCTGCTGATGGATTACATAAAGCTATTTTTCAAGATCATGGGGAAGTTGCTTTAAAAATGACAGACGTAATCGGAATTGAATCCATATTAGATGGGGTCTTTCTCAATACAGGGTCGCCACACTTCGTAATATGGGTCGATGATCTAATGAATTTTCCCGTAGTTGAAAAAGGAAGTGCTTACAGAAACCACAAGGCTTTTTTACCGGCAGGCACCAATGTTAATTTTGCAGAAAAAACCAAAGAAAAAGTTGCTGTTAGAACTTTTGAAAGGGGAGTAGAACAAGAAACACTGGCTTGCGGAACAGGAGTTACCGCAGTGGCTCTCGCAAAGGCCTTCGAGGAAAAACAATTGGGAATTGGGCAAACAATCATTCAAGCTTTAGGAGGTGGACTAAAAGTAGCCTTCCGGCAATCACAACTAGGGGTTTTTGAGGAAATATGGTTAACCGGTCCTGCTCAGTTTGTTTTTGAAGGAATCATTTCAACGGAAGTCCCAATTGGTTATCAGGCATATAAAAATAGAATAAATGATTAATCTGGTTAGCGAT
>CAYPID010000017.1:45086-46694 GCA_964410725.1 uncultured Saprospiraceae bacterium
ACCATTACCACCCCCACACCAGCAATGTTAGAGGCCATGTGGTCTGCACAGGTGGAGGGAATCATTTCAACGGAAGTCCCAATTGATTATCAGGCATATAAAAATAGAATAAATGATTAATCTGGTTAGCGATACCATTACCACCCCCACACCAGCAATGTTAGAGGCCATGTGGTCTGCACAGGTGGGAGATGACGTTTTTGGACAAGATCCTACTGTTAATGAGTTGGAACTCAAAATGGCTAATATGTTTGGTAAAGAAGCAGCAGTATTTTGCCCTTCTGGAACTATGACGAATCAAATTGCAATTAAGGTTCACACTCAGCCTCTAGATGAGGTAATTTGTAATATCAATTCCCATATTTACCAATATGAAAGTGCGGGCTATGGATTCATATCTGGAATTAGCGTGAATTTACTTCCCGGGAAAAATGGCAAACTTACCGCTGAGCAGATTGAAGCTTCCATTAAGCCTGATTTTGACTGGCTTCCTAAGACCAGTTTGGTAGTCTTGGAAAATACCTGCAATAAGGGTGGGGGAAGCATATATCGATTGGAGGAAATTAGTCCGATAACAGATTTATGCAAAAAAAGAGGGTTGCAGCTGCATTTGGATGGGGCTAGACTTTTTAATGCCTTGGTAGAAACTGGGGATACCACCGAAGAGGTAGGGGATCGTTTTGATTCTATTTCCATTTGTTTATCCAAAGGGTTGGGTGCACCAGTAGGCTCTGTTTTAATAGGATCTACTAATTTCATCAAGCAAGCTAGGCGAGTAAGAAAGGTTTTAGGTGGGGGAATGCGTCAAGCGGGTTATCTTGCAGCTGCCGGTATTTATGCTTTAGATCATCACCTGTCAAAGTTAAAAGAGGATAATGCCAGAGCAAGGGCCATTGGTGAGGCGCTCAACCAGCAATCTTGGGTAGAAGAAGTACGACCAGTAGAATCTAATATCGTCATTTTTGACCTAAAACCAGGAATCAAAGCCAATGAATGGGTGGAAAAAATGGCCAATAAAGGGGTTCAAACTATTGCATTTGGTCCTCAAACCATCAGGATGGTAACCCATCTAAACCTGAATGATGGAGACATTAACAAGGTTATTGAGATTATCAATAATTATTGATTTTCTTTTCTGCGATTGAGCTCGTCCCTAATTTCTGCAGCTCTTTCGTAGTCTTCTTCCGCCAGCACTTCTTCCAACATATTGGTTAGTTTGTCAAGTGACAAACTCGAAAGTGATTTCGGTTGCGATTCTTTGGGGTTTTCTTCAGCAGTGGCTGGGGACTCTCCCGTATCTTCCAAAACAATTCCAGCTGAATCCAAAATGAAATCGAATGTATAAATTGGACAACTAAACCTTACTGCTAATGCAAGGGCATCAGAGGTTCTAGAATCTATTTCAATGATTTCACCTTCCTTTTCACAAATTAATTTGGCGTAAAATATTCCATCAAGTAGGTTATTGATGACTATTTCCCTTAAGGTAATTGAAAACAAATCAAGTGTGTTTTTAAACAAATCATGAGTCAACGGTCTATTGGGCGTCATTCCCTCCATGGAAACAGCAATGGCTTGTGCTTCGAAACTACCAATAACTATGGGCAA
>CAYPID010000018.1:0-41598 GCA_964410725.1 uncultured Saprospiraceae bacterium
GCAGCAGCCCATGGGTTACTCGCAACTGGGAAGCTGCATGACGTCAGTCGGGGTTTGCCTCCAAATCGAGTTTCTTTATCGCGTTTCGGGAGTAAGAAGGAATGACCCCGCAATAGTTTGTGGATCGGGTGAAGCAGACTGAGAAGGTGTGAGGTCTGGAATTCAAGTGGAACCGAAAGGTTACTTCCGACATATCGACTCATCATCTGAGTTCAATTGCCCGTCACAAACTCTGTGAAGTTACTTTGATCAATGAAATTTGCGACGCGGGGGAAGCGAAAAACACCTGCTCCCGTAGGTCTAGGTCGGGGTTCCACTCACCAAAATATCACCTCCGGTGGGGCTGTACCCCGGCAGAGGACGCTTTACCCGCATTCAAAATAATCGCAATTTCATAGGTAGATGTAGTATTAACCAAAAAGTAAGGGTTTATCTCACAATGAAATAAACCCTAGACCAAAATTAATCCAACGTGGTATTCTTTTCTTTGGGAAGTCAAAACTTAAAAACAAATATTAAATTAAGTTATGTAAATCTACCACTCTTAAAGAAGATTTTCAGTCCAAAATCACTACTTGGTTTCTACTTGGTCTAGAATTTTTATAATATAAGTATTCAAAGGATCCTTAGGTGATAATCCCATCTTTTTTCGAATAGCTAACCTAATTAACTCAATGGTTCTAACACTCCTATTGGTAGCGGAGGCAATATCTTTACTGGTATATCCCATTCTTATGAAAGCACAAACGTCTAATTCATTCCTAGTCAGATCAGGAAATTTTCGTAACAAAACGGCAAACAAGTCTTCATTGTAATTTTTTAAATCAATTTCAATTTGATTCTCATATTCACTTGTATTCTGCGAACTAATGATTCGCTTTATCTCCTTGTTTACACTAGAATCTATTTTATGAAGCTTCAATCTCCTTCCTACCTCTTCATCAATTTTCCTCAATCGATTTTTAAAACTGAGAATCAACGCCGTCTTATGCCTTAATTGTTCTTCCTTATTATTTAATAGCGTTTCCCTGGTATTTTCAATTTCTCTTAAATGATTCGCTTCTATTTCTTTGCTCTTTAACCGATAACGCGTATAATGCCAACTGACAAAGAAAAACAGCAAACCAAAACCTATTATCCAAGATAGATACCTTAATTTAAGTTGCTCCTTTTCTAATTCGGCCACCTTAATTTCAAGCGCTTGCTCAGCATATTCAGTTTTTAATCGTTCTAAATCCAAAACAAGTTGGTTGCTCTTCAAACTGTCTTCAATGTCTTTGAATTCTACATAATAGTCTAAGGCCTTTTTATAGTCCTTTTTTTGTTTGTAGGCTTCATACTTATTAACAGCTATTTCCTTCTTATAACCACTGATGTCAATAGATTCTGCCATTTCCTCTGCCGATTCAATATTAGTGATCGCCAAATCCGGATCTCCAAGTTTGAGGTACATATCACTAGTGTTAACCAGGGAAACAAATACCCCAAAATCAAGGTCGTTTCTTTTCGAAACCCTTTCACATTCTTGATACAAAAAAAGTGCCTCTTTAAATCTGCCGGTGTTTTTTAATAAGTTTCCCCGATTATTAAGATTTTGAGCCAGTAAAATCGGATTACCTTCAATTTGAATTAAATCGTAGGCCTCATTGTAATAATAAAGTGCACTGTCAATAATTTCCCTTTTCTTATATATAATCCCTAAATTATTGAAAATAGAAATCTTAATTTGATCACTAACCAAATCCCCCTCCTTTAAAGCCAGGGTGAAATATTGTTGTGCAGACTCTAATTCTTCTATCAACAGAAAATTAGCACCTAAGCTATTTAGAATTTCAGGCACCAACTCATCTAACTGATACTCTTCAGCTAACGCTAAGGATTGAAAACTGGTCTCGATGGCTGCTTGATGGTTTTCTTTTAAGCTTTCATAGCATTCCTTGCCCAACAAATAATAAATCTTAAAGTATTCATTGGTTTGCTGCCAACTTTGAAGCCCTTTTAAATAACCTTCGACCGAATCAATGTTATTTTGGTTAAAATGAAATCTAAGCTTTTCATAAGTAGCTTGGACTTCTTTTAAAGTTTCTTGGTTTTCTGTCCTAGATTTTTCTGTTCCAAACTGGTTTGAATTCTGAGCTATTAACTCATTGGAAATGTATGGAAATAAGGTGGCCTTCGCTTCTAGTAAAGTCCCTGATATCAATCCAAAAAAGATAGAGAAAAACCAAAAACGATTTTTATATCTATTAATCAAGATGCAAGATTTGCATTAATAAAAAAGCAAAATATGAAAATTATGAAAAAAGGGAGGTCGGGAGCGGATTCGAACCGCCGTACAAGGTTTTGCAGACCTCTGCCTAGCCACTCGGCCACCCGACCTTATTGAAAGGAAGGCAAATATAAATCCTTTTTTACTTTAATAGTTTAACCTTGCCCTATTAATTTCCAAATGATTCAAAATTTTAATAAAAGTTTTACCAAATCGTCCATCTCCATTATATCTTCCAACCTGTAAGCCATAACCACTCCTTCCTCAATTTCTTTCTCATAATACACCAATCCCAGGCCTTCCGCGTAAACCTCATTCCCACTGAATTCCAACTCCAAAGCTCCATCCGCTTCATCAATCAATAATTCTTTGACCTCAAATTTCACGGCATCCAATTCCTTACCCTCCCAGGTAAAAGTATCTTCCCCACCAAATATCCTATTTTTAATCAACGTCATTTTATGTCCAGTCTCGCGATCCATCCACGTCTGCTTTTGCAAAAATATTCCCCCCCTTTCCTTAACATAAAATGGAAAGGCGTCGCCTACCTCTATTTCAGCCTTGGTTCTTTGACTTTTTCCTATACTGTCCACCTCAAAAAGGAAAAGTTCTTCCCGTATCATTCCATTTTCTACTAATCTTTCCGTCACCAATTGCAAAGGATTGGGTTGATCTTCGTAATAAGTGGCCGTCAAATACACCTCCTCTTTCCCCAAAATAGCTCTGTAATACCAATATACCTTTGATGGCCCTATATTTCCCACGTTCTTAAAGGCATATACCTTACCCTCCTCTAATTTCTTCAGCGGAAAATAGTACTTCCTGGTATTCCATCCATCAACGGCACACTGCGTCATCCAAATACACAAGACACAAAACCCCAGTAAACTGCCAATAGCTTTTTTCATACCTCTAATATCCTTATCTTTGTGCACTAATTTTGATAACTATGCTATCTTTTCTAAATAAAGTTTTCGGTTCTAAATACGATAGAGATGTCAAGCAATACGCCCCTATTATAGAGGAAATTAACGAGTATTACGAAGACTTTAACCAATTGTCTAATGACGAATTGCGTCAAAAGACGCTTGAGTTTAGGAAGAGAATCGAAGACTATTTAAGTGATATCGATCGAGAATACCATGAAGTTCATCAAAGGGCAATAGATGAAACGGATTTAATCGAAAAAGAAAATTTATTTGCTGAATTAGACCAACTTTCAACAGATAGAGATAAGGCTTTAGAAGAGGTGCTAAAGGAGATTTTGCCCGAAGCTTTTGCTGTAGTGAAATCGGCCGCCAAAAGGTTTATGGACAACTCCACATTGGAAGTAACTACTACCGAACACGATAGAAATCTAGCTGCCAACACTTCCAAAAACTATCTCACTATTAAAGGAGATACTACTATCTGGAAAAATAGCTGGAAAGCTGCAGGCGCAGATATTACTTGGAACATGTTGCACTACGACGTCCAGTTGATTGGGGGTATGGTGCTACACGATGGCAAAATTGCAGAAATGGCAACAGGGGAGGGTAAAACCCTCGTGGCCACCTTGCCCGCATATCTTAACGGCCTCTCGGGAAAAGGGGTCCACGTCATCACCGTTAACGATTACTTGGCCAGAAGGGACTCCGAATGGATTGGCCCATTATTCGAATTTTTAATGCTCAATATTGATTGTATTGATAAATACCAACCACACTCTGAAAAGCGACGCAATGCCTACAAGGCAGACATAACCTACGGAACCAATAATGAGTTTGGGTTTGACTACCTCCGAGATAATATGGTTCGCTCATTGGAAGAAAGGGTACAAGGAAAGCATCATTTTGCCATGGTAGATGAGGTGGACTCTGTACTTATCGACGACGCCAGAACCCCTCTTATTATTTCCGGTCCTATTGCTCAAGGTGCAGAAGACCAAGAATATAATGCTCTAAAGGCCCCCGTTGAAAAACTTATAGCCGCACAGAGAAAAATGGCCACCCAATACTTGGCTGACGCCAAAAAACTTTTTACCGAAGGTGCAACAGGATATGAAGAAGGGCAGGCGGGAATGGCACTCTTGCGAGCTTATAGAGCACTACCTAAACATCGTCCATTAATTAAATTTTTGAGCGAAGAAGGAATAAAAGTAGCATTGCAAAAAGCGGAAAACTACTACATGCAGGAGCAATCCAAAAACATGCATATTGTTGATGAACCCCTTTTGTTTACCATCGACGAAAAAAACAGGAATGTAGAGCTTACCGAAAATGGTACAGAATTCCTATCTGGGTTTAATGATGATCCGCATTTCTTTATCATGCCTGATTTAACCTCAGAAATGATGGAAATCGAAGCTGATGAAAAACTTACTCCTGCTGATAAAGCTAACGCTAAAAACAAATTGTCTCAAGATTTTTCCGTCAAAAGTAAGCGCCTTCACGCTATGAGTCAATTGCTCAAAGCCTACACGCTCTTTGAAAAAGATCAAGAGTATGTGGTGATGGATGGGCAAGTAAAAATCGTTGATGAACAAACGGGAAGGATGATGGAAGGCCGCAGGTATTCGGATGGTCTGCATCAAGCGCTTGAAGCCAAAGAAAATGTCAAAGTGGGTGATTTGACCCAAACCTATGCCACAGTGACCCTACAGAATTACTTTAGGATGTACCACAAATTGGCAGGAATGACCGGTACCGCTGAAACGGAAGCCAACGAGCTTTGGGAAATATATAAATTAGATGTCGTAGTAATTCCTACGAACAAACCTATCATTAGAGAGGATAAAGAAGATTTAGTTTTCAAAACTGCTCGGGAGAAATTCAATGCGGTCATTGAAGAAATCAATGAGTTAAGCGAAAAGGGAAGACCTGTTTTGGTGGGAACAACATCTGTTGATGTGTCTGAAAAATTAAGCAGAATGCTTCAATTGAGGGGCATCAAACACAATGTGCTGAATGCCAAACAACATCAAAGAGAAGCTGAGATTGTTGCCGAAGCAGGGAAACCTGGTAATGTAACCATCGCTACAAACATGGCCGGTAGAGGTACGGATATTAAAATTAGCGAAGAAGTTAAAAAAGCAGGTGGATTAGCTATTATCGGCACTGAAAGACACGATTCTAGAAGGGTAGATAGACAGTTGCGCGGTAGAGCCGGACGACAAGGTGATCCCGGTAGTTCTCAGTTTTATGTCTCCCTTGAAGATAATTTAATGCGGCTTTTCCAATCTGAAAGAATTGCAAGTCTGATGGACCGAATGGGCCACAAAGATGGAGAGGTGATTCAACACTCCATGGTGACTAAATCCATAGAAAGGGCTCAGAAAAAAGTGGAGGAGAACAATTTTGGAATCAGGAAAAGACTCTTGGAATACGATGATGTCATGAACATTCAGCGGGAGGCCATTTACAAAAAAAGAGCCAATGCCTTATCGGGTGAAAGACTTTCCGTTGACCTAAATAATATGTTTGGCGCAATCGTAGAAAATCTGGTTTATGACCACAAAGGAAATACTGATTTTACTACTTTTCAAAATGAAACTATTAGCCTACTAGGAATGGAGGCCGGTATTTCTAAAGAAGAATATGAAAGTAAAAACGCAGCGGAGCTAAATGAGGAATTTTTCCTCAACTTCACTCAATTCTACAAAAATAAATTTGAACAACTGTCTAAGGTTTTGCTGCCTCAAATTGAACAGGTACATAAGAATCAACCTATGTATAAAAGGATTCTAATTCCTTTTACGGATGGCCGTAGTAACCCCCTTCCGGTAAGTGCCTCGATTGCTTTAGCAGTTGAAACAAAGGGGAAAAATATCCAAAAAGACATCGAACAGGCGGTGAGTTTGGCGATCATCGATGATAATTGGAAAGAGCACTTGCGATTCATGGACGAATTAAAAGAGTCCTCACAGGCGGCTTCTTTCGAACAGAAGGATCCATTGGTAGTCTATAAAATGGAAGCCTACAACCTTTTTGAAAAACTAGTCTACGAAATTAATTACGATACTACTGCATACTTAAGCAAAGGAACGCTTCTTTTACCCAGTCAGGGAGATGAGTTAAAACAAGCCAAAGAGCAAAAAACTGACTTTAGCAAAGTGGGCGTAAGCAGAACTGCTGAAGAAGAAAGGATTAAAAAAGCTGCTGCTAATGCAGGAAGAGGTGGTCTAAAAACCCAAACTATTAAAAGGGCTGAAAAAAAGGTAGGAAGAAACGATCCTTGTCCCTGTGGTAGTGGGAAAAAATACAAACACTGTCACGGAAATTAATACTTATGAGATTTTTGATTGGTTTTTTTCTTGTTCTAAGTTGCTACACTTTAATGAGCCAATCCGTTTCGATTAATGAAGAGCCCGGGGTCAAGAAAATGATGGATCATTTCATCAACCTTAATAAATCCAAACCTTATTTACAAGGTTATAGGATACAATTGGCGGCTACTACCAGTAGAGATCAATTAGAGCAAGTCAAATTAAATTTTGAAGAACTTTACCCTAATGTTCCTACCAAATGGGAACATACCAACCCCTATTTTAAATTTCAAATAGGGGCTTATGCCACCAAATTAGAAGCCCTTCAAGCTATTTATAAACTTAAAGAAGTATTTCCTGGAGCCTATTTGGTGATTGATAAAAATATTCCCCCAAGACAAATATTACAATCAACAGATTTATGACGGTTTCGAAAAAGCGGTTGGATTTAACAACTTTTTCGGTTTTCATTAGCCTGCTAATCATAGGCTGGCTTATGGTTTATTCCGTTTCTTACGAAGAAGTTAAATCATTGGGCTTCTGGGAAAGTGATGCCGGCAAGCAATTAATCTGGATCGGAATTTCCTTATTCGTGTTTTTCGTAGTTACCTTAATTGATTGGAAATTTTGGCAAACCTTAGCCTTTCCGCTTTATGGAATAGGGGTATTACTTTTAATTGGAGTACTTTTTTTAGGTGCAACAATCAAAGGTGCACAATCATGGTATATCATTGGTGGTTTTTCCTTTCAACCATCAGAAGTAGCGAAAGCAACCACTGCTTTAGGATTAGCTGGTTATTTGAGTCTTTATAAAACTTCTTTAAAGAGTTTAAAAAATATAGTAATATCTAGTTTCATTTATTTAGTTCCGGCCTTTTTGGTCCTTTTACAACCCGATGCCGGTTCCACTGTCGTTTTCTTTTCTTTTCTCATTGTGCAATTTCGAGAAGGACTTAATCCGGCATGGTATTTAGCCGGAATTGGATTTCTTTTAATACTCTTGTTTGGCCTTTTTTTCTCTCCAACATTGCTTACAATATTTATCATTTTTTCGATATTGATGTTTTTAGGAATACAGATTCAAATTAAAAATCCTATACGTTACTTTATTTTATTGTTGTTATTGGCCATTATAGCGTATCTGGGAGTAAAAGCAGGATTTGAATTCTGGATTCTGGTGGCAGTTGCCATTACCTTATTCACCCTTAATATTGTCTATAAAAAGTTTTTTAAAAGCCTAAATTGGTCAGCGATTTACTTATTTATCGTTCTAGGGTCTGGAGTTGCCCACGCTTCTAATTACGCTTTCAATGAATTGCTTAAACCACATCAACAAGAGCGAATTGATGTTTGGTTAAGGCCGGAAAGATGTGATCCTAAAGGTTCTTTGTACAATGTAATTCAATCTAAAATGGCTATTGGGTCTGGTGGCCTATCTGGTAAAGGATTCAACCAAGGAACTTTAACCAATCTTAATTATGTACCGGAGCAATCCACAGATTTTATTTTTTGTACCATTGGAGAAGAACACGGTTTTGTCGGCACGGTTAGTATTATTGGACTTTTCATGATACTACTCTACAGGTTAACCCAATTGGGAGAACGACAGCGGTCTAATTTTTCAAGACAATTTATATACGGCTTTACCAGTATACTTTTTGTTCATGTTTTCATTAACATTGCTATGACTATGGGGCTTATGCCCATTATAGGAATACCCCTGCCTTTTATAAGCAAGGGTGGATCCGCTTTATTAGGTTTAAGTATTATGATGGCCATTTCACTAAAATTGGATAGTCACAGATTTAACATATAGGGTATGATCACTTTTAAAATAGACTCTAAAGACGTTCACACTAGTGCCCGCACTGGAGTTATTCAAACTGACCACGGAGTTATCAATACGCCTATTTTTATGCCGGTAGGAACAGCGGGGACCGTTAAGGCTATTCATGGACATGAATTGGAGTCCATAATAAAAGCTGAGATAATTTTAGGTAATACCTACCATTTGTTTTTAAGGCCAACAACAGCGGTGCTGCATGAAGCTGGAGGTTTACATAAATTTATGAATTGGAATAAGCCTATCCTGACCGATAGTGGTGGGTATCAAGTCTATTCTTTAAGTGGTGCCAGAAAAATAAAAGAAGAGGGCGTTACCTTTCAATCCCACATTGACGGGAGTAAATATTTTTTTACACCTGAATCCGTTATGGATATTCAAAGGGAGATTGGAGGGGATATTATTATGGCATTTGATGAATGTACACCCTATCCCTGTGACTATCAATACGCCAAAAAATCAATGCACTTAACCCATAGATGGCTTGACCGTTGTATCGACAGGGTCAATCAAACTACACCCCTTTATGGATTTGAACAAACCCTATTTCCAATTGTGCAAGGAAGCACTTATAAAGATTTGAGAACCGAATCAGCAGAATTTGTTGCCAGCAAAAATTTACCTGCAAATGCTATTGGCGGATTATCCGTAGGAGAACCGGCTGAAGAAATGTATGCCATGACGGATTTGGTTACTAGGATTCTCCCTATTGATAAACCCCGTTATTTAATGGGAGTGGGCACACCGGTAAATATTCTGGAAGCCATCGCTCTGGGAATCGATATGTTTGATTGTGTCCTCCCCTCCAGAAATGCCAGACATGGACTTCTATACACAACAGAGGGTATCATTAATATTAAAAATGCCAAATGGAAAAATGAACACACCCCGATTGACCTAAATAGTCCTAGTCCGGAAAGTAGAACACATACCAAGGCCTATTTAAGACATTTAATTACTAGTGGAGAATTCCTAGGGTTTCAAATAGCTACCCTTCATAATCTCAGTTTTTATTTATGGTTGGTAAAAGAAGCTCGCCACCAAATTCAAATGAATAATTTTGGCCCTTGGAAAAATGAAATGACCCAAAAATTATCCACCAGACTTTAATTAATCACATGCTTAAGATTCTGGATAAATATATTATTGGAAAAATGTTAACCACATTTTTATTTACCATGCTCATATTTACCATGATCTCTGTAGTAATCGATTTCAGTGAGAAAGTTCGCCAATTTATCGAAGAACCTATCACCATCAAAGAAATTGTGGTGGATTACTACCCTAACTTTATCCTGTATATCAATGGTTTACTTCTTCCCCTTTTCTCCTTAATTGCAGTTGTATTTTTTACTTCTAGGCTTGCTTTTAATTCTGAAATTATTTCCATGCTCAATGCCGGGATCAGTTTCAAAAGGCTCATGAAACCTTACCTTATTGGTGCTGCTATTATTGGGGCATTCAGTCTTTTAGCCAATCATTGGTTAATCCCCGAAGGAAATAAAATTAGATTGAACATAGAACACACTTATGTCCATAAGAACGACGATAAAGGAATGACCAGAAATGTACACTTGTTTACCAATCCCGACACTAAAGTATACATTAGAAATTGGAGGAAAATAGATTCGTCCGCTCAAGGTTTGCACCTTGAGGAATATCGAGATAACCAACTTGTTTTTTTACTTAGAGCTGCATCTGCCGAATGGATAGGCCCACCTAACCATTGGAAAATAAGTGATTACGAAATCAGAAAGTTTAATGGAACTGAAGAGGAGCTAATCGCAGAAGATAAAGTTCAACTCGATACTACCATCAACCTCACTCCAGCTGATTTTATCGATTACCTCAATCAGCAGACTATGATGAATACCAAAGAGCTCAATGAATATATATCCACCCAAAAAGCTCGAGGAGTATCCAATACCAGAAAATACGAAGTAGAAAAACACAGACGTTCCACTGACGCCTATACTATTGTTATTTTAACGATAATCGGAATGAGTATAGCAGGTAGAAAAGTTCGTGGCGGAATGGGCTTTCATTTGGCTGTAGGAGTTGGGATAGGTGCAGCCTACATCTTTTTATCCAGATTCGCTACCGTCTTTGCTACTGGATATGCCCTGCCAGTAATATTTGGGATCTGGCTACCAAATTTGGTATTTACCCTTATTGCCTATCTAATTGTGACTAAATCTCAACGTTAATCCATTAGTTTCAATAATTATTGAAACCTTATCGGGATTGTTTAATAGACTCATTTAATTGAATTTCAATTAGTTAGGTAGTTTTTTGCATTTTGTTTCACTAATTTTCAAACAATTATGCGTGTTTTGTTTAACTTTTTATTAGATTTGTTAAACAATAAAACCAACCAGCGATGTCAAAATTAGAATTCAACAACAGTTTCAATGAATTGAGCGGAGTTCTTCATTCTTTTGCTTACAATCTGACCAAAAACACAGAAGATGCGAAAGATTTATACCAGGAAACTGCTTTTCGAGCCATGACTAATAAAGACAAATTTCGACCTGGAACTAATTTTAAAGCTTGGCTTTTTACCATAATGAAAAACATATTCATCAATAACTACCGCAAAAAGACCAAAAGCAATACCATCTCCGACAGCACAGATAATAACTTTTATATCAATTCTGGAAGTGTTGAAATTTCAAATGGTGCAGAAGGTAACATGTTGATGAAAGACTTAACCAGATTGATTGAAAATCTCGACAACACTATAAGGATTCCATTTTTAATGCATTACCAAGGCTACAAATATCAGGAGATTGCCGAGTATTTGGATCTACCTTTAGGAACAGTTAAAAGTCGAATATTTTTTGCTCGCAAAGAATTAAAAGATAATATTGAAGGCATCTATGCCCGCTAATTGGTTTGCAACTTCTCTTTTAAATTGGCATAAAGAAAACTATAGACACTTACCTTGGAAAGTCGATAAAGACCCATATAAGATATGGCTTTCTGAGATTATTCTTCAACAAACTCGCGTTGATCAGGGTATCCCTTATTATCACAAATTCATAGAAACTTTCCCAACGGTACAAGAGCTAGCCAAAGCAAGTGAATCTGATGTACTAAAGTTGTGGGAAGGATTAGGATATTACAGCAGAGCAAGAAATCTTCACTTTACCGCTCAATACATTTCCGACCACTTGAATGGAATATTCCCAAACACCTATGGCGAAATCTTAAAATTAAAAGGTGTAGGTCCTTACACAGCAGCAGCTATCGCTTCATTTGCATTCAATCTTCCCCATGCTGTCGTAGATGGCAATGTATATCGGGTCCTAAGTCGAATATTAGGAATTAAAACTCCCTTAGATTCAACCGAGGGAAAAAAAGAATTTCAAGAAACTGCACAAAACTTGCTTGATTCCAATAATCCGGGTGCCTATAATCAAGCAATAATGGATTTTGGGGCTACAGTTTGTACCCCCAAAAACCCCCATTGCTTCCAATGTCCTTTTTCAAATCAATGCTATGCCCTATCTCACAATATTGTCGATCAACTTCCTATTAAGAGTAAAAAAATTCAAAGAAAAAATCGATACCTCTATTATTTTGTACTATGTCATAATAATGAAATAGCAATCAAGCAAAGAAACCAAGAAGATATTTGGAAAGGCCTCTATGATTTCTATCTAATAGAAAATAGCGTTCCCATTAATCAACCCGAATCGCTAATTCAACACCATTCATGGAGTATTACTTCCATGGGTCCTACAGTTTCCTATTGGCATAAACTGACCCACCGAGATTTAACGGTTTCATTTACTGTTGTTCAACTCAACAAAAAGGAGGAGCTTCCAAAAGATATGTTTTTCATAAAAACAAAAAACTTATCTAAATTTGCATTTCCAAAGGTGATTCATTGCTTTTTTGAGGACAATCTCCTAACTTTAAAAGACAGTTTTTAAAATGGTTAATAAAGTAATTTTAATAGGCAACTTGGGAAAAGATCCCGAAATAAGAAAACTAGAGAGCGGTGCCACCGTGGCGAGATTTTCATTGGCAACTAATGAAAATTATAAAGACAAAAGTGGAGAGTGGCAGACTCAAACCGAGTGGCATGACGTAGTTTTATGGAGAAATTTAGCTGAACGAGCCGAAAATTCCCTCAAAAAAGGGTTCATGATTTATCTAGAAGGTAAATTAACCACTCGGTCTTGGGAAGATCAAGAAGGCAACAAAAGAAAGACAACAGAAGTAGTAGGATCTTATTTTAGGAATTTAACCAAGAAGGAAGGAATAGGTTCAGGAGACCCCAACAATGCAAATATTCCAGGCCATTTTGATTCTGCTGAATCAGAAGACGATGATCTACCATTCTAATTTCTTTTAACTAATTCTAGCCATCTTGGAAAGTGAATCGGAAAGTTTACTGTTAATCCTTCTTTCATCTGAATTTATTCTTAGCTTTTTATCCGTTTTAATTTTAGTGATTAGCTCTGGCTTGGTCTCAGGTGCAGAAGTAGCTTATTTTTCCTTATCTGCTAATGACTATGAAAAAATAGCTCAAGAAAACAGAAAAGAAGATAAAGTCTTTTTGAATCTAAAAAATCAGCCACGAAAATTATTGGCTACCATTTTAATCTCCAATAATTTCATAAATATTGCAATTGTTATTCTCTCCGAATCACTTATCAATATTCTATTGCCCACCTCTACCTTCTTAGCATGGGCAGAAATTTTTGTAGATCAAGAAGAACAAGCAGCTGTCCTGGCAAAAGCATTTAGTTTTCTAATTACCGTTGTTGGAGTGACGGGTTTACTCTTACTTTTTGGAGAAATCATGCCAAAGGTTTATGCAAAAATTAATAACGTAAGACTAGCCAGGTTTATGGCTAAACCACTCCATTTTTTAATGCAGGTATTTAGACCGTTTATTTTTGCTTTAGTTAATTGGACCAATTTAATCGAAAATCGAATCTTTCAGGTTACCCCTCCAGGCAGCATCACCAGTAAGGAGGATATCGACGAAGCTATCAATTTAACAGTTAGTCATGAAATCAATTCTAGTAAGGAAGTAGATCTTCTGAGAAGTATTCTAAAATTTGGAGAAGTTTCCGTCAAACAAATTATGCAGCCTAGAGTAGATGTCGTTGCTGTTGACAATAAGACTAACTACGAAGACCTCCTTGAAGTCATTAAGTCATCAGGATATTCAAGAATTCCCGTCTATCAAAATGATTTCGATAATGTTATTGGAATTCTTTATGCTAAAGATTTGATAGGAAAATTAAATGAAAGTCCTGATTTTAATTGGACTTCTTTAATAAGGACCAATGTTTTATATGTGCCCGAAGCCAAGAAAATTTCAGATTTATTAAAGCGATTCCAGAAAGAAAGGCTTCACATGGCAATTGTTGTAGATGAATACGGAGGTAGTGCAGGTATTGTCACCTTGGAAGATATTATGGAGGAGGTAATTGGTGATATCCGAGATGAATTTGATGATGGCGTAGAAGTTGATTACATTAAACTAGACGATCAAACCTATATATTTGATGGAAAAACCCTGCTAAATGATGTATGTAGGGTTTTAAATATCGACACCAATAGTTTCGATTTAATCAAAGGAGAGGCTGATTCGCTCGCTGGAATGCTACTAGAAATCAATGGTTCATTTCCCAAGAAGGACGCTGAAATCACATACAACCAATTTAAGTTTACCGTAGCCAACATCACCAATCGAAGGATTGCCAAAGTAAAGCTCAAATTATTATGAACAAACCAACATCGAGCCTCCTCATTATTTCTTTAGCTGTTTTTCTTTTAGCATGTAACCAAACGCCGATATACACTCCTAAACCGAGAGCGTACCCCAGAGTGATTTTTCCCGTCAAATCATTTCAAAATTTTAAAGAATCTGGATGTCCATTTACTTTTATTATCCCCGAATATACCCACATAGAAAAGGAAACTTCTTTTTTTGAGGCTCCCCTTGAAAATGATTGTTGGTTTGATTTAGTCTATCCTCAATTTGATGCGAGATTGCACTGTAGTTATTTTGATATGACCATAGAACAAAACAGTTTTGAAAAACTGAAAACCGATGCGTTCAAAATGGCCGACTGGCACAATAAAAGAGCTAACTATATTGATGAATTTCCCATTAATCATCACGAAGCTCAAATAGCTGGTTATTTATTTTTTATTGAAGGGCCAGCAGCAACCCCATTGCAATTTTATATTACAGATTCAACCCAGCACTTTTTACGAGGGGCACTTTATTTCAACCAAGCAATGGAACCTGACTCTATGGCCCCAATCTACGATTTCATAAGATTAGATATTCTCACTATGATAGAAAGCCTCCAATGGGATTAAAAATCTAACCCCAAGGATAAATATAGCCTAGGAGGCTGAACTACTTTGGTTTCTATTCCCCACGCATAATCTGCTCTAATAAAATATCCAAACAAAGTTGTTCTTAATCCAAATCCATATCCCGCAACTACAGGATCTCTAAAAAAGTTAACTTGAATTTCTACTAGCGGATCACCGAAGGATGTATCATCTGGGTACGTCTTGGTGTTTAATGGGTTGCTAGAATTGTAGGGATTGCTACCCTCCCAGGCAGTACCTGCATCAAAAAAGCCTACTGCTTGGAAGTTTTTAATAAAGGAAGAAGATGAATTAGGAAACAAATAAGTAAATACGGGCAATCTCATTTCCGCATTAAATAAAGCAAATGAACTGCCATTTCTTATGTTATTCCTGAAGCCTCGCATATTCGCTGCAAGGGTTTGGTAGGCAAAATTAACTCCTTGTGGGGTAGGTATATCTTCATTCCTGGATGGAATCAACCAATTTTCTGTTCCTCCTAAATAATATAACATCTTTTCTGACCCAAAAGAAGTGGCCGCAGCAACTCGAAACGCCAATACTCCATGTTTGAGAAACCGCTCATAATGCCTGGCATCAAGGCCTAATATCGTCATAAATCCCTTTGCGAAATTTATTTTTAAACCATCTGTCGTGTTAACGTCAAACTTCTTAACCACTTCCCCATATATCTTGTATCTGGTACCATTCTTGATGTTTAAAGAGACGTCAAGGGTATTGTCAAATACGTATTCCGCTTTTAAGCCCACTCGTTCTTCAGTGGTTGTCGGTTCATTAAAAGGGTAAAAATTCCTTTGAGGATCTGCCGCTGTCGCCAACCAGGTAGTTCTATCCCTTCTCACCGTTGTAGTCAGTCTAAAGCTTCTAAAAATATCTAATGGGTACCTCAATCCAAATTGCCCTAAAAGGACGTCCTTTTCTTGTTTTTCATAATAATTGGAAGGACTATCTAAATCAAATTTATTGACCTTCCGATACAAGGCATATGTTTTGTCCAGTCGCCTTTTTTTATCTCTAAATAACCCATAAAATTCCCCTCCGTTAAAACTTGTAGGGATTCTTGCACCTACCTCTAATTCATAATCTTCAAATAAATCCTTGAAATTAGCCTTGGTCAATAAACCCATTGGTTGAAAACCAAATCCATCAGGATTAGCTGCGAAACTTTCCAATCCTTCAAATAATAATTCATTGTCCATCTTAGACGTGATGAAATCATTCCTGAACATTAATCTTTGAGAAGTAATCCGCCCAGGACGAAATGCATGGAGGTTATTGGGTAAATCAAAAATACTTCGCTTGCTCAACTGTTCCATTCTCTCTTCAAAAGGAGATTTATTAGCAGCTACTTGTGATGTTTCTTCGGGAAATCTAAACGGCGTTTGAAATCTAATTGGAGGTCTTTCTTCCTTTACTTGCTCTTCCTCTTTCTCCATTACTTTTATAAGGTCTGGTCTTAATCTTCTTAGCTTATTCTGAATATGTAAAGTATAAGGCACAAATTTGATTTCTTCCAATCCGACAGGAGTCCGATAAATAATTTGTCTCCCATCCTTTAACATGGTTCCAACCTGAACGCCTGCTCTTGGGGAGGTATGCCATAAAAGTTGATTCCTTACATTATTGGTTAATGTTTTTTGTATGACTCTTTCCTTTATTTCAGGTACCCTTATAATGCTATCAATCGTCAAACTATCAATACCCACTAAAACGGAGTCTTCATGCAATAGTATCTCTGTTCCATCATTGATGTAATATACCTTGTTATAAAAGGCAGTGTATGGTTCCAAATAAACTGCTCTTTGATTGAATATACCGCTTTCATCAGATAAAAACCCAACATAGGTAGTATCTAGTGCAACGGGATTTCTTTCATTAGCAAAAGGAGTATTGGTCAATCTTAATGGTTTTGCATTTCTACGGTCCAATGGAAAGTAGTAGACATCAAAATTTTCAATAGGTAGGATAGTATCTAATTTCTGAGTACTAAAGTCAGCGTCCCCTCTATTGCTGGAAAATACGACACCTTTCCTGTTTCCCAAATTGACTGTCGCAACATCTAAATCATCGTAAAAGTCATTAGTTATACGTTGCGATTGACGGGAATTCAAATAATAAATCACCAAATCGCTAAATCCTCCAATTGTAGCTGAAAGAATTAATGAATTCGATGATGCATAATCCAAACTGTGCACCCGTTCAATTGGAGGTGCAACCACATCATTTGTCCATTTTTGAGTACCCGTATCATATCGCTTTATCTGAATGATATCTCTCTTCTCTGTAATCAAGCACAACTCAATACCACTTGGGGACCACGAGATAAGAGGATATTCGTAGTCCGTTTCCTGAAACAAATTCTTACTTCCTTGTTTGAAAACAACTGAAGACTTTCCTGTTGTTAAATCTAATAGATAAACTTTGATCTTAGAATTTTCATTCAAAACATAGGCTAATTTTTCGCCATCAGGGCTAATTTTAACTTGCGTTACAGGAAGGTTTCTTCTGTTTTTATAGCTGATATAATTATCTTCTGATGGAACCACTCTCTGGGCATCCTCTCGTTCAAAACGCTCCGTAAAAAATTCATACCATCCATTAGCAACTGCCTGGTAGGTAGTACCCAATACATAGACAAAGCCACTTTCAAGACTTCGATTGATGCGTGTTAAGTAGAGAAGATTGCTAACGGTGGCATCTCCAAAAACTTCTGAAATAAAATACCAAAACGAGTGGCCCGCCAATGTAGGGTAATCACTAGCAAATTTTTCAAAATTCTTATACTTTGATTCTTTTAATAATTCCTTTAGTTCATTATCTAAAGAAGTGGTCCAATTCTCTCCTACATAACTAATTAATCCAGGTTTGAACCAATCTGGCAAACTCAAAAGAACTGCATTTTGAATGACTTCTGTAAGACTGGCCCCATAGAGCATAGACTCTAAATATATGGTAGCTATACCTGCTCTTATTTGCTTTCTTAAATGATTATGATCTCCATTGAAGTACACAAATATTTTTTTTCCAACCACTTTCGTTATTTCCGCACTATTCTCAAAAGTCTCCTCACTACCAATGTTTGATTGCTTCAAATCGGTTAAATCAGTATAAACAATCAACTGGACCTTTTCATTAATCCGGTGTTCCAAAATTCTCTGGACGTAAGCGAAATCGTATTCGGCTAATTGAACTGCCGCTTGACCTACATATCTTCCAACACCATACCAATAAGCAATGAAATTTTCACTTTCATATTTCGACCACTCATCAAAATTCTTGTGAAATTGCACCCTGTTTTTACCAAACTCTATTCTCCCCTGTTGACCATACAAACAAGAGGAAATAACAAGTAGAACCGGCAAGAGCAGATTTAATCGCATATATTCATACCTTTGCTTCAATATATCTAAAAACCTACAATTCCTATTAAAGGTTGGTAAAAATTATGTTAAAAGTTGAGACTTTAATTTTCAATCCATTTCAAGAAAACACCTATTTGGTGTACGACGATACAGGCGAGGCTTTGATTATTGATCCAGGCTGTCATAATTCAAGTGAACAAAAATGGCTCTCTCAAAAAATAAAAACCCTCCGACTTAAGCCCGTTAGATTAATTAATACACATTGCCATATAGACCACGTCTTAGGCAACAGATATGTAGCTGAAGAATACGGTCTTTCATTAGAAATTCCTTTAAAAGAAGTTCCTGTCCTAAATACTGTTGCTCAAATAGCTGAAATGTATGGAATAGCCTACAACGACCCTTCACCTGAACCGTCAGGATTCTTGGAGGAAGGAAAACCAATTATTTTTGGCAACAGCACTTTTGAAGTGTACGATACTCCTGGCCATTCTCCAGGAAGCGTATCCATATTTCACGCACCAAGTAAAACCCTCATAGCTGGAGATGTTCTCTTTAAAGAAAGCATAGGAAGAACCGACCTGCCTGGGGGAGATTACGAAACTCTTATTCAATCCATCCAACAAAAATTATTTACGTTACCCGACGAAACAATTGTTTATCCCGGGCACGGACCTACCACTACCATAGGTTATGAAAAAAATCACAACCCTTTTCTTTCCTAATCTTACTGGACCTTTTTAATACTGAAAGTTTTTCTGTGATGTACAGAAATTCCATGTTTCGTTATCGCATTTCTGTGGGTTGAAGTAGGATAACCCTTATTGGATTTCCATTGATATTCCGGATAGGAATCGCTTAAATCTGTCATGTAAGCATCTCGAAAAGTTTTAGCCAAAATTGAAGCTGCAGCAATTGCCTTGAACTTACCATCGCCTTTGACAAAACAATGGTGAGGCAGGTTTTGGTAGGGAATAAAGAAATTACCATCCACTAAAATTCGATTTGGCCTTATTTTTAAAGCATCTAAAGCTAAGTGCATAGCCTTGATAGACGCTTTTAGAATATTAATTTCATCAATTTCTTCCGGAGAAACTATGCCAATACCCCAAGCCAAGGCCTCCTCTGTTATTTTTTTCCGAAGGAAAATCCTGTCCTTTTCCTTTACTTTTTTTGAATCATTCAATAGCGGGTGGTCAAAATCGTGGGTTAAAATTACAGCTGCAGCTACAACTGGACCAGCCAGACATCCCCGACCAGCCTCGTCACAACCTGCCTCCAATCCTTCCCCCTTGAAACAACTCAACATTATTGAAATACTTTGGTTAATGGTTGCAAATACATACCAATGATCCTTAAATATAGAAAAGGAATTTTTTTTGTTTTTGCTTTATGGTCAGTAATCAGTATTTATTTTTTATTTCAACTTAAGTTTACCTTTGACTTCGAACAATTTTTTCCGGAAGGTGACAGCGATTTAGCCTTCTTCCAAGAATTTGTAGAAGATTTCGAAACGGATGACAATTTCCTGCTAATTGCAGTCCAAAAAGAATCGGGAATTTTCGACTCTACCTTTCTCAACAAATTTCATGACTTCTCGCTTCAAACCAGAAATTTACCGCACGTCACGCAAAGTCGTTCATTGACCCAACTCCGCTACCCCATTAAAACGCCTTTTGCCATAACTTCCATTCCGGTAATTCATATCAATCAACCTAATAAATATACTACTGATAGTATCAATGTTTTGAATGATCCCCGTTTCGTATACAATTTAGTAGACGAAAAAGGCCAATACTTAGTGGTTTTTCTCCGCTTAATAGACGGTATTCAATTAGATCAGGCAAGAGCCCTAATGAGTGCGCTCAATGATTTAATTCAACCTTATAAATTTGATCAATACCACTACTTGGGTAGGCCTTATTTTCAGCAGGAATTGGTGGATATGCAAAAAAGGGAGATTACCTTTTCCGCCATTGTCTCTGGGATTTTGGTAACTATTGTGATGTGGCTCATCTACAGGCGGCCTATTGGTATTCTTATATCCTTGGTTTCAATAGCCATAGGTATGCTTTTATTCATGGGGGTTCTGGGCGCTTTGGGAAGACCCCTGAATGCCATGGCTGCCTTGTATCCAGTATTAATGATTATTGTAGGCACCTCTGATGTTATCCATATTATGTCTAAATATATCGCGGAATTGCGAAAGGGGAAGACTCGGGCAGATGCCATCCGTACCACCACTAAAGAAATTGGTTTAGCTACTTTATTAACTTCCACGACCACTGCCATTGGGTTTGCTTCTTTGCTGACTGCGAGAATTGCCCCTGTTAGAGATTTTGGTATCAACGCTGCTATTGGAGTGGTGGTGGCCTATATTACCGTGATATTCTTTACAACAGCCTGGTTATCTTTTTATGGCGAAAAAGATATCGTAAAAACTTCATCCGGCAAACTATTTTGGGAAAGTTGGCTCGCTAAGTTCAATTCATTTACTGCTCAAAATCCCAAAACCATTGTGGCAGGTTCGATAATAGCCGTATTAATATGCGCCCTAGGGATCTTTAAAATTAGTACCAATTATAATATTATCAACAATTTCCCGAAGGGGAAAAAAATTACAAAAGATTTTCTGGTTTTTGAAGAGAACCTAACTAGTTTTAGACCTTTTGAAATTGCAGTCACCACTCAAGACCCATTCAAAGCAACGGATTATGAAGTACTTTCAGAAATAGATAAGGTGGAAAAAAAACTGGGGGAATTCCGTGAAATTCAAGCTGTCAATTCCATAACTACTGTTTACAAAAGTATCAACCGTATGTATCACGGTAATCAGGGTGCCTACTATACTTTTCCAGACGACGCTGGACAATTCGTAAAATACCAAAAGGTAGTTGATCAATTTCCCTATCAAGAGGCGAAAGTTTTAGTAAACCAAGAGGGGAATAAGGCCAGAATTAGTGCCAGAATTAAAGATATTGGTGCGGACCATATCAAAACTATTTCGGATTCCTTACAAGCTTGGATTAATCTACACACCAATCCAGATGTAGCGACTTTTCGGCAAACTGGCACTGGTTTGATTATTGATAAAAACGCGGAATATGTCCGCAAAAATCTTATTGAGGGATTGGGATTGGCCGTTTTAATCGTTGGGATACTAATGGCTTTGCTTTTTAAAAATTGGAAAATGCTGCTCATTTCCTTGGTCCCAAATATATTTCCGCTTTTGGTAGCTGGGGCACTTCTTGGATACCTTGGAATCGACCTGGAAGCAGGTGTGTCCATCGTTTTTGCCGTTATTTTTGGCATTGCAGTAGATGATACCATCCATTTTTTGAGCAAATACAAATTAGCCCTTCAAAAGGGCCTCAACACAGATGAAGCACTGGAGGTAACATTTGCAGAAACGGGCAAAGCCATCTGCCTTACCTCAATTATCCTATTCTTTGGCTTCCTCATTATGCTGTTTTCCATTCACCCTCCCAGCGTAACCATAGGTCTACTGATAAGCATCACCTTGCTAAGCGCTTTATTTAGCGATTTACTCTTAATTCCTGTAATGATCAGATGGCTAATTCCTCAAAAATCTCGTCCATCTCATCAAAAGACTTAAAGCCAACCTTTTCCTCGTTACTTCCCCTTAATGCAATACCATAAGGGGAAACCTCTTGAAGGAAGGCAGGCAGTAGCCTAGATGGAGCATTCCACTCATAAAGCACTGGATAATTTATACTAATAGCCTTTAAGTCATGGTTATTCAAATTATTCTGAGTCAATTCCACCAAAAAACAATCCGCAACTGACTCAAATTTCTTAAAAGAATCATTTAAAATCTGCGGTTCCTTAAGATTGAAGATGCTCACTTGAACAATAATAAAAAGTCCCTTAGGAAGGTGCGGTATATCCCCTTCGGGAAAAGAATCATTAATCTGAATTCCATCTAAACCCACCTCATTTACCCAGTGAAGAATTTCGGGAATCTCTTGTCGTCCAAATTCTCCAATCAAACTCACCCCATCAATCCATTCCTTAATCGCCATGACCCTAAAAATATCTTGCTCAAAATTACCCTCAACTTCCGTATTAAAGCCCATCCACTTTACCCCCTGGGCAGCAAAATACCTCGCATCTGTCAAATGCGTTATCCCGGAAGCTTTCACTCCTATAAAATCATTCTTGTATTTTGACATGGCTTATTTTAATTTTGAACAACTAAAACTATAAAAAATGAAGCGCTATTTCACAGTTATCCTCTTCCAATTATTGGGAATATGGACTTTTGGACAAAATTCCCCTGAAGGAATCTGGAAAACCATAGACGATGAAACCGGAGAGGCCAAATCCTACGTAGAAATATACCAAGCCGGTTCAGAATATCACGGAAAAGTGGTCGAACTTCTTATCAATGAAGATGACCTTATTTGTGATCTATGTTCCGGTAAAAGAAAAAATAAACCCGTCTTGGGAATGAATGTTATTGAAGGACTTAAAAAGCATAAAGATTACTGGAAAGATGGAATTATTGTAGATCCTAAAAACGGGAACGAATACGGATGCTCAGTTTGGTACGAATCTAATGATCCCACCATTCTTAAAGTCAGAGGTAAACATTGGACGGGGTTGTTTAGGACACAAACCTGGTACAGGGTGGAATAAAATTATTAAACGGTACCAAAATAAAAGGATGCGGACAATAAATTAAACCATAAACTGTTAATAAATGGTATCAGTAATTAACAGAAAAAAAAATTGTATGACGCAAACTTTTACCCTAAATGATTTAATTCGTGGTCTTTACAATGAAATAGACCAAAATACTTTGGAAAGAAGTATTCAGGAGGAACTTCTTATGTTAAAAGAAATCAAAGCACTAAAAGAAAGTAAAAACAACCTTCCAAAAGTGCTTTTCAGGCCCAAAAAAGCCATCATTGAAAAAATCTTACAAGCTGCCAAACACCCTTAAAGTATTGCTTTATTAAAACAATTTATTTATTTTTGCCTCGCGCTCAAAATTTTGTTTTAAAAACCAAAATCAACGTCAATGTCACAGCAAGAAAAAGAAGGTAAGCTAAAAAGCTTACAGCTTACCATGGATAGGCTTGAAAAAGCCTATGGGAAAGGGATTATTATGCGGTTAGGTGATGAGCAGATAGTGGAAGCCGAAGTTATTCCTACTGGATCACTCAGCTTAGACTTAGCATTGGGAGTCAATGGCTTTCCTAAAGGAAGAGTGATAGAAATATACGGTCCTGAATCATCAGGAAAAACTACTCTAGCTATTCATGCAATTGCTGAGTGTCAAAAATCAGGTGGAATTGCAGCTTTCATAGATGCAGAACACGCTTTCGATAGAGTATATGCCAAAGGATTAGGCGTTGATACAGAAAACCTCTTGATTTCTCAACCAGATAATGGAGAGCAAGCATTAGAAATTGCGGAGAATTTAATTCGATCTGGTGCTATCGATATTTTGGTTGTGGATTCTGTTGCAGCGCTTGTTCCCAAAAGTGAAATAGAAGGGGAGATGGGTGATTCCAAAATGGGATTACAAGCCCGATTAATGTCTCAGGCAATGCGTAAACTAACAGGGACTATTGGAAGAACTGGATGCTGTTGTATTTTCATTAATCAGCTCAGAGAAAAGATTGGGGTAATGTTCGGCAACCCTGAAACTACCACTGGGGGAAACGCCCTCAAATTCTACGCCTCGATGCGATTGGATATCAGAAAAAACGGATCTGGGATAAAAGATAAAGAAGGAAATATCATGGGGAACCATGTTAAGGTTAAAGTCGTAAAAAATAAGTTAGCCCCACCTTTTAGAGTGGCAGAATTCGATATTATGTTTGGAGAGGGCATCTCCAAAACTGGTGAGATTGTGGACATAGGATCAGACCTGGATATTCTTCAAAAAAGTGGTGCTTGGTATAGTTACGAGGGAACAAAAATTGCACAGGGTAGAGAAGCGGCAAAGCAATTTTTACACGACAATCCGGAAGTGGCCAAAGAAATTGAAGAAAAAATTAAAGCCAAAATCAAAGGAACTCCAATAGAGACCAAAGAAAAATCTAAAAAAGAAAATAAAGAACCAAAAGCGGAGGATTAGTCCCCCGCTTTCATCTTTTCCGAATTTTCAGCGACTCTTAAGGCTTCAATGATTTCATCCAAAGATCCTTCAATAACCTTATCTAGGTTATATAATGTCAGGTTGATTCGATGATCAGTGACCCGATTTTGAGGATAGTTGTACGTTCTTATCTTATCAGATCGGTCACCGGAGCCAACTAAAGACCTTCTAATAGCTGCTTGTTCAGAATCGTGCTGGTTTTTCTGGTGATCGAATATTTTTTGATACAACCTTTGCAGCGCAATTTCCCGGTTCTTAATCTGACTTCTTCCATCTTGACTTTCTGCCACAATTCCTGTGGGGATATGCGTAAATCGGACACCGGATTCTGTTTTATTAACGTGCTGCCCACCTGCACCACTTGATCTGAATGTGTCTACCTTCAGATCAGCTTTATTAATATCCACATCCTCCATCTCTAGTTTTGGCATGACTACAACAGTTGCCGCTGAAGTATGAACTCTTCCCTGTGATTCCGTTTTTGGCACCCTCTGCACTCTATGGGCACCCGATTCAAATTTTAATACCCCATATACATCATCTCCCGTTACTTCTAACACAATTTTACTATATCCTCCTACCGTTCCTTCATTCACAGAAATAACCTCCGTTTTGAACCCCTTTTCCTCAAAAAATTTTGTATACATTCTATATAGATCTCCAGCGAAGATAGCTGCCTCATCCCCACCTGTCCCAGCTCTAATTTCGAAGATAACATCCTTGCTATCTTCTGGGTCTTTAGGGATCAACATGATCTTTATTTCCTCTTCCATCTGTTCTCTCCTTGGAAGTAATTCCTGCAATTCCATCTCCGCCATTTCCTTCATATCAGCATCCTTCTCCCCAAGCATCTCTCTAGCAGTATTAATATTGCCTAACAACTCTTTATAGCTTTTGTACACCGTAACCAAATCCTGTAAATCTTTATACTCCTTATTAACCTTCCTGAATTTTTCCATATCCCCTACTAATTCCGGGTCTGATAGCCTTTCCTCCAAATAATGGAATCTTTCATAAATAGCCTCTAACTTATCCAGCATAATTGAAATACCTTTTGTGTTTAAAAAGCAAAAATAACCAAATGAGTCCTATTTATTTTCTTTAGTTATCCGACCAACAGATTGGGAAAAATAATATGTTAAAAAATAACCTAATTCAAAAATTGATATTATAAATATTTGTTATATTGCAACCGTGTTATGGATTTGATTAATTCAAATCTAAAGCATAGAGCTATCTACAAAACATGAAATCTATAATCCTTAACATCGAGACATCGACGGAGGTATGCTCCGTATGTTTGTCCTCCCAAAAACTTATCTTATCTGAACGTAGTGTGTTCGACACTATGTCCCATTCCTCTATTTTAAGTAAGTTAATCAAAGATGTTCTACGCGAAGCTTCCTTAAACATTGCTGACCTAGATGGCGTCTCTGTAAGTAAAGGTCCTGGTTCTTATACAGGCCTACGGGTGGGGGCTTCTGTTGCTAAAGGCATTTGTTATGCCGCTGATTGCCCACTAATAGAAATAAATACCCTACAAGCACTAGCCTGTTCAGCTTATCGGCAATTAAAAACTGAAGGGCTGTACATTCCTATGATAGATGCCAGAAGAAAGGAAGTCTATCTATCTGTATTTAAAAACGATGAAGAGCTACATGGTCCAAAGGCCCTAGTTATTCACTTAGACTATTTCAAAAGTCTTACCGAAGAAAATCTACCATTAATAATTACGGGTAATGGAGCCGATAAGGCCTGGGAGATGTTGCATTCAGAATTGAATTTAATTCATTACCCAGCTAAGTGCAATGCGGCTATTTTAGCCCCCTTAGCTTTCGAAGCCCTGGAAAGAAACGACTTCACCAATATCGCTCAATTTTCACCTTTTTACCTCAAACCACCCAATATAACTTATGCAAAAAACAAAATTTAAACTATAAAAAAGAAGGGCTAATACCCATTATACTTAGTATGACGACTGATTTGCCTTACGGCAAATCATATTACATGTTTTTTTGGTACGATATTTGGAAAGGCTATCTACGAATCCAAATTACTAACATTTTAAAGAGCGAACGAGTAAAATGAGAAAACAAAAAAGTGAAGTCATAACCCTCAAGAGAGGAGATGATGATATCAGACTAGACTACGCAGATCTTAGAAAAGCCGTTTTAGTATTAAGAGCGGTTAACCACAAATTAAGAGCAAGAATTATTGATTTGTTGGAAGAATTCGGAAGAATGACAGTCACTGATATCTATATCAAACTTCGCCTGGAACAATCTGTGGCATCCCAACACTTAGCCATCTTAAGAAGAGCTGGTGTAGTAGATACTGATCGCCAAGGAAAGTTCATTCACTACTCACTTGACAAAGACCGATTAGCACAAATTTCACGGCTGGCTGAAGAACTGGCTATGTAAGAACCGATTTAATTTTTGTTTGATTTTAATGAATATCGTACCGTAAAGCCTCCCAAAATCAGCAACATTTTTTAATGTTAAAAACTTTTGAAAACTAGACAGCTATGAGAAAGGCACAAGTATCTCTGAACCAAGACCAGCTGCAGGTTTCCTCGGAAATCCTCAGAGCCATTGCACATCCTTTAAGATTGAAAATCTTAGAATTCATTGACGAAAATGAGAACATTAACGTCAACAAAATTTACAACAATCTTAATCTAGAGCAATCTATAACCTCTCAGCATTTAAAAATTTTAAGAAGTGCTGGACTGGTCATTACAGAGAGAGAGGGTAAGTACATCCACTATCGCATTGATTACCAAAAGCTAAGTAATGCAGTGGGTGCAATTGGAAATTTCCTAGAAACCGAAGCGTAAAAATCCAATTTGGAAAAAAGAGGAGTCCGTTAATATGACTCCTTTTTTTCTTCCTCTTTTTCCTCTACCTTTTGATTGGCAAAAAATGTTCTGTTAAACAACAACATGTTGATTACGCCTAAAGTAATAGAAGCATCCGCAACATTAAAGACGGGCTGAAAAAACATAATGTGCTTTCCCCCCCATATTGGAAACCATTCCGGTAAGAAGCCATTGATAATTGGAAAATAAAACATATCCACCACCTTACCGTGTAAAAAAGTTGCATAGCCACCTGCCTCTGGAAAAATTTCTGCTAATCCTCCATGGTAAGTCGATTCACTAAAAATCAACCCATAAAATGCACTGTCAATAATGTTTCCTATTGCACCAGCTAGAATAAGTGAGAAACTGATTAAAATTCCTTTTTTGGCTCCGCTGTTTAAGAGAAAGTTAAGGTAATAAATCAGAAAACCCACGGCTATAATTCTAAATACACTAAGCACCAACTTTCCGTATTCACCCCCGAGACTTAAACCAAAAGCCATTCCATTATTTTCTACAAAATGTATTAAGGCCCAATCTATTCCTAGAATTTTAAATTCATCTCCGTATTCCATGTTAGTTTTTACCCATATCTTAAGCCACTGATCTAGTACTAAGACAGTAAAAACAATTGCAATAAGCCAAAATTTCTTTTTCAAAATTTCAATTTTTATTCATCCGAATCTGTGAGAATTTCATCCTCACCGTTATCATAAATGTTCTTTCTTACTAAAGGATTAGCATGATCATCTCGATAATTCTTACGATTTTTTGCTAAATCTATTGCCGTAAAAAGCGCTTGCCTAAAAGAAGCTGGATCCGCCTCATTTTTGCCTGCCAAATCAAAACCTGTCCCATGATCCGGCGAAGTCCTAACTACCGGTAGTCCTGCAGTAAAATTAGTCCCCTTTCCAAAAGCTAAAAGTTTAAAGGGCACCAACCCTTGATCGTGATACATAGCCATAATTCCGTCAAACTTGGAATAAGTGCCGCTTCCAAAAAAACCATCGGCTGCAAAAGGCCCCATGACTAACAACCCTTTTTCCTTTAAATCATTGATTACCGGCTGCAGAATTTTAATTTCCTCTTCTCCAATCACTCCACCATCACCCGCGTGTGGATTCAATCCCAATATTGCAATTTTAGGTCTTTCCAAACCGAAATCCTTAATCAAACTATCATGCATAATTTGGATTTTCTTGGTTAAAGTCGAACCATCCAAAGAGGCAGCAATTTCTTCAACCGGAATATGATTGGTAGCCACTCCAACTCTAAGATTGTCCTGAACCATGAACATCAAACTTTCTTTGATTCCAAATGCATCAGTTAAATATTCAGTATGTCCTTTGTATGGAAAATTTGCCAACTGCATAGAATACTTGTTAATGGGTGCAGTCACCAATGCATCAATATCCCCAGCCTTTAAATCCTGTACAGCCCGTTCCAATGCTTTGAACGCATAGACTCCCCCTTCAACAGAAGCTTTTCCCAGGTTGATGGTCACCGCTTCTTGCCAACAATTAGCCACATTTACTTTTCCTTCTATTGGGTTTTCTCCCAATTTTAATTGATTGAACCTGAAATCGTCATTTACTATATTCTTATGGTATGACATCACTTTTGATGCACCATAAATGATTGGGGTACATAGCGCCAGAATTCTATCATCTAAAAAAGTTTTAATGATAACCTCTGGTCCTATGCCATTTATATCTCCAATGGTAACCCCTACTTTAATTCGATCCATTATTTATCTATATGTTTGTGTAACACTCACAAAAATAACATTTTGAAAGCCAAAAAATCATTCGGACAACACTTTCTCAAAAACGCCCAAATTGCTGAAAAGATTGCAATGGCAATAGATGGGGAAGTGGACCATATTTTGGAGGTAGGCCCCGGCACAGGCAACCTAACCATCCACCTGATTAAACTTCAAAAAAAACTCATGTTGGTTGAAGCTGATCCAGATATGGTAGCTACCCTTAAAAAAAATCCCGCAACCAACAGTTTGGTTATTATCGAAAAAGATTTTTTGAAATTACCCCTAGACCAGTGTTTCCATAATTTACCGTTTGGCCTGGTTGGAAATTTTCCCTACAACATTTCTTCTCAAATCATTTTCAAAATGTTAGAATATGCATCATATATCCCTATCATGGTAGGCATGTTTCAAAAGGAAGTCGCAGAGAGAATAGCCGCTGATCCAGGTACTAAATCCTACGGAGTAATAAGTGTTTTGACTCAAGCTAAATATTCCGTAGAATATTTATTTACAGTGGATAAATCTGAATTTAACCCTCCTCCTAAAGTTCAATCAGGTGTGATTCGACTCATCAGGAAAGGTGCTTTAAATATTGATTACAATGAAAAGTTGTTTAAACAAATCGTTAAAACTACCTTTGGTCAAAGAAGGAAAATGATTCGAAATACCCTAAAGTCAATTGTTCCGGAAAATTTTTCCTTAGAAGATTCGTATTACAATAAGAGGCCAGAACAATTGAGTTTAGCAGATTTCATTACTTTGACTCAAAAAATTGACAACCATGACGCTTGAAGACAAAATAAATGTGGACCTAAAGTCTGCCATGAAAGCTAAAGACGCTATTGCTCTTAGAGGAATTCGCGCCATAAAAGCCGCTATTTTGCTTGCTAAAACTGACGGCTCTGGAAAAGAATTAAACGAGGAGACAGAAATTAAACTTCTGCAAAAATTGATCAAACAAAGGAAAGACTCTCTAGAAATCTACGAAAAGCAAAACAGAGGAGATTTGGCCCAAACTGAAAAAGAGGAGATTGGAATCATAGAAAAATATTTGCCAGAGCAACTTTCTCCAGAAGAATTAACTCTTGCATTGCAAAATATTATTCAAAAAGTTGGCGCTTCCACTATTAAAGACCTAGGGAAAGTTATGGGAGTGGCAACTAAAGAACTTTCCGGAAAAGCTGATGGGAAAACCATATCAACCCTTCTAAAAAATTTATTAGCCTAAATGCATAACATGAACTTATCTTTTCTAAAATCTCTACATCTATCGCCAACTAATCCTGGAACATCCACCGGCCAAAAAGAATACTTATCTAATGATTTTATTGAATCCTATTCGCCTATTGATGGCACCCTCATTGGAAAAGTAAGCGTGACCACCAAAGAGGAATATCAACAAGTAGTCACAAAAGCTCAAGAAGCTTTCGGAAAATGGAGGCTCGTCCCAGCCCCCAAAAGAGGTGAAATTATTAGACAATATGGAAATGCACTCAGGTCTGTTAAAGATGATTTAGGCAAATTGGTTTCACTAGAGATGGGAAAAAGTCTTCAAGAAGGTCTTGGAGAAGTTCAGGAAATGATAGATATCTGTGATTTTGCAGTCGGGCTTTCTAGACAATTATATGGATTGACTATGCATTCCGAAAGACCCGTTCACAGAATGTATGAGCAATGGCATCCTCTGGGAATTGTTGGCATTATTTCAGCCTTTAACTTCCCGGTAGCAGTTTGGTCCTGGAATGCCATGATCGCTTTCGCTTGCGGTGATGTCTGTATTTGGAAAGCCTCTGAAAAAACTCCTTTATGTGCAGTGGCTTGTCAAAAATTATTTGCCCAAATACTCAAGGAAAACGATCTTCCCGAAGGCATCTCCAATATCGTAACTGGAGATTACAACGTAGGTGAATGGATGACGAAAGATGATCGAATTCCTCTTATATCAGCCACCGGAAGCACAAGAATGGGAAAGATAGTTGGAGCAGAAGTAGCCAAAAGATTAGGAAAAACCATTTTAGAATTGGGTGGTAATAATGCTATTATCGTCACCCCTTCTGCCGACTTGAACCTCGTACTTACTGGAGCCCTTTTTGGAGCAGTAGGAACAGCTGGCCAAAGATGCACCAGCACCAGAAGACTCATTGTTCACAAAAGTATCTATAACGAGGTACGAGATAAACTTTCCTCCGCCTATCAACAAATTAAAATCGGGAACCCCCTGGACGCTAGTATCCACATGGGACCTCTAATCGACGAAATGGCGGTTAATAATTACTTGGATACCCTGAAAAAAATAGAAAGTGAAGGGGGGAAATTTGCTGTTCCTGGAGGCGCACTTCAGAACGGTGAATACGCAAAAGGCTATTTTGTAAAACCCTGTATCGCCGAAGTTTCACCCAATAGCTCCATAGCTCAAACTGAAACTTTTGCACCTATTTTGTACCTAATGCCCTACGAAAATATAGAGGAAGCCATCGCAATCAATAATGGTGTCCCCCAAGGCCTTTCTTCTGCAATCATGACTAATGACTTAAAGGAATCAGAACAATTCTTGTCCTGCGCAGGCTCTGATTGTGGAATAGCAAACGTAAATATTGGTACAAGCGGCGCTGAAATTGGTGGTGCTTTTGGTGGCGAAAAAGAAACCGGCGGTGGCCGGGAGAGTGGGTCCGATGCTTGGAAAGCTTATATGCGAAGACAAACCAATACCATAAATTACAGCAATGATTTGCCACTGGCCCAAGGAATTAAATTTGATTTTTAATCTTTATTAGCCAACTGGCCGCAAGCTGCATCAATATCCTTTCCTCTACTTCTTCTCACCGTTACCATAATTTTCTTTTTGGTGAGTAATTGGGCGAAAGCATCAACAGTATTGGAATCAGATTTATCAAACAACCCATCTCCAATTGGATTGTACTCGATAATATTGACCCTTACGGGAAAAAATTGGCAAAGCTTGAATAATTGAGCGGCATCCTCTAGAGAATCATTAAAATTTTTAAGCGCTATATATTCATAACTGATCCTATTACCAGTTTTTTGATAAAAATATACCATAGCAGACATTAAAGCCTCCAAATTATTGTGTTCATTAATAGGCATAATGGAATTTCTTTTACCATCTGTAGCTGCATGTAGAGATAACGCCAAATTAACTCGTAGGTTATCGTCTGCTAATTTCCGAATCATCTTGGCAATCCCCGCAGTACTTATAGTAATTCTCCTAGGAGACATCCCCATACCCTGTGGACTCGTAATTATTTCTATACTTTTAATCACCTCACTATAAGCCAATAAAGGTTCTCCCATACCCATATACACTATATTAGTTAAAGGCCTTCCAAATACCTCTTCGCATTCTCTGTTAACCTGAACAACTTGATCGAATATTTCCGCCGCTTCCAAGTTTCGAACTCTTTTCATTTTACCAGTAGCACAAAAACTACAAGTAAGACTACAGCCTACCTGACTGCTGACACAAACAGTATACCTTTTGTCCTCCACTACTGGAATCAGCACCGATTCAATAAAATGTCCATCGTGTAACTGAAATCTAAATTTGATTGTTCCATCTTCACTTCTCTGTTTTTTATCTAACTTAATCCCATTGATGACAAAATGATCAGATAATAAATCTCTAAGTGGTTTTGATAAATTCGTCATTTCGTCAAAACTATGCACCCCCTTTTGCCACAACCACTCTTCTATTTGCTTGACCCTAAAACCTTGCTGTCCATGACTTTTCATGAAAGAAACCATTGCTTGATTGTCTTTCTTCCTAATATCTTCCAAAAGATGTATTATTTATTTTTTTAATATAAAAGCGTAATTTACGCACCTAATTTAATAAACCCTTAAAGGTCAAAATGCATTATATACGTGTTTTGTTTCAAATAACTAATTAACTAATGATCAGACAAGGACTAAGCCAAAAAATGCTGCAGAAATTGTCCCCTCAACAAATTCAGTTGATGAAGCTGTTGCAGGTTCCTGCTGACCAATTAGAACAAAGAATTAAGGAAGAATTAGAAGCCAATCCAGCATTAGAAGAAGGGATGCCAGATTCTTCTGAAAATGATGACTTCAATCAAGAAGATTCCGAGTTTAATGACAATAATGACGATTTATTTGAACTGGATGATTATATGAATGAATACATCGAAGATGATCCAAGCACCTATAAAACTAAAAATAATCTCAGCTCCACGGACGAGGAACAAAAATCTATTCCTATTCCGGTTGAAACCAGTTTTCATGACTATTTAGAACAGCAATTGGGCTTAATTACTTCATTGGATGATCGGCAAACAACCATAGCGGAACAAATTATTGGTTCCATAGACGAAGATGGATATTTAAGACGAGATGTCCCGTCCATTATAGATGACTTAATGTTTGCACAAAACCTATTTGTAGAAGAGTCCGAAATCAAAGTTATTCTTAATTTGATTCAACAGTTTGATCCCCCTGGAGTGGGCGCCCAGGATTTGCAAGAATGTCTATTGCTTCAAATGGAACACGCTTTGGTCGCGGAACCAGAATCCAAAGTATTATTGCTTGCCAAAACTATTCTGACCGATCATTTCGATGCGTTTACCAAAAAGCATTATGACAGATTAATTAAAGTGCTGGAAATTTCTGAAAATGAACTTAAAAATTCTTTAAATGAAATATTGCGCTTAAACCCAAAACCCGCAAGTTCATTCGTTGGAAATACCTCCAAAAATAATGTTCAATATGTCATTCCAGACTTTTTTATCTTAAACAGGGATGGTCATTTAGAACTCTCCCTTCACTCGAAAAATGCACCTGATCTATATATCAATGACCATTACAAGGATTTACTTAAATCTGCAAAAAGAAATAATGGATTGTCTAATAAAAAGGATAAAGATGCATTGGTTTTTATTAAGCAAAAAATAGATAGCGCTAAATGGTTTATCGATGCTATCAAACAAAGACAAGATACCTTGTATAGGACGATGTATGCTATTCTGCAATATCAATACGACTATTTTTCAACAGGGGATGCTAAAAAACTAAAACCTATGATTTTAAAGGATATATCTGATCTTACTGGTCTGGATATCTCAACAATTTCTAGAGTGGTCAACAGCAAATTTGTTCAAAGTGAATTCGGCACTAAAAAACTCAAAGAATTTTTCTCAGAATCTATGCAAACTGATACTGGAGAAGAAGTTTCTACGCTAGAGGTTAAAAAAATCCTTAATGATCTAGTGTCCGCAGAGGATAAACGCAAACCTTATTCCGATGAGAAACTAAAAGAACTATTAACCGAAAAAGGTTACAACATTGCTCGGCGAACAGTAGCAAAATATAGAGAACAACTCAATATTCCAGTGGCTAGATTGAGGAAAGCCCTTTAACAATAATGGAACATGCCTTTTCAATTTCTTCATCCTTAATAATCAAAGGGGGCGCAATTCTAAGACTTCGATTATTAAATAAAAACCAATCTGTAATTAGCCCATTTTTCAAGCAATATCGAATTACTTTTTGGACCGTTTCAAAATCTTCTAACTCAACTGCCATCATCAAACCACAATTTCTAACTTCTAAAATGGCAGGATGAACCAATCCTTCTCTAAATCTATTGGCTTTAAATTTTACCTGTTCAATTAAATCACTTTCATGCAAATATTGGGCAGTAGCTAAAGAAGCTGCACAACTCACTGGATGACCACCAAAAGTAGTAATGTGTCCTAAGGGTGGATTTTTGCTCAAAGACTGCATAATAGCATTTGGTGCAATAAACGCTCCAATGGGCATACCCCCGCCCATCCCCTTGGCCAAAAGCAAAATATCTGGAACAATGTCAAATTGCTCAAAAGCAAAAAATGTACCTGTCCTACCAAATCCGCATTGGATTTCGTCCAATACTAATAAGGCGCCTACCTCATTACATCTATTTCTTAACTTTTTCAGATAATCAAACTTTGGCAATTGTACCCCGGCTTCTCCTTGAACAGTTTCAATAATTACACAAGCAGTTGAATGATCAATTCGGTCTAAACATGCTTCACAATTATATGAAATATGGTTAATGCCAGGCAACAATGGATGAAAAGGACCTGTAAAATCCTTGGGACTCATAAGACTTGCTGCACCTTGGGTACTTCCATGATAGGCATTTTTACATGCAACAATATTGGGCCTGCCAGTATATCTTTTTGCCAGCTTCATTGCCCCCTCTGTCGCTTCCGACCCGCTATTAACAAAATAAACCGTATCTAGTGGATCTGGAAGTATATTACTTAAAAGGGATGCCAATTCTACCTGAGGACTTAATATATATTCTCCGTATACTAAAGTATGGAGGTATTTTTGGGATTGATTTACAATTGCAGATACCACCTTGGGGTGACAGTGCCCAAGAGCACTCACACCAATTCCCGCAATTAAATCCATGTATTTCAATCCGTCCTTGTCCTCTAAATACATGCCTCTGCCTTTGACTACCTCAATTTCCAAAGGCATTTCACTTGTCTGAGCGAGATGATTAAGAAAGAGTTGTCTATGTGAAACCATTTTGTTTTATTTTTCCAAGCCTATGATTAGTGTAAGTCGTTCCAATTGTTTATTCAATCTTGGTTCAAGGCTCCATATTTCTTACCTTTAAATTAAAATTATCTGTATGTTAAAAATTGCTTTGCTCTCTCTTATTCATTTTAGCATTTATGCATCTGGTATCACCTTTACTGAAGACAATTGGGATAAAATTTTAGAAAAGGCAAAAAAACAAGATAAAATTATTTTTCTAGATGCCTATGCAGAGTGGTGTGGCCCATGCAAATTAATGTCTGCTAAGGTTTTTACAGATAGTGAAGTAGGTTTTTACTATAATAAAAACTTCATCAACGTAAAAATAGACATGGAAAAGGGTGAAGGCTTAAAACTTAGATCTCAGTATCAGGTAACAGCCTACCCAACTTTGCTGTTTATTACTCCTACAGGCGAAATCATTCAAAAAAAAGTGGGTGCACTTAATGCCAATGATTTTCTACTTCTAGGTAAATCTGCTTTTAGAAATTACGATAGAAGTGATTATTACGCCAAACAATATGAAGAGGGCAATCGAGAAATAGATTTTCTTATAGCTTACGTAAAAAGCCTTAATAATGTAGAAAAATCTCCTATAAAAGTGGCCAATAATTTTCTCAATAATCATAATGGCCCATTTACGGAAGATGAATTATTGCTCATTTATGAAGCTGCTGTCGAAGTAGACTCCAAAGTTTTTGAAGAACTATTGAACAACTATAAAGAAATAAGCCAACTTGTAGATGGTCAAGCTTTAAACACAAAAATTTTAAATGCCTGTATTCAAACTGCCAAAAAAGCTCATGAATATCAAATAGAATTTTTACTAAAAGACGTCCGTAAAGTCATGAAAAAATACTTAGGGGAATCTGCAAAAAACAACGCTGAACTTCAATCACTTTTAAATAATTAACCCTAGATGGAAAAACGAACGGACTTAGGTCAACTTGGTGAATTTGGGCTGATAGATCATTTAACTTCTAGTTTCAATATTTATCAAAAAAGCACCTATAAAGGGGTAGGAGATGATGCCGCAGTAATTAATCTAGGAAATGACCAAGCATTATTGGTTTCTACAGACATCCTAGTCGAAGGAATACATTTTGATTTGATTTACACGCCCCTTAAGCACTTAGGATATAAATCCGTAGTGGTTAATTTATCTGACATCTATGCAATGAATGGAACCCCTAGCCAAATAACGGTTTCCATTGCTATTTCTAATAGGTTCTCATTAGAAGCGGTTGAAGAACTCTATGCTGGAATTAAGGCTGCCTGTGATTATTATAATGTTGATTTAATTGGAGGAGACACCTCATCAACTAACAAAGGTATGATGATATCGATTACCGCTTTGGGCCATGGAAAACTATCTGACTTGGTTTACCGAAGCGGCGCACAAATTGGAGATATTATCTGTGTGAGTGGTTCTCTTGGTGCTGCTTACCTGGGTTTACAGTTATTAGAAAGAGAAAAACAATTATTTCTCAACGACCCCAAAATGAAGCCTGATTTAGAAGGTCAAGACTATGTAGTAGGAAGACAACTCAAACCTGAGGCGAGAAAAGATATCATTGAATTATTGAATAAAAATGAAATCAAACCCACTTCAATGATTGATGTATCTGATGGAATTGCTTCTGACATATTTCACATCTGTAAGCACTCTGAAGTAGGCGCTTTCATCGAAGAAGAGGGTGTTCCCATACATCAAGAAGCTCAATTATTAGCCATAAAATTTAATTTGGACCCCATTACTTGTGCACTCAATGGAGGAGAGGACTATGAATTATTATTTACGATTAAACCCCAAGATTTAGATAAAATTAAATTTCTTCCAGACATCTATATTATTGGAGAAATTGTTCCAAAGCAAGACGGTATTAAATTGCACACCAAAGGAGGAAACATCCATAACATTAAAGCACAAGGTTGGCAGCATTTCAACCCCAATAAATAATCTATACATGCAACCACATCTCAAATTTAGATTTATAGCAAACCTGTTTCTATTTTTTCTAATTTCTTGTGCAACAGATCAGCCCACTGACTCATCTTCATCAACAATAAACAAACCAGCAGCAACCATTCCCAAGTTTGATAGAGATTCTGCCTTTAACTACGTAGCTCAACAGGTAGCATTTGGACCAAGAGTACCAGGCAAAAGTGCTCATACAGCATGTGCCACTTTTCTTAGAGACAAGTTAGAATCTTTCGGAGCTAAAGTAACCATGCAAAATTTTTCTGCTACTGCATTTGATGGAACTGTTCTTGAAGGAACTAATATCATTGGAAGCTTTAATCCCAAACATCCAAAAAGATTAATCTTGGCTGCACATTGGGATACTAGACCCTTTGCCGATTCCCCAATCAACACATCTGATTCAAAAGAGCCAAATCTCGGTGCAGATGATGGGGCTAGCGGGGTAGGAGTATGGCTGGAAGTCGCTAGAATTTTAAACGAAAATCCTGTGGATTTAGGCGTAGATATTATTTTCTTTGATCTAGAAGACTATGGAGAAAATAGTAATGAAAACAGTTGGGGATTAGGTTCCCAATATTGGTCTTCTAATTTTCATGCAAATAATTATCAAGCTGAGGCAGGAATCTTGCTGGATATGGTTGGAGCTAAAAACGCTATATTTCCCAAGGAGCAGTTTTCAGTTTACTTTGCTCCTGATTTCGTAAATCGCATTTGGAATTTGGCACAAAGAATGGGATATGGTAATTATTTCAGTAACAATAATGGAGGAGCCATTACTGACGATCATTATTTTGTCAATACCATCGCTAAAATTCCCATGATTGATATTATTCACAGACCTATTAATTCTAGTACCGGTTTCCCTAACCATTGGCATACACCTTATGACAACATGGATGTAATAGATGCTAAAACACTTGGAGCAGTTGGTCAAGTCATGGTAGCTGCAATCTACCGATTTAGTCAAGGTAATCTTTAAATTCTTTCCTCTGAATCTTTCAAGCCAAATTGCTCATTTAAAGCAAATATTGCTCCGGGATTATAGTCGTCACCATGTAATGCTTGTAATTGTTGATTGAGTAGTTCAACCTTATTATTGAATTTCTCTAACCAAGTTGTTTGGTCAAAATTAGGCGTATGCTTGGGTAAATGTTCAAACGTACTTTTCATTGTTGACAAAACAGCATTCAATTGATTAGGAATCCAGGAAATAATTGGAGTTCCTCCCGTAGCTTTAGGATAAACAGTATTGGCCATAATGTATTTTTGGACAAACTGCCAATGCCCATTTCTAAATGTATAGATCTCTTCTAAAATTTTTAATAAAGTAATTTTACCCTCGGTATTCTGGCTATTATTCAATCTATCGATTAAAGGCCTTTTGTCTAATTCTATTCTTAAATCATCTAAAAAATATTGAATAACCTTTGGCCTATATTGACGCAGGTCCAAGAGATATTCGGTTAATTCATTTTTAGGATAGAATTGAATGACCCCCGTAAAAATATCCAAGGTTGGTATGATATTATCTTGTGCCCCCGTTTGCCCTCTGTACTTTTGATATACTTCTGATACTCCTCCGTAAACCAAACCAGGACCAAAAATATCTTCATTGCCCTCTATACCCATAATAAATACTCTAAAATCATTATAGTGCTTCCACCTAGATGCGGTCCACATTAATCTTCTTCTTTCATTTATTTCAGATATTGCATAAAGTACTTTTTGCAGTCCCTCATTCATGATAACCTCCTCTTCAGAAGATAATGCCATTGATATTCCATCTATCAAATCAGGGGAGTACTGATTCATGTCGACATGTAACATGATGAAACCCCGCTCGTCGGGCATTCCAGAGAACTTTGCACACATCCCGAGATTGTCCCAATTCATGCCACCTTGACGATCTATTTTTTTGTAATTCCCCAGAGAATATGCATAATGGTAATCTATCCAAGGGTAAACTTCCAATTTTTGACTTACCTCTACGAATGGCTGGGCTATTTGAGGAGGAAGATAATTGTACGCTTTACCATATTTGCCCTTTTTTAAGAATTCAAAATGTGCTGGAGCTAATGTATATGCCGAAGTAAAAAAAGCATAAGCTCTAAATAAAGCTTGAAGGAGGTACGGGTCGCTTTCCTCTTTAACATAATCCAATAAGTTAGGCAAATTGTCAATTGCCTTTTCAAATGCCCCCTCTTTTGCCAACAATCCAGCTACTCCATCATCTTTAACTATTGGCATATCATCAATAATATTTTGCAAATCTACATATTTGGAAGGAAGCAATGTCATGGGTTCTCTTTGGGGAAGAAAACCATTTTTTCCGCTTACCGCAAAAAAGCCATCATCATATCTACTAAAATTCATGGGCCTATTTTATCATTTACCAATACTGTAAAAATACACTCAAATTAATGGCTTTCCCAAATAAACCTTTACTTTGCCCTGCCAAACGACACAAATACTATGCCTCGAAAATCCTTTCTTAAAAAGACTTTTCCACTTCTTGGATTTGGATACCTCTTTAGCTTCTTTTCCGGATTTGGGCAAACCTATATTATTTCACTTTATGTTCCTGCAATTGCAGCTTTCTTTTCATTAAGTAATGCTGGATTTGGAAGTATCTATGCAACCGCAACTATCGCAAGTGGTTTTACCCTACCTTGGTTGGGAAGTTGGTATGATAAAACACCCCTAAAAAGGTATGCTTTCTTAGTACTTTTAGGCCTATCCTTCTCCTTATTTCTGCTATCCGTTAGTGACTTTTTGTGGTCTTTAGTTCTTTCCATATATGGCCTCCGATTGTTCGGACAAGGGCTTATGGGACATACTGCTGTTTCCACTGCTGCAAGATATTTTCACCATGGAAGAGGAAAAGCAATTGGTACTGCAACCTTAGGTCACCCAACAGCTGAGGCTATAATGCCTATTCTTACAGCCTTAGTAATTGGAGCAATAGGTTGGCGCGCCTCTCTTCAAGTATCGTCCCTAATCTGTCTGGTATTGGTCTTGCCCGCAATGTTGATCCTTCTTAACAGAAGCAAGGTAAGAATTCGCGCTTATGGTATTCGTGAGTCCGCAAAAAAAGAAGACGATAAATCCACCAAATTTTATGAAATTTTCTTCGACAGAAAATTTTGGATTATGGTACCTCTAATTTTTTGCATAGGATTTATCAATACGGCTTTATTCTTCTTCCAACTAAAGATGGGCATAGAAAGAAATTGGTCCACAGAATGGATTGCAGCCTCTGTTTCCGCCTTTGCCATCGCAAATGCTTTGGGTTTAACCATCGCAGGACCCTTGGTTGATAGAATGTCGGGGCAAATCCTATTTAGGCGGTTTTCTTTTCCCTATTTAATAGGATTAATATTCCTCATCACTTTCAAAAATCCGATTTTTTATCCAATAAGTTTATTCTTCCTTGGATTCTCTAACGGCATGGGTTCAACCATTAAAAATGCATTAATGGTTGAACTGTATGGCGTATCTATTATTGGCAAAGTTAGAAGTACTTATTCCACAATCAGCGTTATTAGTACTGGGTTAGGGCCCGCTGTTTTTGGTCTCCTTCTTGATTTAGGAATAGGATTTGAAGGAGCTTTTAGTTATACAGCTATTGGATTGAGCATGGCAATATTAAATGCCCATAGAAAATTTAAGTTACCTTTCAATTATACCCATTAATTTTACTTACATCTTAAGTCTCTTTTTAGCAATTATTTTCTATTTCCTAATTCTATGTAGTTGGCCAACAAATAGTACCGGCGTAGAACAACAACTCCTTCAATATTATTTCTTCTCCCCGGTAAACACCTCTATGTTGGAATCATCCTGACCTCCCAAAAAATAACTATAAGCGATTCTGCCTACACTCGTAGAAAGAGTACCTCCAATAAAATTATTATCAGTTGGCAGTTTCAAATTGTAATTGTTTTCACTAATTTTTTCGGCTTTTAATTCTAAATCTTTACTCCCACCTGATACAGATGTTATTCTTATCGTTTCTGAATCAACCACTTCAACTTTAATCTCATGATTTGGATTCATTACACCCTGCTGGGGTTTTGCTAAAGTTCCGATATAATTACCCGCTGCTCCTTCAATCGGACTGTTGTCCATCTCATTTGAACATAAACTAAACATAAATGCAGCAATTAATACAATAGCAGGGATGATTGGTAATTTCATTTTATTCAT
>CAYPID010000018.1:41698-45399 GCA_964410725.1 uncultured Saprospiraceae bacterium
ACACCCGCATCAAAAACCTCTAAATTGTTGTGTGCCCTGGCCTCAATTAATTGATCCCTTAACAGTTGACTAACAATTACCCCCGCACCGTGATACCTCAATCCCCCTGCATGAATGGGAGCAGGAACAAAATCATGACCAAGTGTATACATAGGTAGCAAAGGAGTCATACCAGCGGTATCTCCAAAGTCGTATCTAAACTGTCCTCTAGTTAACTTAGGGCAAGAAGATGGTTCGCTAGAGATACACCTAATTTTTCTTCCTTCGTCAAAATTAAGTCGTAAAAACGGAAAGGCTATTCCTGAAAAATTAGACCCTCCACCAAATGGTGCAATTACAATATCAGGCATCTCACCAGCCATTTCCATTTGCTTTACCGCTTCCAAACCAATGACCGTTTGATGTAGTTTAACGTGATTCAAAACACTTCCTAAAGCGTATTTAGTATCATCATTAGTAGCAGCTCTTTCAACTGCTTCAGATATGGCAATACCCAAAGAACCCGTCGTATCAGGATGCTCCGCCAATATCTTTTTACCAATTTCAGTAGCATTAGATGGTGACGGATGTACTTTTGCCCCCCAAGTATTCATCATTACCTTCCTGTATGGCTTATGCTCAAAGGATAACTTCACCATAAAAACTTCACATTCAATACCAAAATGTTGACAGGCAAAGCTTAATGCACTGCCCCATTGTCCAGCGCCAGTTTCAGTAGTAATCTTCTTGACCCCTTCCATCTTATTGTAATAAGCCTGGGCAACTGCAGTGTTGGGCTTATGAGAACCCGTAGGGCTAGTCCCTTCATATTTGTAATAAATCCTGGCAGGGGTATCCAACATCTTTTCAAAATTATAGGCCCTATATAATGGAGTAGGCCTCCATATAGAATAAATATCTCGCACCTCTTCCGGAATATCTATCCATTTTTCTTGGGAAACTTCTTGCTTAATCAATTCCATCGGAAAAAGGGGTGCCAAGGCTTCAGGTCCTATGGGTTCTTTAGTTCCAGGATGTAATGGCGGTAAAGGTTTGTTGGGCATATCTGCAATGATATTGTACCACTTACTTGGAATGTCTTTCTCTGTTAATATGAATTTTCTTTGCATTTGACCTAAATTTTATAACTTCCTTTTTGTGAATTTTACTTTTAGTAAACTTAAAAAAATAGTTACTAAAACCAATAAAGTCAAATAATATTTTAAATACGCTGGTTGATTTAATTTAAAGTTTGGGGAAGTGGGACTAGTGACAAATTCTATGCTATCGTGTTCCTTAATTAATTTGTGGTAATTTTTTTGGTCTTCATTGATGTTGAACATCAACTGGTTATCAATTTCTCTAATAGTACCACCCTCAAATCGAAAAATATATTGAATAGCATGACCACTATGTTCATTTGGCACATCTTCAATCTCTAATAATTTAATTTGCTGGTGGTTACTATCGTAAATCCTCAATCGTAGGGCTACATACTCTGCAAAGACGGTTTTCCAATTACCCTTTCGCTTATCCGTTAATAGAGAAGAATCAAATTGTATTAGTGCGTCTCTCAAAGTCCATGGAAAATCTGCATAAATATATATTTCCCTTGAATTGATCTGCTGGATATCAAAAAATGCGACATCCGCATCATGGCTAAATGCAGGTATTATTAAACTAATCAAACAAAACCAAGTAACCTTTATTTTCACCTTATGGCAAAGTCTTGAGCTGGAGTTCCTCTGAAATATCTAGGAATAATTGGAAAAGTACTGGTAATCACATAATAATAGGTTCCATTAGGATTATAAGGCGTTACTCCAAATCTACCATTAGCTTCATCTAAATGGCCTAACCCATTTACAAATTCATAATCTGCAGAATATACCCCATCATAAGGTCCACAAGGAGCGGTTACCCCATCTCCAAGTCGATTCCCCTTCTTTAATTGATAGCTGGACTTCATTTCTACAATTGATGAACTAGCATCTTCCGGATTCTCGTAGGCGTATTTGTAATAAATAGGAAAACCATCTGCGGCATATCCGATATGCGTCATTTCATTAGTCGTAACGGCTAGCTGTTCCAAAAAAAGTGTTGGAGATCCGTGATAATGATATTTTCCATTAGGTTGAACATGAGCATTATTACAATCCAAACCTAAATTTACATTGGTGGCTTCTAAATTCCATTCCCAATTAACATTGGGATCCATAACATTAGTATGTGGAAAGGGTTCCGCTGCCACGGGATCTAATTCTACTCCATTAATAAGAATTCCAAATGAGTAGTCCGGACCACTATTCCCTAATAAGGGCGTTAAATTATTAGACACGATAGGTTGGCTACTAATTTTATGAGTGACTTGCTGTGGGGCAATAGCATTGGGGTTAAGGGCCCCCTGAATTTTTCCAAATAATCCCACCTTGTGGCCAGGGATAGAATTTGTAGTTATATTTCTGATAGCCCCATCTACATTTATCTCAATCACCGACTGAAATGCCAAATTCTCACTACATGCTCCTCTGGAATCATCTAAAATCTGTTGAGAGTTACAATTTTCAGCTTTCGGATCATCAATTTGATTTTTTTCACACCCGGTAAGCATTAATAGCCAAAAAATAAAGCCAAACAACTTATTAAAATTACCCAGAAATTGGAGCTTTAACGTCACTTTGAATTTGTTACATCAACTGAGATTACAATTTACCGGAAATTGTGGAAATAAAAAAAGCCTCCCGTTAAATATAACGGAAGGCTTGTGGTAGTGGGCGATACTGGACTCGAACCAGTGACCCCCTGCTTGTAAGGCAGGTGCTCTGAACCAACTGAGCTAATCACCCTGTTTTAAAGCGACTGCAAATATAATTGGCCTTTTCTTATTGTGCAAATATTTTTACTCCTTTCTTAAAAAAGCTTCTATATAATAATGGAATAAGCCTTACTCACTTTTATGTAGCCCTATACTGAAACTAATGATTCCCAAAATTTTAGACAATTTCTAATAGGCTTTGATAACAACTAAATCTATACCTTATTTCTTCCAGTTTAGCAAAAAATCATTGCTTTGAAACTTCTTGCAGCAATCATTTTTTGAACTATAATCAGAACTATTTCATTAATGAATACTCTGCTATTTTTTCGTGGTTTTATCCTAGACCATATTTCACAATACAATAAATAGCTCTAAAACCATCCCGCCAACTGATTTTTTTTCCCTCCTCATAAGTCCTTCCATAATAAGATATACCTACCTCATATATTCTTATTCCGGGAATCTTAGATATCTTGGCGGTCACCTCAGGCTCGAATCCAAATCTATTTTCTACGAGATTTAATCCTTTTATGATTTCTGCTTTAAATAATTTATAGCAAGTTTCCATATCCGTAAGATTCAAATCCGTAAAAACATTAGACAATCCAGTCAAAATTTTATTGCCAATAGAATGCCAAAAAAATAAAATTCTGTGGGGCTTTCCTCCCATAAACCTGGACCCATATACAACATCCGCATGTCCATCTATCATGGGTTGCAGCAAAATATTGTATTCGTTTGGATCGTATTCTAAATCCGCGTCTTGAATAATTATAAATGACCCAGTTGCATGAGCTATTCCCGTTTTTATTGCAGCACCTTTCCCTTTATTTTCTTCGTGTTCTATTAATTGTATCGTTAAATCCGGATTTATAATCCTAAACTGTTCGACCACTTCCATGGT
>CAYPID010000019.1:0-45267 GCA_964410725.1 uncultured Saprospiraceae bacterium
CATCAAGAATTTGGTGGAAGGGTAACCAAGTCAGATGGGGCAACCAGCACGCATTACCACGCCACCCACGTTGCAGGTACCATGATAGCCAGTGGAGTCGTCGCCAGCGCCAAAGGAATGTCCACTCAGGCTTTATTAAACTCATACGATTGGAATAACGATTATTCAGAAATGGCCTTTGCAGCAGCTGCCGGGTTGTTGGTATCCAACCATAGTTACGGTTTGGTAAGAGGATGGTATTATGATAGTGATGCTGGAGAGTGGATATGGAATGGGAATACCAGTATTAGCACCACAGAAGATTACCTATTTGGATTCTATGACGCTTATTCCAGAGACTTAGATTTCGTAGCTAATGCAGCCCCGTATTATAATATCGTTTGGGCGGCGGGTAATGACCGTAACGATACGGCTCCTGCGGGTGGTGTAGCTGAAGATGATGGAGGAGCTGATGGATTCGATTGCATCCCCCAAGAAGGGGTCGCCAAAAACATATTGACCATTGGGGCGGTAGGAGATTTAATCAATGGTTATACTACCCCAGGAGCTGTTACTATGTCCAGTTTCAGTAGTTGGGGGCCAGCTGACGATGGGAGGATCAAACCAGATTTGGTTGCCAATGGAATTGGCCTTTATTCTACATATAATTCGGCTAATAACGCTTACGCATCTTCATCCGGAACATCAATGGCTGCACCGAATATATCTGGTTCTATTGGTTTATTATTGGAACACCAGCGAAACCTTTATGGTGAGGTAGTCATGCGCTCTTCTACATTGAAAGCCTTATTATTGCATACTGCAGATGAAGCGGGCAACACCGGCCCTGATTATTCCTATGGGTGGGGATTGGCTAACTTCAAAAAAGCTGCGGAACTCATTGAAGAGAATTACAATACGGGGTATAATATTAGAGAATATGAATTGACCGATGGTCAGGTGATTAGTTTCCCGATTTATAAAGATGCAGCTCAAGATTTAAAAGTAACCATAGCTTGGAATGATCCCGCGGGTACCCCTCCTGCTGCTTCCCTTAACCCAAGAGGTAAAATGTTAGTCAATGACCTGGACCTGAGATTGGATAATGGAACTACCAATATGCCGTGGGTTTTAGATGTGGAAAATCCTGGGAATTCCGCCACAACAGGGGATAATATCACCGACAATGTGGAGCAGGTGATCATCTCCAATGGAAATGAAGAATTAGTGACTTTGGAAATTTCCCATAAGGGCACCCTTTCTGGGGGGAGTCAGATTGTGTCCGTAGTAATTAGTGGTAATAAGCCATTTGCTACCACATCAATTGATTTGCAAGATAATGCCACCCATACTTCAGGGAATAATCTCCAAATTACCGAAGCATATATTATTTCAAATAGAACCGTACCCAACGGATTGCAGGTCGATTACTTGGCGTATGATTCCATTGTCCTCAAACCCGGCTTTACGGTAGAAGCTGGTGGCACTTTTAATGCCCAGATCTACGACCCGACCAGCCAATGGGTCAATGATGCCCGATTACTTTACCCGGGTTTTATATACGAACGCAATACGGCTGCAAAGGTAGGACCATCTGATCGTCAGTTACCCACCCTACCTCCTACCCTTTTTTCTAAAGAACGACAGGAAGACCTTTTCAACCTTGCTCCTAATCCAACGACCCACTCTATAACGCTGAATTTCGGGGAATGGTCCGACGAAACATATCCAACCTCCCTTCAATTATTAGATCAAACTGGCAGGGTGCTTCAGACGTATTCTAAAAATGACCTTCAAGACCAAACCAACACCATATCTTTAATCCAATATCCTCCAGGTATTTATTACTTAAAAGGATACTTTAAAGACGGGGTCCATACTCAAAAAATTATCAAAAACGAATAAATGCGCATCCAATGCCCTCAATTACAGAATTGGTAGGACAAACTCCTTTGGTTCCGATTCCATTTGAAAATCCATCAGTGAAAATTTACGGAAAAATGGAAGGGCATAATCCAGGGGGTAGCGTTAAAGATAGAGCTGCCTTAGGGATGATAAGGGGGGCCTTGCAAAGAGGTGAGCTCTCACCAGGAGATCACCTAATTGAAGCCACCTCAGGTAATACAGGTATTGCTCTTGCTATGATTGGGCAACAAAAGGGGCTTCAGGTCCATCTAGTAATGCCCGACAACTCCACTCAAGAAAGAATACAAACAATGCAGGCCTTCGGTGCTCAGGTCATTTTGACCCCAGCATCTAAAACCATAGAATATTCCAGAACTATAGCAGATCAATGGGCGAAAGAAAAAGGTTATTTTCAATTGGATCAATTTGCCAACGACGATAACTGGAAAGCTCACTATCATTCCACAGGTCCCGAAATTTGGAAAGATACCGAAGGTACAATTACTCATTTTGTATCTGCTATGGGCACCACTGGTACCATTATGGGCGTTAGTAAATACCTAAAAGAAAAAAATTCAAAAGTAACTATTATAGGCGTGCAACCTGCTGAAGGGACCTCTATTCCTGGAATTAGGCGATGGAGTCCAGCTTTTCTTCCAAAAATTTTTAATCCACAGTGGGTGGACTTAACCGTAGATATTGACCAGGAAGCGGCCAAAGAACAAACCATTAAAAATGCCGTGGAAAGAGGAATATTTGGAGGATTGAGTGCCGGAGGAGCAACCGCTGCAGCTATCCAAATTGCCCATCAACTTGAAGAAGGCGTTATCGTATGCATCATCTGCGATCGAGGAGATCGATACCTTTCTTCTGGATTATTCAATATTGAAAATCCTACTTTGGTGGATTGATTTTAATGGGATCGAACTGTTGGTAAATCTTTTTAAATCTCAGCCGCCTTCTATAAGGGAACACATCTACAATCTCCCCAGCTATTAATTGCTTTTGGACATTAATCCAAAAGGACACATCGAATAAGTCGCCATGGTATTCGTAGAATATCTTTAATATTTCAGGCCGGCCAATTAAGAATTTGGGAAACTCCTCGGGGAATACATCATTAGGGCCCACAGAATACCATGGCTCTGAAGATAAATCATCTTCGTATCTAGATGATTCAGGAATTTTCCTGAAATTATAATCCGTTAAAAACCCGATTTCATCATAATCGTAAAAAACTACCCTGTTTAATCGGGTAACTCCAAAGTTTTTCAAGAGCATATCTCCAGGAAATATATTAACCCTGGCCATATCCTTAATGGCTTTTCCATATTCAATCACCACTTCTACTGCCTCCTCAGGTGTGGCAGTTTCCAAAAACAAATTCAAGGGCACCATCTTTTTTTCAATATACAAATGCCTGATTTCGACCGTATCTTCGCTAACCTTCAACTTATTAGGAGCTACCATTTCCAATTCTTCCAATAACTCTTTGGAAAACCGCTTTTTTTCGAAAACAAAATTTTCAAACATGTGGGAATCGGCCATTCTACCTACTCGATCATGTCGTGATACCAAAGCGTATTTTTCCTTTACTTCCTCCTCCGATACTTGTTTAGGAGGCTGAAAAGTATCCTTAATCAATTTGAATACCATATTGTAGGAAGGAAGAGTAAAAACACTCATTACCATTCCTTTCACCCCGGGAGCAATTATGAATTTATCTAATGAAACTTGCATGTGTCGAAGAAAATCCCTGAACATTACTGTTTTGCCATGCTTTTCAAAGCCAATGGAATTGTATAGTTCCCCTAAACTTTTAGAAGGTAAAATACTCTTCAAAAAATCTACCATCTCACTCGCAATATCAGTATCGACCAAAAAATAAGATCGGTTGTAACTAAAAATGGAACTTAAATCATTGACCTCGGTCAATAAAGCATCGACATAAATTCCATTTTTTTCGTGCAATAATGGCAGCACAAATGGATACTTCCGATCTTCAATAGCGATTCTTCCCACGATATAAGCTCCCTTATTTCTATAAAAGATACTTTTGAGAACTTCTATTCTAGCATTGCGCAAAGAGTATTTTTGATCCAACCAAACTTTTCGAATAGACCTTGATATATATTGAATATCCCGATTGATATCTTCGAATTCTGCATTAAATCTGAAGAAGGAAAAAAGTTGCCTAACTGTCAATTCCACCTCATCGGTCAAATAGATAGTGTGGTAAATCGGAAGCATGGATCTGAATTCTCTGTAAGAAGCTGTGGCATGTACAAACATCAGGTCTTCATCAGCACTCAATCCAATATGGCTATGCCTGAAAACAGAGTTGTAAAATGTCTCTGCAATATTTCTACTATTAAAGTTCAGTATTTCCTCGAGAAACATTTCCTTCATTTCCCGCCAAAAGTCTCGATCTTCACGTTTATGGCCAATCAATTGAATCAATTCTTCTGTAGTGTTTCCTACCGATTGACGATATAACATGAGGCGCTCCCTAGCATCTTCTTGAATGCCATGCCAATCTTTGTTTTCAAATCGAATTCCAGCTCTTTTCGTAATGCGCTTGAACTGGTGCTGATAATTGATGAAGGCATCCAGAATCAAGTAGGCCGCTTCATAAGGAACGAGTTTTTCAAACATTGATTAGCTTTTTAGTCCGCCTCCTAAAATCCAGGCTTCAAATAAAAATCCAACATAATAGGCTAATGCGGCCGCTATAATTCCTAGAATTAAAGTTTCAACGGTCCCCCTAAAATGAGAGGTTTCATTTACATTGGCTTTCAAATATCCTATAATCATGAAGGCTAACGAGGTCAAAATACAGGTCCATAAAAACTCATTACCACTAAATCCAACAATGAAATCATAGGTATAAAGTAATAGAGGAATCAAACCAATAATAAAAAAAGCTACAAAAGTAACCGTCCCTACGAGGATTGGAGTCTTGGAACTGGGCGCCATTTCTAAACCTTCTTTCATATTAGTATCCACCCATAATTCCTTGTCTGCGGTAAACCGGTCAATGACCTGACTCAATAAATCCCCTGTAAAACCCTTTCTCCTGTAGATTTCAGTAAGAGAAGCTTTTTTCCTTTCTGGGAATTTTTCAACTTCTGCCAATTCAGCCAATCGATGTTTGTTGTAATTATCATTCTCCGATTTTGCACTCAAGTATGCACCTACAGACATAGAAAAACCGTCCGCTAATAGATTAGCAAAACCGAGGATTAAAATGACTGCTGCATCGAGATTGGCTCCAACCGCTCCGGCAACTACCGCGAAAGTGGTGACGCTTCCATCTATTCCACCGTACACAAACTCACCCAAATAACGCTGCCATTTTTCAACTAAGTTTTTCAACATTCTTTAAGATTTGATACCATTTAATCATATTGATCTCCGAACCTATTCACCAATATTCCCCTGAAGCATTCTATTTGTGCACGTTCCGTAGTTCTTATCTTTTTACTATTCTTCAGCAGCCATCATCCCTTCAATATAATAAGCTCCTTTCGTCACAAAAGTCTGGTTGGCTAGAGTGGAGTCTCCGAGTATTTCAATTCTACCATCATCCACTAATCCCGTTCCCACTTTGATTTTCTCATACTGATCTCCTTTGACTAAAAATACAAAATATTCTCCAGCGTTTTCCACTACTGCCGATTCAGGAAGCGTAACAGCTTCCTTTTCCTCTGTTTGAATCACTACATTCATGAAAGTTCCAGGTGCTATTGAAACTGGCTCATTATGAAAATGTCCGTGGACTTTTGATTTGTTAGTCTCACTATCAATGGCATGTCCAACCAAATAAACCTCTCCCTCATAATAAGCTTCTTTACCCGCCATATGAGCTTTAAAATATTGTCCTTTTTGAATTTCTGGTAGATCTTTAGAGAAAATATCAATTTCTAGGTGAATGTGGTCTATATCTATAATTTGATATAATAAATCGTTAGGGCCAATTAATTTACCAAGATTCACATTAATTTCATTAATATATCCCGTAATGGGAGATACTATATTAAGGATGGTCTCAATGGTTTCACTCTCTACCAATTTTTTGGGATTTAGTCCCAACAGCAAGAGCTCCTTTTCTAATCCTTCCAATTTGACCTTACCCATTTTATAGGCTGCATAAGCTACATCATAAGCTTTTTCTGAAACCGCCTTTTTCTCCAATAAAGAAGTTTGACGCTCCCACTCACTTTTAAGTTGTTGAAATTGAAAATGAGCTGTGAGAAAATTTTCTTGAATAGCTATGATATCAGGATGGGTCACTGTAGCCAAAACCTGCCCCTTTTTAACAAAATCCCCTGGCAAAAAGCGAGTTGATTGGATGAAACCTGCTGTTGCACAATATACAGAAGCCAAACTAGAGGGTGGAACATCAATAATTCCAGTTGCTTGCACATAAGAACCTAAAGTTCTTAATTCCATTTTACCGATTTCAATACCAGCCAAATCCAACTGAGCGGGACTTAATAACCCATTTGCAGCTTCTTCTACAACTGCGGGGTTTTGTTGCTCCGGACTATTATTACATGCATAAAAAGCCCAGATAGAAAACATGATTAAACCTATATTTTTCATTTTCTTTTAATTATTGGATGAAATACTCAAGATTAATAACCGCCTGATTATAGTCATTAATCAGTTGATAATATTCTCTTTTAGCTTGAAATACACTTTCCAAACTTAGGACAAACTTAAAAATGTCAATGGCGCCATCTTTCAGTTGAACATTAGCTAAATCCTCTAGCAACTGTGCGTTAGTAAGCAGTTGGGTACCATTTTCCTCTACCCTGTTTTTATAGAGTTGCGCTTGAACTTGAGCTCGTTCATAAGCTGTTTTCAATAGCTTAGATTGCAGATCAGTTTCAATTTTACTAGAGGCCACCTGAATAAGAGCTCGCTCAATTTTTGCTTTAGGTTCTTTTCTCCAAAGAGGCACACTGGCCCCAAGTGTCAAGCCTTGAAGAGAAAAATCAGGTCGAATACTCTGGTTAAAATACCCCAAAGTCCACTGGGGTTGAAGTGCTGCCTTTGCAACCTCAACTTGATTTTCAGCATATTGAGATTGAAGAACATAAGGCTGAATCAAATTTTCACTCTCATAATTTCCCTCCGGAAAAGCCAACGCCTCAGGCGGTCCCGTAAACCGTTGCTCGATAGGATTATCTAGTAAAGCCAATGCTGATAATTGTGCTAAAGAAGTGGCTGATTGGGCACGGGCATTAGCCAACTGTCGGTTAGCAATGTTTAGATTATTTTCTACCAAAACTAACTCTAACTGGTCTGTGGCGCCAGCTTCCAAGCTTACTTTTGCCTTTTCATAAAGATCTTCAAGAACATCAACTCGTCTTTCCTCCAGCTGAGTCAAATATTGATCATACTGCCATTGATACCAAGCCGCTTTAACTTCCTTTCGAATTGACTTAAGTAATAGATTTTTCTGAGCTCCAGTAATCGATTTTAAAGAAATTTCCCCGTTTTTTACGGCCTTATCCTCAGCTCTGTTTCCCAAACTTTGGCGGAAAGTAAATTTATAATCAAACAAAGCTGTATTGGTTTGCCCCAACTCTGCTTCCGTCTCGAATCCAGGTATTTTGCGCCAATGTTCAATTCCTAATTGAATTTGTTCCATACTCAAATCCATTTGTTGGATCCTTGGATGATTCTTTTCAAGGCTTTGAAGTATGTTTTCCAAAGAGGTAGTTTGCTGACTCCAAGCTGGTATTCCAAACCAAGTCAATAAGATTATAATAGGAAGGCTATTTAATTTTTTCACCCCTACAATTTTTCGATTAATCAAAAAATATAAAGCTGGCATTAATACCAAGGTCAGTAAGGTAGCGGTTATCAATCCACCTATGACCACAGTTGCTAAAGGTTTTTGAACTTCAGCTCCATTGGAAGTACTCAATGCCATAGGCAGAAAACCCAAGGCCGCTACAATAGCAGTCATGAGAACTGGGCGCAAACGAGCAAGGCTACCCGTGGTAATTATCTCATGCAAATCCGTCATTCCATCCTCATATCTTAATTTGTTGAAGTGGCTGATTAATACAATTCCATTAAGGACGGCTACGCCAAAAAGAGCTATAAATCCGACTCCAGCTGAAATACTAAACGGCATTTCCCTCACCAAAAGAGCCACAATTCCCCCTATGGCAGAAAGGGGTACTGCAGTGAATATCAGAAGGGCATATTTAATTTTACCGAAGGTGAAATACAACAAAATTAAAATGAGAAATAAAGCAGCAGGAACTGCCACACTCAATCGCTTTTGGGCCGCTTCCAGGTTTTCAAATTCACCCCCGTATTGAATCGAATACCCCGCAGGTAATTTTAACTCCGCTGCAAGGGTTTCCTGAATTTCAGCTACCAAACTAGCCACGTCTCGATTTCGAACATTAACGCCGATATTGATTCTTCTTTTGGCATCTTCTCGAGAAATTTGCATGGGTCCTTCCACATAATCCAAACTAGCCACTTCCGAAAGGGGAAGACTTCTACCATCCGACAAATGAATGAAAAGTTGTTTCAAATTCAACTGATCTCGATATTTAGGCGCCAATCTGACGACTAAATCAAACTTCCTTTCGTTTTCGAAAACTACTCCTGCTGTTTCTCCTGCATAGGCGGTCTTGACTAAAGTATTGATCTCTTCAATAGAGGCACCGTATTGAGCCAATCGGTCGCGGTCATAGTTGATTCTGAGTTGCGTTAATCCCTCTGTTTGTTCTACTTTAACATCACCAGCTCCCTCAATTTTTTCAATAATGGCAGCTGTTTGATCCCCCAAAATCTTTAGCATCTCTGTATTCTCACCAAAAATTTTAATGGCAATATCGGTTTTTGCTCCTGTCATTAATTCATTAAAGCGCAACTGAATGGGCTGAGTAAATTCAAAAGAAACACCAGCCACCACCGTCAGCTTTTTTTTCATTTTTTCTACTAATTCCTCCCGGCTACTTGCACTGGTCCACTCTTCTTTAGCCTTAAGGATAATCATGATATCTGCATCTTCTATGGCCATTGGATCCGTGGGCACTTCCGCAGTTCCTATCTTAGAAACCACGTGATTAATCTCTGGAAAATTTTCTAGTAAAACCTGTTCTGCTTTTGTGGATGAAGCAATACTTTCTTGCAAGGAACTACCCGGTTGAATGGTCATCTGCATCGCCAAATCTCCTTCCTCAAGGGTAGGAATAAATTCGGATCCCATGGAACTGAAAAGCACTCCAGCAATGATTAAGGCCGTAGAAGCGATTCCCACCAAAACCTTGGGAAATTTAAGCGCTGCATTCAGAACTGGAAGATATATTCCTCTAAGGGCATTCATCAACTTATCTGATAGGGTTAAATGCTCCCTTATATTCTTATTTAAAAAAAGTGCAGACACTGCAGGGACATAGGTCAAGGATAATATTAATGCCCCCAAAATCGCAAAACTAAAAGTCATGGCCATTGGGCGAAACATCTTACCCTCAATGCCGGTTAGCGTTATGATAGGTACAAAGACCACCAGAATTATCAAAACGCCGAAAACTGCACTTCTAAATAGTTTGGCGGAAGAAGTGGCTATTATCCCATCCATTTCTTGTTGAGTGAGTTTCTTGCCAATGTGAATGGTAAACAAAGTATGTAATACCCCTTCAACAATTATTACAGCTCCATCAACCACAATCCCAAAATCAATCGCCCCTAAAGACATCAAGTTGGCAGAAACGTTAAAAAGGTTCATCAGAATAAGCGCGAATAACATGGCTAATGGAATAACAGATGCCACAATTAATCCCGCTCTAAAATTTCCCAGCAGCAGAATCAAAACCAAGATTACGATAATCCCGCCTTCTAGAAGATTGTGTTCAACCGTTCTAATTGTTTTACCAACTAAAGTAGAACGATCTAAATAAGGGTAGAGTCCTACTCCTGTAGGAAGAGATTTCTTGATTTCTTCAATCCTCTCATGTACATTAGCTATTGCTTGAGACGAATTAGCGCCCTTTAACATCAAAGCAATTCCCCCTACCGCTTCTCCTTTTCCATCCATCGTCATAGCTCCAAATCTCTTTGGACTTCCAATCCCAACAGTACCAATATTTTTAATCAGAACCGGAGATTTGTCCTTGACAGCTACAACTATTTTCTCAATATCCTCTATAGATTTGACAATTCCTTCAGTCCTTATGTAATAAGCATTGGTGTTCTTCTCGATATAACTTCCACCACTATTTTGATTATTTTTAGCCAAAGCCTCAAAGACTTCTCCCACTGAAATATCAAAACTCTCTAACAATAAAGGATCTAATGCCACTTCGTACTGTTTGAGATACCCCCCAAAACTACTTACCTCTATAATTCCAGGCGTGCCTGCCAATTGTCTTTTGACAATCCAATCCTGAATAGTTCTCAATGTAGTGGCGTCATAGGTCTGTTGATACCCAGGCTCTACCGTCAATACATACTGATAGATTTCCCCCAATCCTGTGGTAATGGGCATCATTTCTGGAATGCCTAGGTTAGAAGGTATATCTGCCTCAGCCATGGAAATTTGTTCCTTTACAAATTGCCGTGCTTCCAAAATTGGAACGTGATCTTCAAACACCACCGTGACCACCGAAAGACCAAATCTGGAAATCGATCTGATTTCTACCACATTTGGAATATTAGCCATCGCCACCTCTACTGGATAGGTGATAAATTGTTCCACTTCTTGTGGAGCTAAATTGTTGGATACCGTTACAATCTGAACTTGATTGTTGGTTATATCAGGTACCGCATCAATGGGTAATTGCTGAATGGAATATATTCCTCCTGCAACCAATCCTATGACCCCTAATACTATGATTAGTTTTTGCCTAACGGCAAAATGAATTATACTTTCTATCATTTAACTTGATTTAATTTTAAAAGAAAAATAAAATCAAGCCATTGACGGAGGTCTAAATAGGGATAAATGAAATCCTTCTGCTGAACTATTAAGGAAGGCAAACTTGGTCTTTTCTTTATGCGGTTCATCAGAGTGATGCACCGATTGGTAGGTTTCGCAAATAGACCATAACAACAAATGACCACCCAAGGAGTGCATTGGAAGTTGTCCGTGATTTTCTTCCTTGTGATTCTCCAAGTGATTGTCGGCATTAAAATAATGCAGGGCTATAAAATCAAAAAAATCAAAATCAGTTTGAGATGCTCTTTGCAAATGATCTGAAAAATGACGGAGGACAAAACCAATTTTTGTCAATTGTGAGAAATCACTATTAGGAACCATTCCACCTAATGCGAAAAATATAGATAGTGTAAATGCAAAAGTTCTCAAAATTAACACTTGGTTGTCCTCCTCAATATAAATAAATTCTCAAGGAATAAATGCAGCTCTAATTTATTTCAATGTTTATTTTTTAATTCCGTGCATATTTTGTCCAACAAAATCCTGAGGGAACGATTCCACTCCCGGGAAACCCAACTTGATGTCTCTTCCCTCATAAGGGATATAGGCAGTTCCGAAAATATAATCCCATATCGCCAAACTCAAACCAAAGTTAATTCCATTGGGATGGCTTTCTGGCATATCATGAGCATGATGCCAAATATGCATTTCGGGACTATTAAATATTTTCTTCATGAAAGGGCCTAAGATAAAACTACCAAAAAGAACACTCACAAACAGCGTTATGGATACCGTAATTAGGTTAGCTTCTGGTAATATAGCAATATCAAAAGCACTAGTAGCAATAACTATTCCCAATAGAAGACCTAAGATACCTCCTGTAATTTTGCCCGGAACTGTAATATTTGAATGGTTATAGTGTCCTACTGCCAAGGTGAAAATATGAATAATGAAAAAATCATAAAGACCGATTCCCAATAAAGCCAGAGGAAGATATTCTATAGTTCGGTACACCACGTTTTCCATCCAATGGTACCGCAAATGCGCAGCAAATCCCATTTGCTCAACTGAATGGTGAACCTTATGGAATTCCCATAGTTTGGGGTGAGCATGCAACAAACGGTGCACCCACCATTGAACGAAGTCTCTCACGAAAAAGCCCACCAATAAAATGGTCCACATTGGTGCTCCGTTCAGCGGATTAGAGGCTTGTAAATCGAAACTCGTCAACCAAAAAATACCATCATTAAATAAATTGACGATTACATTAGAGGCAGCGTTGTAAACTACCAAAGAAAAAAGGAAGAAATTAAAAAACATGTAAAAAAAATCCATCCAGAAATCCTTCCTGAATTTTGGTTGATCTTTCCTCCATGGCGTCAAAAGTTCCAAAGCAAAAAAGAAAGCAGATACTAACAACAACCAATAAAAATAATTGTGCCAAGTTGGATGGGTTATTTCATTCCATAAATAGTTTGCATATCCCCAATATCCATTGACAAATGCATCCCAATATTTCATAACTGATTAATTTTAATTAATTTTTAAAATATACCATTCGATGGCATCCAGATCTATTGCAGCTCTCCTGCCCGATTCCTCTGGTGCATAATGAGTGGCTAAATAATCTAAAATTATAGGCTCTGCCTCTCCCAAATCCCAAAGTCCTTGAGTGGACTGCATCCAACGAATCATTTTTTCCCAGCCATCCTTAGTAGCTCTGTTTTGAGCAACTAACTGTCCAGAATGACAAGCAGTGCAGTTTCTTTTCACCAGTTCCCACCCTTCTGCCACAATTAGGCCTGAAGGAAGGTGAATCCCCTCTGCGATTTCTGGCGGAGTATCTTTTTCTGAAGGTCTGGTACTAACAGCTAATACAGGTTTAGGGGTCAACCATTTATTAATCGTGGAGCCAAAAAATAAATAACCGAAAACGATTAAAATCATTACGAAAGCAACAGTTAAAGATCTTTGAGTCAATTTTAAGATTTTTAACCAGGCCTCTTGAAACTGCTCTTGCTCTTTTTCCGATAAAGGTCTATCGCTTTTAATTTTCATTATACCGTTATTTTAACTGCAATCCGATGACAAGCATTATTGAGGTAACCTTTGGGATTCCAATTAGGCATCACCATTGGCTGTGCATTACCTGCTGCGTCTGTTGCTTTAACCCAAACCTCGTAATACCCTTCAGAGGGGAAAGCAATTTCAGTTTTAAAGTCTTGCCAGGCAAACCTATTTAGTGGAGGTTTGAGCTCACAATTTTGCCAAGTACTCCCATAATCGATAGAATACTGTACTTCTTTGATTTCCTCCACTCCTCCCCAGGCATGTCCTCTAATAGGAAGCTTTTTGCTTACTGAAATGGTTGCTCCAGTTCTTGGATAAGTGATTAAAGACTTCACTGGCATGGACTCAATAATACACATTTCCTCATTAGGTACTTTTGATCCAGGCGCGACAGGTTTGCAAGGTACCCGATAAGAAGGTGCTTCCATTTTAGGGCCATCATGAACTCGATCTCTAATTGAAATTTTGTACAACCACTTTCCAGACGTCGAGGCGGGATAACCCCCTATGACTAATCTTAATGGATATCCATTGAGCGCGGGAAGAGGTTGTCCATTCATCTCCCAGGCAATAAGACATTCTGGTTCTAAAGCTTTTTCAATAGGAACCCCTCTTGAAATCGGAATTTTACTGGTATCTCCACTGATATGGGTGTCTTTACCATAGTAGCCTATGTAAACTGCATTGGGTTTGACGCCTACTTTTTGAAGTACATCTTTGAGTCGAACTCCGGTCCATTTTGCACATCCAACAGCCCCTACACCCCATTGATTTCCGGAGGCAGGGGGATTAAATTCTTTTCTGCCATTTCCGCCGCATTCCAAAGTGATGGCCATGGTGACGACCTCAAACTCAGATTTTAATTCCTCTAAAGTAAAAGTCTGTCCTTGTTCCGCTCCTTCTCCATCAATCTCTAAAGTCCAACTGGCCACTTTTGAGGCATTTACCTCTGGAGGAATTCCGTTATTTCGAACAAAAAACAAATCATTAGGCGTAAATGAATCATCCAATAAATGTGCTGGAGTTTCTGCATTAACTGGTCTTTCATTCAAAACAATCAAGTCCAGATGTTTGCCTGGCAACTTCGGCATTGCCAAAGGACCTTTGAACCAATGATTCGCTCCAGTTCCCGAAGCTACCATTCCGCCTACCATTCCAAAGGTTAAGACCCCACCCTTTTTGATGAATTTCCTTCTAGATTGCAAATGTTCCTTACCCATGTTTATTTTTTTAATGTGGCAACTTATCTTTCACCACCCCATAAGTGTAGGTACCGAGTATAGCACTTAAAATGACTAGGGCAAACATCCAATAACCATGACCCAATAGGATGTACATAGGACCAGGGCAACTACCTACTAAAGCCCAACCCAAACCAAAAATAGTCCCTGCAATAATGTGTCTGGAAAAATTAAAGGGCATGGGATTGTAACATACAGCAGTATCCCGCAATGTTTTAAAATTTGAATTTTTCATCAAATACATCGCAATGGCTCCAATCACTACTGCGGTTCCGATGATGCCAAACATGTGAATACTTTCAAATCGAAACATTTCATATATTCTAAACCAAGAAATAGCTTCAGATTTGGTCATAATAATTCCAAAAAGGATGCCTACGGCAAAAAAAGCTAATAATCTGGGAAATTTTTCTGTAGTCTGATTCATTTCTTCGGTTTTATAAGGTAAAGAATAAAGGCATTAATAAATGGGTCATAATAAGCCCTCCAATAAAAAATCCAATTACAGTTATTAAAGAGGAAATCTGTAAATGTGAAAGTCCAGATATAGCATGTCCAGAAGTACATCCATCTCCATATCTACTACCAAATCCTACTAAAAAACCACCTAGAATAGCGAAAATAACTCCCTTTAAATTTCCAAAATTATACATTGCAGTTGGCACAAATCCCAAACCTTTTTCATCTGAAGCTGGATAATCCAACCCCAAGCTTTTAAGATTTTGAATGGTAGATTCAGCTATAGCAACAGGCTCTGGACTTTTCAATAAGGTAAATCCGATAATTCCACCAACTATGCCTCCAATAACAAAAACCATTCTCCAGTATTCATCCTTCAGGTTGATGTTAAAAAAAGAATTCTTTTTCCCTGCTCCTGAAATAGAACAAATATTCCTAAACGATAAGGATACCCCAAAACTTCTCCCCATCCAGGTTAGCAGAATCAATACTAATGCAATCATGGCACCGGAAAAAGCCCAATGCCAAGGTTGACTGATAATTTCAATGATGTTCATGTTGTGTCGATTTTGGTATTGCTAGTTAATTTGATGCAAATTGATTAATTACATGGGTCAATTGATGTGCGGATTGCATGCCAGATTGTCTCCACTTTACCTCTCCATTCTGAAAGAGAACAAAAGTAGGTACCCCTTGTATTTGCATCTTTGCAGATATTTGGGGATTTTTATCCACATCTATTTTAATGATGGCAGCCTTTTCTCCAATTTCAGCAGCTACATCCTTTAAAATTGGAGCCATAGCTTTACAAGGTCCACACCATTCAGCAGAAAAGTCTACTAAAACCGGTTTATCTCCGTTGATTAATTCACTAAAAGACATTTTTTTAGTCATGATATTTTTATTTGTATTTCTTGAAAGTTTTTGACGAGTCAAATATCCTTTCGAAAAAACAAATATACAGTGATGTTAGTCACTCAAGAAAGCAACCTTTTGTTCATATTTTTATTATATATGATGAATATATCATTTAATTTATAAAAGCAATCATCAAACTCATTTAATTTTGAATTCGTTTCCCCTTCCTAACTCCCTTCAATATATTAGCAATCGACTGGCAGAAAAAGATATTTTCACTCCAGGCGAAGTCAGGACCATAGTATTAGAGGCCCAGGTCACTACAGATGAACTAATGCCATGGTCTGATTTTGACCACCCGGTATCTGATAGTTACGGTCGAAAACTAGTCTTTCAGGGTCCTCATTTTGAAATCATGGTTATGTCTTGGGCCCCAGGAGACTTTTCGGGTATTCACGATCATGGTTTTACTTCTTGGGGAGCTGTTCAAGTTTTCGGACCCGCAGAACACGCCACCTTCCGAATAGAGGTAGATGAATTAACCACTTTAGCCAGATGGGATATGAAAAGTGGAGAGGTCATCGGGGTTAATCACCAACTCATCCACCAAATGGGCAACCCCACTGAGAAAGACAAATTTATTAGTTTACACGTATATGGGACCCCTGAAAATCAGGAAAATATTACTGGCGATGCCCGAGTATTTGCCCTAGAACAACCGGCCATTCAAAGGGTTGACGGAGGAGTATTTTTCGCCTTACCCGCACAGGAAGTCAAATGGACTGAGCCATCCCCTATTCCTGATTTTACCACCCATATTCGATATATGGTTGAACTGGGGAAAAGAATGTTTAAAATGAACCATTCTGATTTCGAGTCCATCAGAAAAAGGATTTTTGATCTAAATCATCGAAATCAACTCATTGAAAAACTCCATGAAATTGTTGATGAAAACAACCATACTTCAAATTCGATTCAGTGGAAAATCTTAGTTAGAGAATTAAAAGCAGTAGCAGCCTTTCAAAAAGATAAAAGAATTTCTTCCACCGAATCTGATCCTTTCCTTAAATACGCGGAAGTGTACGACGCTTTAATTGGTCAACCTTGTTTGTCTTCATTCATTGCCAATTACTTACAAAATTTTTTTAACCAACACTCGGTTGAAACGGTACTTTCTATTGGAAGTGGAACAGGGCTTTCAGAATCCTATCTCATAGAACATTTTGGGGTTAAAAAGGAAAATCTTTTGGGCATTGATATTTCTGAGTCCATGGTCCAAGTAGCCAACCGACGTATTCATGCTATCCATGCTGATTTGTTGAAATGGAAAACTAATCAACAATTTGACTTAGCTTACAGTGGGTTAAATGTTTTTCATTATCTGCCGCATCAGGAATTGGAAAATGCTATTATTAAAACTGGTGAATTAATCAAAAAAGGAGGCTGGTTTGTCGGTGATTTCATCACTCCTGATCATATCAGATGGTATCCTAATCTAATGTTATCTGATGATTCCAAAGTAATTTCATTAAGAACCCCGTCTTTAGTTGAGGAACAAGGGCGTATGTTTCAGGAAAGTGAAATCATCAATATCAGCTTCCAAGGAAATGAAATGGAAGTGCATTATGCTGGCAAACACAAAAGGTTTTTACCACCAATGAATAGAGTGAGAAAATATTTTGAGAAAGCTTTTGGGGGAGAGGTACAACTGTTAGATGCCATAAGTTTAGAAACTATTGATAGTACATCTGACAGTTGTCCCTCTACAAGATATGTAGTAATGGCTCAAAAAAAATGAAATTCACTTTTTAGTGTTAGTGATGCATTCCATGTTTGTCGCCATCCTTACAAGCACCCATTATGCCGTGAAATACGTCGTGAAGAGCGATAATAGCCTCTTTAAGGTCTTCATCTGAGGACCCTCCTTCAACCATTTCACTTAAGGCTATCGATTGAGACTTAAGTTCTTCCAATTGATTATCTAACTCTTTGCCTTGATGTTTGGCTGGAATAGCAATTTCACCCCAGGATATAGATTGATCTGCCAATTCTTTATAGCGCTCTTTCAACGGAGCCAAATTATTCTCCTCTGCAGGATGAAAGGTCGCTGCCATCACATCGTGATAACTATCCATTGCTTGATCCCAAGGATCTGCTTCTGCGGTTTCCTCAGCAACAGGGGTTTCCTCTTGTACGGAATTGCCTGTACTGCCCTCGCCGCAACTCTGCATACCAAAAAAAGTAAGGGTTATAAAAAAAGTAAAAATGGAATTTTTCATTTTTTAAATACTTTTAGATTGTGTTTATAAATTTTAGAGGTAACGGATATCCTACTATTTTTAGTATAAATTAATGCTCATGCCACAAAAAAAATGGAGTTTAGAAAATAAAAAGGTTCTGATAACGGGAGCGAGCAAAGGAATTGGTTGGGCTACTGCCCTTGAAATGGGAAACTTAGGTGCCCAATTGTATTTAGTAGCCAGAAACTCCACAGAACTATCAGAGGCTACTCAAGAACTTATTGATCAAGGAATTCAAGCAACGGCAATACCTGCGGACATCACCATTGAAGAAGACCGCCAAAAAATTATAGAGCGGATAAGGCAATCGGGCACTGGCCTTGATATTTTGGTCAACAATGTAGGGATGAACATCAGAAAAAAGATGGTGGATTACGCCGTTTCAGAGATTCAGCAAATATTCAATACCAATCTTTTTGCAGCCATGAATCTTACCCAATTAGTGTATCCCATGCTCCAAAAGTCTGCTTCATCATCTATTATCATTATAGGTTCTGTCGCCGGAAGCACTGATGTAAAAAGTGGCGCCCCATATGGAATGACCAAAGCTGCATTAATTCAGATGGTCAAGCACTTAGCTGTAGAATGGGCTCCCGACGGAATTCGGGTTAATGCTGTTTCTCCTTGGTATACACAAACTCCATTGGTAGAGCCTGTGTTAAACGATTATGAAAAAATGGAGCTCATCCATAGACGAACTCCATTTAATCGTATAGCACTACCCGAAGAAGTAGCTGCTGCAGTTGCTTTCTTGGCCATGGATAAAGCCTCTTATATCACAGGTCAGAATCTGGCCATTGATGGCGGATTCCTAGCTAATGGTCTTTAAGAGATTACTTCGTATTCAACCGCAGCCATGTCCTCTTTATTGTATTCTACAGGCTTTTTAGGTCCTTTACAGCTGCTGTTCCCCACAAAAGTTGGACAACCTACGTTCAGAATACCCTGAGCCAGTAAAATTCCTCCTGCCAAAAGGATAAAAATAGATTCACTGTAGAAAAGGTAACTTCCCAATAGTAAAGTTCCCATAGTTATCCTCAAGATTCTAACCCAATTCAATTCCTTCATTTTTAAATCATTAAATTATTATCTAGACTACGGCCTCTATAGCCTTTTCAATGACATCTTGGGAGATGGTCGTTGGACACTGATATCCAGTTTTAGGAGTTTCTGATTGCTCAATAGCTCTCCAACCATCTTTGACGTCTACAATTTGATCTAAACCTCTAGATTTTAAAATAGAAGCAGCGATCAGCGACCTATAGCCCCCCAAGCAATGTAAATAGTAAGTTTCGCTTCTACTTAATCGCTTCATATTATTATTGATATAATCCAAGGGGAAATTAGTAGCATTCTCCACATGTTGGGATAAAAATTCTGTTGGCTTCCTCACGTCTAGAATATGAGTAGCTTCACCTGAGTTAATTTTTTGATTCAGTTCATCAGCTGTAACCGTTTCAATATGATCTACTTCTTTACCAGCTGCTTTCCAAGCTTCCATTCCCCCGTCCAAATATCCCAAAGTATGGTCATAGCCCACTCTAGCCAATCTAGTAACAGCCTCTTCTCCTCTTCCTTCGTCAACCACCAGCACTATAGGTTGTTGCAAATCGACAATTAAAGCACCCACCCAAGGGGCAAAATCTCCATCCAAACCAATGAATATGGAATTGGGAATAAACCCAGCTTTAAAATCTTCTATAGATCTAGTATCAATCATCAAAGCCCCTTCATTTTCCACCATTTCCTCAAAGGCATCTGGTGATAAAGCAACCGCACCTCTATTTAACACTTCATCAATACTGCCATAACCTGTCTTGTTCAACTTGGCGTTTTTGGCAAAATATTGTGGTGGAGGCATCAATCCGTCTGTAACTTCTTTGATGAATTCCTCCCGTGTCATATCTGCTCTGAGCGCATAATTATTTTTTTTCTGATTACCTAGCGTATCGAAAGTCTCACTACTCATACTTTTGCCGCAGGCGGAACCCGCACCGTGTGCAGGATATACCGTCACCTCATCAGGTAAAGTCATAATCTTATTTCTCAAACTGTCAAACAACCAACCTGCCAAATCTTCTTTGGTAACTGACCCCGCTTTTTGCGCTAAATCTGGTCTTCCTACATCTCCAATAAATAAGGTATCTCCTGTAAAAATAGCATATGGTTGCCCAGCTTCATCCATCAGAAGATAGGTGGTACTCTCAGGAGTGTGGCCTGGCGTGTGAAGTACTTTGAAAGTTACCTTACCCAATTTAATGATTTCTCCATCCGCCGCTCCATGCTTTTCGAAAGTAGTCTCAGCATTAGGTCCGTATACAATAGTCGCACCTGTTTTCTTAGCTAAATCTATATGTCCCGAAACAAAATCTGCATGAAAATGCGTTTCAAAAATATATTTGAGTTTGGCTCCCTCCTTTTCTAACTTTTCAATGTAGGGTTTGGTCTCTCGCAATGGATCAATGATGACTGCTTCTCCTTCACTTTCAATGTAGTAAGCGGCTTCTGCCAAGCATCCGGTATAAATTTGTTCGACTTTCATATCTTATATTTTTTAAATAAACAAATGAAAATATGAATATTCTATCATATAACCAAAAATATGTTTATTTGTTTGGGTTATCGCCAAAAATACCGCTTTTTATACGGTCTGCATTCTGGCTCTTTCTACGTCGTTCACAGAACCTCCATTATAAATATCATCTACCCCTTTAGCTTTAAGCATAGATAATGCCATTCCACTTCTGTTTCCGCTTTGGCAAACTAAAATTAGGGGTTTACTCATTTGTGCGATTTCTTCGCTTCTTCCTAGGACCTGGTTCAATGGAATATTGATAGCTCCTTGATTGTGCCCGTAACTGAATTCATAAGGTTCTCTGACGTCAATTAGGGTAGCATTTTCGTTTTTAAGTAATTCTGTTAAGTTCATTTTTGTGTTTTTTTATTATTGATGACACAAAAATAATAGGGTGTCGCGTATGAAATCCGTGATTCCTGTCACATAAATAAAAAAAGGGATAAACACTTTTCAGTATCCATCCCTTCTAACCAAAATCGAACAAATTCAATTTATAGCTCTGTGGTCTGCTCGTGATATTCCGTCATTGGAAGGGAGGTTTTGGTTAGGGCATTGAAACCTCCACGGATATTGACCAATTGTTCAAAACCTCGGGCTCGCAAGATAGATGCTCCAATCATAGAGCGATAACCGCCAGCACAATGCAAGTAATATTTTTTGGAAGGATCAATTTCTTGCATATTTCTGTTGATAAAATCTAGAGGGAAATTAATGGCTCCTCTGATGTGTTGTGCGTCAAATTCACTTTCTTTTCTGATGTCTAATAGGTTTAACTCCAAATGCGCTCCTGTATATAACCGCTCAAAATCATTTGCTTCAATCTCTTCTATTTGGTCCACCTCTTCACCAGAATTTTTCCACACTTCAAATCCACCATCTAAGTACCCTATTGAATGGTCATACCCCACTCTGGATAACCGGGTAACCACCTCGTTCTCTCTTCCTTTTTCGCTGATAAATAAAATAGGCACTTGTAGGTCAGTAATCAAAGCGCCTACCCACATAGCAAAATTATCATCAATGCCTATAAAAATGGAACCTGGAATGAAACCCTTGGCAAATCGATCTTGATGTCTGGTATCAATAACCAAGGCTTCTTCTTCGGCCCAAGCGGCCTTAAATGCTCTTACATTCAATGGCGTTAAACCTCTGTCTCTAATCTCATCTATAGAACTATACCCCATCTTATTCATCACTGCATTTTTGGGGAAATACTGAGGAGGTTCTACAAGCCCTTCTGTAACTTCTTGGACAAACTCTTCCCGAGTCATATCGGCTCTTAAAGCATAATTAAATTTCTTTTGATCTCCCAAATATCCCCAAGTATCATTGCTCATTTTTTTGCCGCAGGCGGAACCCGCACCATGGCCTGGGTATACAATTACCTCATCAGATAAGGGCATGATTTTATTCCTCAGACTATCGAATAAATGCCCAGCTAAATCCTCTCTAGTCAAATCTGTTTTAATGGCTAAATCAGGTCTTCCAACATCTCCTAAAAACAAAGTATCACCAGTAAATATGGCATAGTCCTTTCCCTGTTCGTCTTTGAGTAGATAGGTTGTGGATTCCATAGTATGGCCAGGGGTATGTAACACATGAATGGTTACTGCACCGACCTTCAATACCTCTCCGTCTTGGGCAATGTGCGCGTCAAAGTTGGGAACAGCAGTAGGTCCAAATACAATAGTCGCACCGGTTTTTTTGGACAAATCCAAATGTCCTGAAACAAAATCAGCGTGAAAATGAGTTTCCAGCACATATTTAATGGTAGCCCCATCCTCTGCTGCTCGCTCAATATAGGGCTCAGTTTCACGCAAAGGATCAATAATAACTGCTTCGCCTTCACTTTCGATGTAATAGGCAGCTTCTGCCAAACATCCCGTATAGATTTGTTGTACTTTCATTTGATTTTATTTTAGTCTTGAAAAAACATGAAGCCTTCTTCATATAATTCCAAATTTACCTTCAAATGAAAGACTCTAAGGTGATGGGAATCACGAATTTAGATGACTTTTATCAACTTGTTTAGGAATTCGCTTGAGTGACATATCCATCGAATTTTTGCCCACTTGCCTTATCGAAATCATCTATAGCATCTTGGATACTCATATAAAAATAGTTTTCACCTATCTTTTCAATCAAGTGTGCTTTACTCATAGCATCTCGAACTGGACCTTTTACACTGGCAAAAGCGAATCCAATCCCCTGAGCTCGATAATCCATGACAATATCTTCTACTGCTTTAACAGCACTGCTATCCATATTATTAATACTCTCAGCATTGATGATGATGAGCTTTAAACCTTTCCCTTTTTGTTCTACAAATTCATCAATTTTGGAACTGAAATAATTGATATTTGCAAAGTATAATTGGGCGTCAAATCTCAAAATCATGATATCTGGTCTTACTTCAAGGTTATCAAAGCGGTCTGTATTTCTATAAAATCTTGAATTGGGAACTTTTCCCAGAATAGCGATATGGGGACGAGTAGTTTTGAAAATCAATAAGGTCAAAGAGAGAATGACTCCAATGCCAATCCCCTGTTCAATTCCCAAACTAAGGGTAGCAACAAAGGTGGTAATTAGCATAAAAAAATCGGTTTTATTGCTGTGCCACAGATGCTTGGCTTCTTGATAATCTATTAATCCAAAGACTGCAACCATAATCACACTGGCAAGGATAGCTTTGGGGAGATAATAAAATAAAGGAGTCAAGAAAAGTAAGGTCAAAACTATAAGCAATGCGCTGATAATAGCGGCCAAACCAGTTTTTGCCCCCGCCTGGTCATTGACTGCCGTTCTGGAAAACCCTCCGGTTACTGGAAATGATTGAAAAAACGAACCGCCAATATTGGCCAATCCAAGCGAAATTAATTCTTGGTTGGGAATGACCTTATAATTCTTATGTCTGGCTTGAATAGCTTTTGCAACAGCAATACTTTCCATGAAACTAACCAAAGAGATGGCCAATGCTATTGGAAATAAATCTTGTACCAACTCCATGGCAAATTCTGGAACTCCTATTTTGGGCAATCCCTTAGGAACCTCTCCAAGTACCAATACGCCATGATCGGTTAGTCCTGCACCCCAAACCACCAATATTCCAAAAATTACGGCAATCAACTGACCGGGAATCGATTTAAAATATTTTTTCATAATTAGTATCAATGCGATTCCCACCAAACCAATCAACAGTGTTAATCCATTGATGGAAGGCCATGCTTTAAAAGCCTCCTGTAAAATCACATGAATATGATGACTTCTGGGTAATTTGACTCCAATGAGATGTTGTAATTGGGATAAACCAATAATTAAAGCAGCAGCCGAGGTAAACCCACTAATAACCGGATGAGATAAAAAATTAACCAAAAATCCCAATCTGAACAATCCCAATAGAAATTGAATGATACCCACCATTAAAGCCAAGACAATTGCGTATTGAATAAAAACATCTGTTCCCTGTTCTGCAAGGGTACTGATTCCTGAAGCAGTTAATAAGGATACCATAGCCACTGGACCTACAGCTAACTGTCTCGAAGTTCCCATTAAAGCATATATAATTAATGGTAAGGTGGAAGCATAAAGACCATATATTGGAGGGAGTCCGGCAATCATCGCATAGGCCATCCCCTGAGGAATTAACATTACACCGACCGTTAATCCTGCTGAAAGGTCCCCTTGGAATAATTTGCCATTATACCCCTTTATCCAATCTAAAAAAGGAAATATCTTACGAAGAATCATTTTTTTAATTTTTGCCTAAGGTAAAAAGGTCGATTTACAAGATTTGTGACCCATTTCACTTAAGGGCATTTAACGCCAACAAACCTCCTTCTAAATTGTAAATTTCTCTAAAGCCGCTGTTGTGTAAAAGAGCGCATACTCGAATACTTCTTCTTCCAGTTCTGCAAAAGACAAAATAGGCATACCTTGGATTCAAAGTCTCAAATTCTTCTAAAAATCGAGGACCCAGATAATTAAGTTGAACAGTATTCTGAAAGGAAACTGGTTGACCCTGCCATTCTTGTTCAGTTCTTACATCTAAAAAAACCGAATTCGGCAATAATTCAGAAGTCTTGATAAAATGAGTGGCATCTAAATTATTAATTTTACTTTTCCACAATTGCCATCTGTTGACTTCACATATGTTTTTTCCCAAACCCATTTAAACCATTTTAACGAAGTTGACATTTAAAAATAATCATAAAATTTAGGAATATGAATCAAGCTGCAGGTTTTAATTTCGGCCTAGCCTTATCGGGGGGCGGGGTAAGGACCGTAGCTCAAGTGGGGATTATCGAAGTAATGATGGACGTGGGGATACAGCCAAATATCGTTTCAGGAACTAGCGGAGGTGCTATTGTGGCTGCTTTACTCGCCGCGGGTAATACGCCACTTCAAATGATGGAATTTTTTACCAGCACTACTTTTTTCCACTGGTCTAAATTTGCCATGTCAAAAGCTGGGCTATTAGACCCAGAAAAATTCATTCAGGCATTCTTCAAGTTTGTTCCCTTTGAAAATTTTGAAGAACTACCTATCAAATTAAGGGTGGTCACTACAGATCTGTTAGCGGGAGAAGAACGGGTCATTGAAAAAGGGAATATTGTTAAAGCAGTGTTGGCTTCTGCTGCATTTCCAGGGGTATTTGAACCCGTCAAAATCGATAATCGCCCCTATGTAGATGGAGGTATTTTTAATAATATTCCAGCGAATATTATCAGAGATTCTTGTAAGTATCTAATAGGAATAGATGTAAACCCTGTGGTTGCCGTTGAGGAAAAAGAACTTCAAACTGCGGTCAGTGTGATAAAGCGTTCTTTCGAATTGATGAGTCGATATCAAACCAATCAGGCTAAAGAAAATTGCGATTTATACATCACGCCAGAAGGAACGGATCAATTTTCTCTTTTTGATATTCAAAAAGCCAACGAATTGTATTTACTTGGAAAAAAAGAAGGCAAGAAATATGAACAAAGGTTCAAATCTCTTGCCCAACTAGTAGCTCCGATTCAAAACTAATCCTTAATATAATAAGTAGATTCATCGGGTTTGAATGCCCGCTTCATCCATAGGGGTCTCCTTAAACCATTAGGACCCGGAGCAGGTCTTGCCATGGCCAACCACTTTTTGTATACTTCAAATGATTTATTAGTGTCTACATAAACATCTCCATATTTATCGTTAGCCCCAGGTACTTCAATTCTGACTTTTTGATGCCAACAATGCATACCACTAATGGGATCAGGATGCACGGGGAAGGTGATATTTTGATGAACGCCGCCGTCAGCCCAAAAGATTCTGCTGCTATCCGGGTCATTACTCTTATATGGCTTGATTCCTTCAATAGTTTGCATCTTCCACCCTCCCTTTCCATCATTATCAATCTTAACGGTATTCACTCCCCAGCGATTTCCCTTAGCATCTTGCGGTCTTCTCCATCTACCCAAGTGATGAGAACAAGCTACAATACCAGGTTTCATTCCCTCGGTCACCCAAACTTTATCGATGAAATAACCTATTTCGGTATTAATTTTCACTAAATCGCCTGTTTGGAATCCAAACTTTTCAGCATCTTCCGGGTGCATCCAAACTGGATTTTGATTGGATATTTCGTACAACCATTTGGCATTAGCAGATCTGGAGTGAATTAAAGTGGGCAGCCTAAAGGTTGGAACCAAAGGATAATCCCCTTTACTTCTGTCCATATTCTCCTCGTGAATATGACTTTTGATGTAGGTGGGAATAGCATATTCTGGCCATTTCCAATCTACCATGGTCTGAGAGTAAAATTCATTTTTACGAGATGGGGTAGGGAATCCAACAACTGCTTGTCCATTAACCACCACTCCTATAGCTTTTCCATTTTTGCTTACTACTCCAGTCTCAGGATCGGTAGTAGAACCTTCTAATACTTCTGGATTCAGCGGTTCCAAATGCTTATTGTAAGAAGTTTCTTCCACCACGAATGCACCGTATTTCTTCATGTAGTCCAACGCGGAGATTCCTTCTGCAGCAGCCTTCTCGGGTAATCCCTTAGTATGGTCAAAAATGTATTGATAATATTCATTAATATTGACCTTTTCTCCTGGTCTGTATGGAGAAATAAAATGCTTTTTAATACCCAAACTTCCGTCTGGGTCTATCCTCCAGGATAGTTCAATCCAAAATTCATCCTCCTCCCATACCTGACCTGGATTGACCTCGTAGGTAAATTCTACTTTCTTACCTAATCTTTCTGCGGCCGCTCTTAGTACCGGCTGCCGGAAAGCTATCCACACCCCAGAATGGGTCTCATAACTATTCAAATCATGCCGTTCACTCGCCAGACCCATCGGTAATACATAATCTGCAAAAAAGGCCGTTTCATTCCATGTAGGCGTCAATGCTACGTGGCATCCAAACATGCTTTCATCCGATAGGGCTTCCATCCAAGAAAACCCATCAGGGTAAGTCCACACTGGATTGAATACTCTTGTAAAATATACGTCCATTTTACCCCGCTTTTCTTTCAAAAAATGCGGTAGTAAAAAACTCATTTCAAAATAGGCCAATGGATATTCCTTCGGAAAATGGAGCTCGTTCCAGAACTTTTGTCCGGAAGGAGAACTGAATACTTTCGGATGAAACTTGTTCCAAGAGTTGGGTGAAGTTCCTCCTGGGGTACCAACGCTACCAGTAATCACATTTAAGAAATGAAGACAACGAGATACTGCCCATCCTCCAAGGTTTCCGCTTGAAGCACTTCGCCAATTGTGGGTTGCAAATCTACTTCCTGCCTCTCCTATTTGCCGCGCTACGTCAACAATGGTGGCAGCAGGTACCCCACTTTCTTTCTCTGCCATTTCAGGAGTATACGCTGCATATTCCTCTATCATTGACTCAATAAATCCCTCAAAAGTAACGGGTTGGTCACTTTTAACTGCTCCCATATACTCTCTCCAATTGACCCAATTCTCCAAATAATCTCGATTGTATAACCCTTCCTTCAAAATTATTCGAACCATTGCCAAAAGAACTGCCGCTTCCGTACCAGGGTACGTTGGCATCCAGTAATCGGACATGCTGGCTGTATTAGATAACCTGGGATCCATCGTGGCCAATTTAGCCCCCTTCATTTTGGCTTCAATAATTCTTTGAGCATGCGGATTAAAATAGTGGCCACTTTCCAAATGCGCAGAAATTAAGAGAATAAACTTTGCATTGGCATGATCCGGAGATGGTCGATCGTGACCATACCAGATGGCATATCCAAATCGTGCACCAGAAGAACAAATATTAGTATGCGAATTGTGCCCATCTATATTCCACGACTGCAATACCCTTTCCATATATCCTTCATGGCCTGGACGGCCGACGTGATAGGCAATTTCATTATTTCTACCTTCCTGTAAAGCCTTTCTAATTTTTCCTGCAATATCATCTAGTGCTTCTCCCCAACTCACTCGTTCCCATTTGCCCTCTCCTCTCTTACCAACTCGCTTTAATGGGTATAAAATTCGATCGGTATCTTTTATCTGATTAATGGTAGCTGGCCCTTTTGCGCAATTTCTTCCTCGACTTCCCGGATGATAAGGATTGCCCTCGAATTTGCGAACGGTCATGTCTTCCTTATCGATATATGCTGTAAGCCCACAGGCAGATTCGCAATTGAAGCAGGTCGTCGGAACAATCATATAATTGCGCTTATTCCTTTTGGGCCAGGAGGTCGCTTCATATTCCTCCCAATGATCCCATTGTTCAATTGGGGGAAATCCTGTCAAATCTCCGGGCTCGGTAATCCGATTCGCCGGGTCGGGCTCTTGCTGATGAAGATTGGGAATGATACGCAGAGATTCCGCTATTTTCTCAATTAAAGATGGTTTTTTCTGATTCATAGTTAGACCAATTGAATTTTTTGAGGAGCTTCAATCCAAATTTTTTCCGTCAGGTAAATTCCTATCAAAACAACTACACCGCCCAAAGCGGCTATAGTGGGATTAGAAGCACCTATGGTGAATAAAACTGCAAGGGGCAAGAGATTGCCAAAAACTACTGTTCCCCACCAAAAATTATTTTTATACCTACCCTTCAAAATCATATCTACAGTTTGCCGAGCCTCCGAAGTAGGGTGAGTTAAAGTTAACTCCACCAACATAGTCAACAAATTAGCAGCTATGGATACCACCATGATGGTATTGGTATAAGCAAACCAATCCGATTGCAATCCCGTAAACAAACCAATAATAGCAAATGAAGCACCTCCTGCCATTAAACTGTGAATTAACATGTGTAATACCAAAGCAGGGCTTTGCCAAAAGTCTCTGCCCTTAGCTTGTGCAAATAAAAAGGCAGTATAAACTGCTAATATCAACGCAAAAACAGCTGTAGCATACTGGATAAGGTCACTAACCCATCCCGAAATTTCCAAGAATTTAAAAGCAATAATTGCTGTTAATAGGCCACCGTAAACCGTCAAGGTATAGCCACCCTTCACCAACCAAGAATTCCACTGAGGGCGCAACAAAACGTTTAAGAATCGATCTGGTCGATCAAGATCCATAATCAACAGAATACCTGTCGCACCTAAAAAAAATAATCCCAAGCCCAAGCCCCACCAATCTGCTGCGTCGTTAATAGCGGCAACCCCCGTAATGGAGGCTATAAATGCCACCAAAAATAAACCAGCAGCTATGGCCTTAGTGGTCACGTAGCCAGGAACCTCCCAACCCCATAAAACACCTTTGTCCGGAGCATCGTAAACTCTCCTGGGCTGTTTCATTAAAATATCAATTGATCTGACTGGACCCTTTCCAGCAATTTCTCCCGCAGAAGCACCTTGACCACTATTTTCCAGTACTGCCCCCAAAACATCCCCGCTTGAAAATGCCAATTTCTCCGTTTCCTTAGCATAATGCCCTACCCCTCTCACCTGATCAGTCCATAGATAAGGTCCTCCCTTTTCAGTAGACATTGGATTCAGTGAAGCTTCATCCCCATTGATATAAAATAAATTGGGTTGAGTGTCTTTAGCTGCTTTTCTTACGGTAACCTGCTCACGTCCCAATAACCTAGAGATTTCAGATTCCGGATCGTCCATATCGCCAGAGATGATGGCATGCTCCGGACAAACGTTTACACACGCAGGCTCTAATCCAATATCAACCCGATGGGCACAATAATTACACTTGGCGGCAGTATGGTTATTAGGGTCTATATACAAGGCATCATAGGGACAAGCTTGCATGCAGGACTTACAACCAATACACCTCCTATTGTCAAAATCTACAATCCCATCTTCTCGGGTAAACAAAGCTTCTACCGGACAGATTTCCACGCAAGGTGCATCCGTGCAATGATTACATCGCATCACCGAGAATAATCGACGGGTATGGGGAAAAGTTCCTTTCTCCACCTGTTTAACCCATGTGCGATTGACCCCAACAGGAACCGCATGCTCCGCCTTACAAGCAGTGGTACAAGCATGACATCCTATACATTTGCGGTTATCAATAATAAAACCAAACTTCATCTATATTATTTTGTGTTTAAATTCTATATCGTATAAAAATATGAATATACTTTCATATTTCAAACTATTATTTTGCAAAAATTAAAAAGGGTATTATTGACTTCCCTGCTCCACGGCTGAGTGTACATTGAGATGAAAGCAATCAGCTCCAATTTCTTGGCTGATTCCAAATTTTTCCAAGACATCCCGGATAGGACCAATAGCACCTGAAATTCTAAAAGTAGTATTTTGATTCTTAATCCACCTTACCAGTTCTAAAAGCTCCATTGCTCCACTGGAATCCATGTCGCTAATCCCTTGCGCATCCAGTACAAAAAGAGAGGGAGGCTCAGATTCTGCAGTGTAAAAATCTTCTACTTGTTTGCGGAAATAAGCAGCATTGCCAAAATACAAAGGCGCATCAAATCGAACAATTAAAACCCCTTTCTTGCGAATAGCTTCCTTAAACCTCAAAACATTTCGGTACAAATCTGCTTGCGGTAACTTGCCAAGCACCGCCACATGGGGTCTTGAATTCCTGTAAATTATGATTGCTAATGAAAGAATAACCCCGATCATTACGCCATCCTGAATACCGAGGGTTAAGGTGGCTAAAAATGTTACCACCAGGCTAAGAAAATCCCTTCTGTCGTTTTTCCAAAGATGAACTGCTTCTTTGTAATTAATTAATCCTACCACAGCCACCACGATAACTGAGGCGAGGATGGCCTTGGGCAGATAATAAAAGGCTGGTGTCAAAAACAAAAGGATAAATGCAATTACCGCTGCACTAATAATAGAAGATACTCCTGTCTTGGCCCCCGCCTCATCGTTTATAGCAGATCGGGTAAAGCTACCCGTAGTGGGATAAGACTGAAAAAAAGCCCCTCCAATTTTGGTGATACCCAAAGCTAAAAGCTCCTGATTGGGAATGACTTTGTAATCTTTATGCTTGCCCTCTATGGTTTTCGCTATAGCCAACGATTCGATAAAACTAATCAAACAAATCGTTAGGGATAGCGGTAGTAATTGCTTTATGACTTCCCAATTAAATACAGGAACAACCATTTGAGGCAAACCTTTTGGTACCTCCCCTACCACTGCAACTCCTCGTTCGTTCAATTTCAAAAAGTACACTCCCACTATACCCAGAATGACGGCAATCAACGCACCTGGAATTTTTTTATTGACCTTTTTCAACATAAATATCAGTGCAATTCCCAAAACCCCCAATAATAAGGTGATGTAGTGAATATCGCCAAATTTTTCAATAATAGATCCCACAATGATGTGAATCCTATTGCTCCTGGGAATGGAAATTCCCATCAGATTTTGTAATTGAGAAATACCAATAATAATCGCGGCAGCTGAAGTAAATCCCGAAATCACAGGATGAGATAAAAAATTAACCAAAAAACCTAACCTGAAAATCCCTAGTAAAACTTGAATAACTCCAGCAATTAGGGCAGTGGTAATGGCATAGGAAATAAATTGGGCCGATCCAGGTTCGGCTAATTGCCCCACTCCAGTTAAGATTAAGAGAGAAACGAGCGCAACTGGCCCTACTGAAAGTTGACGAGATGTTCCAAAAAAAGAGTACAACAACAATGGCAAAATTCCAGCATACAAACCATATATAGGAGGTAACCCAGCTAACAATCCATAGGCCATACCCTGTGGAACCAGCATAACAGCTACCGTAAGACCTGCGTTAAAATCCCCTGACAAATAGGCCTTTTGATACTTTGGAAGCCACTCCAGAATAGGAAAATACTGAGCTAATCTCACGATTTGGGCTTTTGTTTCTAACCAAATCTATGAAATAAACAACATATATTAGAATGATGAGGCTATCTATTCAGGGATGAATTTTATAGAAATAGAATTTACACAGTGTCTTGTGTTTTTAGCGGTCATTCGCTCCCCAAGGAAAACATGCCCAAGATGACCTTTGCAGCGGGCACAAATAATTTCCGTCCTGCGACCATCTGCATCTGGTACTCTTTCTACACTTTCGGGAATTTCATCATCAAAACTTGGCCAACCACAACCGGAATCAAATTTGTCTCCCGATTGATACAGAGGGGATTCGCAGCGCCTGCAAACATAAGTACCATTAGCCTTGTGGTTCCAATACTCACCTGTAAAAGCTCTTTCAGTTCCTTTGAATTCAATTACTCTTTCTTCTTCAGGGGTTAGAGAATTCCACAGTGACTTGTCCATCTCGATTAATGTTTGCCTATGTAAATTGATGCTCTTTGATAATAGCCTTGGCTTTTTCAGCGTGCTCAGGAAGCGTATAAATATCTACTGATCCAATAGAAGGGATTGCAGAATCTGCAGAACTAATGATGTGACTGATCACGCCATTTTGCTTTAAAACATCCTCTACCAATTTAGCTTGCGTTAAATCTCTGGCATTGAATATGATTACCCAACCTTCTTTCATGTTTTTTAATTTACTTCGAAAAACAATCCCAACTCTGTTAAAGTTGGGATTGAAATTTTACACTCACTAGTTTTTTAAAATCTTTTAAAACACTTCTCCTAATGTAATAATTATTTTAATTACCACCAAGTATCATCGGCAAACCATCAGGACCACTGCCAACAATGACCACCTTACTATTAGGGGAATTGGCCAACTGTAATGTCGCTTCAATACCCTTGTCTCTCAATATGTTGGGCGACAAACTTGCATTTAAAATTCGGTTGGCTTCAGACTTTGCCTGAGCCTCAATTATTTTTCTTTCTGCTTCTTTTCTTTCTTGAGCCAAAATAAACTCGTATTTCAAAGCAGATTGTTCGGCCTCTAATTTTTCTTCAATCGCACTTCTTACTTTATCCGGAAGAGTAATGTCCCTGATTAAGGATGCCCTCAAATCAATATAATTTTTTTCCAACGCTTCTTCTAAATCCATTTGAATCATTTCCTGAACTTCTTCTCTCCTTGTAGAGTACAATTCTTCTGGAGTAAATCGACCTATTACCTTTCTCACAGAACTTCTCACTTCAGGTCGAACTAAGGAAGTCAAATAGTCTTTTCCAAAAGTCTCATGTAGCTCAGGTATTTCTTTGAAATTGGGATTTACCCTCACAGTAATGTCCACGCTTATTGTCAATCCATTGCTGGACAACAATTCCATCTCTTCTTCAATTTGTTTTTCCCGAACATCGTATACATACATAGAATTCCACGGAGCTATAACATGAAAACCGGGTTGATAAATATTTTCTTTATCTAACCCCCCGCTAAATCTTCTAAATAATACTCCTCTTTCGCCGGCATCAATAGTTAGAAAAGTAGCATTGGAAAAAGTTAATACTACAATCAATACTAAAAAAATTATCACTCCTGTTGTGATGAGTTTACTTTGGTTCATTTTTTCGTTTTTTTAAGACAACAGATAACTAAAAAGTATAGTTCTTCTTTGGGCTATTTATTTTAACTTTGAAAACTTAGAAAAAACCTTAAACCCTATGAAAAAGACCCTTTATTTTTCTCTTGTTGCTGCTTTTATTATTGGATGTGGTGGCGCTTCCACTGATCAGACGTCAGGTGAATCTGAAAGTGCGGCTGGCCAGGAGGTTGCCGAGGCTCCAAAAGAAGATGGAGAAAAAATCTACAAAACCTACTGTGTAACATGCCATGGATTGTATGGAAATATGGGCGGGAGTGGTGCCTTTGATTTAACCCAATCCGAGCTAACCTTAGATGAGCGAATTCAAGTGATTACCAAAGGAAGAAATGTGATGATTGCCTTTGAATCTCTAATGAGTGAGGAAAAAATCAAAGCAGTTGCTGAATATACGCTCACGCTTAAAGAAAAATAATGCAGTTGGAGGCAACCGTTCTCGGTTTGATGTCAGGTAGTTCTCTAGATGGCCTGGACTTAGCTATTGGACGGTTCTTTTTCTCTAATCAATCATTTTTATTAAATGATTTTTCTTGGGAACTCTTAGATTGCAGAACAGTTCCCCTTTCGGGAAAATGGAAAGCTCAACTACAGTCTTTACCTCATCAATCTGCCTTAAAATTGGTGGAAGCTGATGTACTTTTTGGGCAGTGGATGGGGCAACAGGTCAATGAATTTATTGCAGATTCGGATCACATTCCTGAATTAATCGTCAGCCATGGTCATACCATTTTTCATTTCCCTCATAAGGGAATTTCTACTCAAATTGGTTGTGGCGCTCATTTATCTGCTACAACTGGTATTCCCGTACTGAATAACCTTAGAATGCTAGACATAGCCTATGGCGGTCAAGGGGCTCCATTAGCACCGATCAGTGATTTGTGGCTTTTTAGAGATTATGATTTTTTCCTTAACCTAGGGGGCATTGCTAATCTTTCCTTCCGCTCAATGGATCAAATAATCGGATATGACATAGTCGGAGCCAATCAGATTCTCAACCGATTAGCTCAAGAAATTGGTCAACCCTATGATCAAGGAGGGCAGTTGGCTTCTACTGGAACCATCATTCCTGAACTATTAGATCGTGCTAATGCTATCCCTTATTTGTCTAAGAACGCCCCCAAATCATTGGGCAATGATGAAGTGGAACAAGAGTGGGTTCAATTGTTTCTGGAATATGCTGGTTTAGTTAATGACAAACTACATACAGCGTGCGTGCACATCGCTCAAGTTATAGCTCGAGAGATTCTGTCACTAGCCACTGAAAATAAAAACTACCGACTTTTACCGACAGGAGGAGGTGCCTATAATACCTTTTTAATTCAATGTATTCGAGAAGCAGTTTCTAAATCAGGATTAGAACTGGAAATAAATCTACCTGATTCCCGCATTATTGAATATAAGGAAGCCTTATTGATGGCATTAATGGGATTTTTAAAACTGCATGGGCTACCTAATTGTTTGAGTCAAGTCACAGGTGCTCGATTGGATAGCTCAAGCGGAAGCTTTCATGGGAATCTGGCAAAATGGATACGATGAAAGAAGCAAAAATTCTGGTAACCGGTGGAACTGGTTTGGTAGGAAGTTACCTGATTAGAAAGTTATTGATGGAGGGATACACCCAAATTCACGCCACCTGTAGAGAAGGATCAAAATTTGATTTGTTGGGAGCGGAATACAATCAGGTTACGTGGGTCCAAGCTGATATTCAGGACTTATCAGCTATGGAAGAAGTTATGAATGAGGTAGAATATCTCTATCACTGTGCTGCATACATCAATTTTAATCAACCTGAATTATTGAATAAAATAAATGCACAAGGCACTGCCAATGTTGTCAATGCTGCGTTATCTACCGGTGTCAAAAGATTGATCTACGTCAGCTCCATAGCTACAACCTCTTCTAATATTCCAGGTCAGCCAATAGACGAATCCAATTATTTTAATCCTAATGAAGCACATTCTCCTTATGCCGTCAGTAAATTTTTAGCAGAACAGGAGGTTTGGCGAGGATTCGCAGAAGGATTATCTGGTGCGATTGTAAATCCCGGAATAATTTTGGGGGGTGGCTATTGGGCTCAAGGTTCCCTGCAAATTCTGGATCTAATCAACCGAAAATTACCCTTAGTTCCGATAGGAAGTACTGGATGGGTAGATGTAAGGGATGTGGCAACCTTTATGATTCATCTCATGTCAAGTGAAATTACAGAAGAACGATATATTTTGGTAGGTGCCAATGCCAGCTATTTAGAGATTTTTAAATCGCTAGCCCAATACAGCCAGCAGTCTTTTAGACCTATCTTGATTCAACCTTGGCTTCAAAAAATTGGAAGAATTCTACTACCGCTGGTTTTGCGACTATCGAGAAACAAAAATTTGATTGCGCCAAGCACTCTAAAGAGAACAGCACAAATCATTACTTTCAATGCCCGTAAATCTAATGCTGTATTCGACTTTCAATATCGTCCTTTAAAAACTACTTTGAAAGAAATTGCAGAAGCAATCCAAAACTCCAAAGTCTATGATCAAAATTTTGGATTGCTGTCTTTCTAAACGGTATCGTCAGTAGAGTCCTTTGGAAATAGTTTTTTGAACCAAATCAAACTGGTGATTAAACCTATTCCAGCGAAAAGGAATACCGAAGCGGGATAGGCCACACCTTGGTCCAGACCTATTTCTTCCAATATTCCTCCTGTTAATACTCCTAATCCAATACCAACGGCCAAAAAACCAATGCTAAAAATAATTTGCTTGGTTTGAGCTCCACTGTTGGTTTGAAACAATTTGGCATTGGCATCTTTTTCAATTAATGCTAATCGCTCCTTATTCCTTGTGGTCAAATACAAATAAAAAACTCCGAAAACTGCAGCGAAAAATCCCAAAGGGATTAAAATTTCTTCATTCATTTTAATTATTTATTGATTTGCCTTTAGGACGCAGTTATTGAGCGGGAAGGTTACAGAAAAATTATTTTTTTTTCAATAGAAATAAAAATTGAGTTTACTGGTCTGATTTTGTAACCTTGTATGGAATATTTTCGTCTAAGACCTAAAAAAGTATGGGAGATGATTCGGATGTATCTCTTATAAAGAAAATTATAAGAGGCAATAACCAAGCATTTGGGATGTTAATTGACCGTCATCAAGATTTTGTTTATACCATCGCCTTCAGAATTTTAAAATCTAAAGAAGATGCCGAAGAAATCACCCAGGATGTTTTCCTTAAAATATATGATGCTTTGCCTACTTTTAAGATGGAGAGCAAATTTACTACATGGATTTATACCATAACCTATCGAGCAGCCATAAGTAAATGGCGAAAGCAACCCGAAGATTCAATTTCAATTTCAGATGCTGAAATTGAATACACTATGGATACTCAGTCTTTAAATCCCCTTAGCCAACTGGAAGAGGAAGATCGGATCAATCAAATTAGAGCGGGAATTAATGAACTGGGATCTAACGAAGCGGTTGTTCTTTCGTTATATTATTTGAAGGAGCTAAAAATTAAAGAAATTGCTGAAATTACAGGAATAAGCGAATCTAACATTAAAGTTCATCTTCACAGAGGTAGAAAAAATTTATATCATGCTATGCAACATCAAAAGCAATTATCATGAAAAACAAAAATGCTGATTTAATTCAAACTTGGATGCTGGAAGCTGGTACTGACCGACCTTCTAAAAACCTCAAATACCAAATCTTAGAAAAAATTGAAAATAAGTCTGTTGGATATCGGCCTGTAATACCTCCTCTATTTTGGAAAATAACGGGAATAGGTCTATTGGGAACTTTTCTTTATTTTCTGTTAACCCCTGCAAAAGCAATATCACCTTCTAGTTGGTTAATGAAGTACTCCCATTTCTTCAAAATAGACTTTAATTTTATCCTGATTAACAATACTTCTCCTCTGTGGGCCTATGCCTTATTAATATTCAGTATTTATGTTTACCTCTTCCCTATTGTGATTCGATGGTGGAATAATAGATTAGCATCTTGATTTTTCTTCAAAAGCCTCAGCAAGTGCTTGATAAATGGGTCCGGGGATTCCTTGGTTAAAAATCTGTTCATCTACTTGAGTAACGGGCATCACCTTTTTGTTAGATCCTGTGATAAAAACTTCTGATGCATCTTTTAAATCTTCAAGGGTTACCGGCCCTTCCTGCACCTGGATACCCAATTCCTTGGACGCTTCAATTACTTTTTTTCTAGTTATTCCCATCAAAATATCCACATTAGGGGTCATTAGCGTTCCGGAGGGGTTGACCACAAAAACATTAGAGCGAACGGTTTCTAATAAATGACCATCGCAATAATATAGCGGTTCTAACGCTCCTTTCTTTTTAAGTTCTGGAATCATTCGTATCCCATTAAGATAATTGATTGTTTTAACGGCAGGGATTTCTCTTTTGAATGAGGCCAATAATAGTTTGATTCCTTTTTGGTATAATTCGGGATTACTGACTGCCTCGGGATATTGCATAATGGCTAAGTTCGGTTCTGTGGGTGTATAACCATCTGGAGCGCAGCCTCCTGTTAACAACAATCTAATACTTCCATTAGGTAAGTCATTTTTTACTATCAATTGTTGGATAGCAGCTTCCAGCTCGACTTTAGAAAGGGGGAGTTCTAAGTGCATGAGTTGAGCCGAGTTAAAAAAACGATCCAGATAATCTTCGATGAATAATGGTTGCTGATTTTTAAATAGGAAATAATCAAAAATTCCATACCCTCTCAAGGTAGCCAAATCAGCCAGGGGTAAAACTGCTTTTTCCGAAGGAACTATTGCTCCGTTAACGCTGTAATAGGAAACCATTATAATTCTTTTTTTAAAGGTACTTTAAGGTAAAGTCAATAATTTTCTTTTTCCAACCTGCGTAAGGAGGAGCCAAAAGGTCCATTGCGCCGGGAATGATTTGTCGATATTCTGAACGGGCATTGGAAAAGGCTTCGAATCCATACCACCCATGGCCTTTACCTATCCCGCTATTATTGACTCCCCCAAATGGAAGGTGGTGATTCATATAATGAACGATGCTGCTATTGATACAGGTTGCCCCGGCACGAGTCTGTTGACTGATGGCCTCAATATTCTGAGGACTTTTGCTGTAAATATATAGGGCAAGGGGCTTTTCTTTGGAGTTAATTATTGCGACAGCCTCATCCAGTTGGTTATAACTGACCAGTGGTAATATAGGCCCAAATATCTCGTGAGAAAGCAAATCTGAGGTGGGCTGCATCCCAGATACCAAAGTAGGTTCAATCAATAAGTCTGCTGAATTTGTTTGTCCCCCCCATTCGATTTGAGCACCTTGTTCCAGGGCATTTTCCAAATATCCACTGACCCTATCAAAGTGCCTCTGATTGACCATTCGGCAGTAATCCGGCGAATTTTCTATGGCTTCGCCAAAATATTTTCGCAGGTACTCTCCTACCTTTTCGACAAACTGCTCTTTAATGGAAGAGTGAATGAGCACATAGTCCGGCGCAATACAAATCTGACCATTATTGATAAATTTCGCCCAAGCAATTCTTTTGGCAGCGATACTGATATCGGCTGTTTCATCAATAATAGTAGGAGATTTGCCTCCTAATTCCAAAGTAATAGAACTGAGGTGATTAGCAGCTGCCCTCATGACTTCTTTCCCGATATTAGGAGAACCGGTAAAATATATATGATGAAAAGGCAACCCCAACAAGTCTTGAGCAACTGAAGCATCTCCCTCGGCTACATATACCTCATGAGGTGGAAAAATAGCTCCAATAATTTTACTGATCAATGAAGAGGTGTGGGGAGTGACTTCAGATGGCTTAAGTACCACCGTATTACCCGCTGCTACAGCTGCCAGTAAAGGACCTAAAGTCAGATTGACCGGAAAATTCCAAGGGGCAATGATCAACACTACACCTTTGGGCTCGTAGCGAATCCATGACTTGGACCCTAGGAGTGTAACTGGAGTGGGCACCGCTTGAGGACGCATCCAATCGCTTAATCTTTTTCTAATAAATTTTGATTCCTGAAGAACAGGATAAATTTCTGTGAGATCGACTTCTGCATCTGTTTTTTTAAAATCTTGATACAAAGCCTCTTTTAGCGCTGATCTATGGGCAATTAAAGCCTTCTCCACTTTCTTCAATTTATTCCTTCTTGTCCGAAAATCCGTTTGGGCAATGACAGGCGCATGTTGGGCAAGCGATTCAAAAACAGGCAAAAACTGGTTTTCTATCTTATTCATAAAGGAGCTTGTGATTCAGTCAGTCAACAAAAATGACATAATAGCAAATTATAAGCTTATTAGTTTGATTTTTTTAAATAAATCTTCATCGACGAAATCTATCCATTGACTTCTAATACGATGCAAGGCAAAGTTTTAAGTCTGTAATTTTTTTATATTTGAACAATTCTATCAAGAATTTGAAACCTAAAACCAATCTAATAAATACACCTATGAAATCTTTCTCCGCTCTTTTGCCAAAATTAATCTTCTTTTTTCTCCTAACCACTCAAATTAATGCAGCCAAAAATCCTATAAGCATGGGGAATGGCGAGCCGGTTAAAATTTTTTTAGATTGTGGGGTTTGCGATTTTAATTACATCAAACAAAATTTTCCAGTTCTTTCCTATGTGAGGGATGTCAGAGAAGCCAGTGTATATGTGATGGTCAGGAGGCAAAATACAGGAGCTGGAGGTAAAATTTATACTTTTTTCTTTGAAGGTCAGGATGAATATCTGGGCAGAATGGATACCCTTGAGGTGACCACTGCACCAGATGCCACTCAGCAAGAAGTCCGAAATACGGTATCCAAGACCCTAATCGCTGGGATGATGCCTTATATAGCTAAAACAGACATGTTGGAAATGCTGGATTTTAAGGTGAGTGAAGAGATTGAAGAGCAAATTACCCAGCCGGTAGAAGACCAATGGAATGCCTGGGTTTTTGAAATTGGAGTGAGCGGAAATTTTAATGGTGATGACAATTATCAATCCAACAGATTTTCCGGTTCCGCAGATGCCCAGCGGATTATTCAGCAATACAAGTTTTTATTGGGATTAGATTACGATTACAACCGAACACTGTACAAATTAGAGGATGGAAATTATTTGAATGTGCAAAGGAGTTATCGATTTAGCCATCTACTAGCTTGGAGTTTGAATGACCATTGGTCAATTGGGGAGGCTGTAGAGGGAAGATCATCCATTTATTCCAACCTCGATTTTAGTTTGAGAATGGCCCCTGCTGTAGAATATAATTTTTACCCTTATGCCGAATCAGCCCAGCGCCAATTTGCTGTACTATACAGTTTGGGACCCAGATATTTTGATTACACCAATACGACAGTTTTCGGGGAGGATGAGGAATTACGGGTAAGTCATCAATTGCGAGTTTCCTTTGCTTACAATTCCAAGTGGGGCTCAGTTAGAAGTAATCTTAGCGCTTCTCAATACCTTCACGATACTTCGCTTCTCGGCTTGTATATGAGCAATAGCGCTTATCTAAGGGTATTGAAAGGGCTAAATTTAAGAATGGGAGGCGGGTTTTCTCTCATCCGAAATCAATTAAGTTTAGTTCAAGGAGAAGCCTCTTTAGAAGAAGTGTTGCTGAGGCAGAGAGAGCTTGCGAGAAATTTCAATTACTTTGCAGATTTCGGCGTATCTTATACTTTTGGATCGTTCTTTAACAATATTGTCAATCCTAGATTTCCAAGAGGGGTATTCTAACGAAATAGTTTATAAGCCATTCTTCCACTTACTACATCTATAAATACGTGCAGGATTATTGGGATTAATAGAGACTCCGTCAAAATAAACAACCATCCCAGGAGAAACGATAAAGCTCCAATTTTGAACATTGCTCTGTACCCCTGGTAAAAGTGAACTGCTCCAAATAGGACAGACGAAAGCATTAGTCCTATAATAATTTGGTTAGTCAGTTGTATCCAATAGGAGAGTAAGTAAAATCTAAAGACCACTTCTTCACAGATCCCTGCGGTTATTGCTAGCCCAATATAGTGGGACCATTCCTTTTCTTGACTGGGTAAAAAAGGCGTTTGTTGATTTAGACGTTTAACAGTAGCTTCTTTATCGAGTTTGGGGTGAGTACTCCAAAAAAGTTCAAAAAAATAAGCAGTTATAACAATCATTACCAATATCAAAGCTAGAGGGGACCAGTGTGGAATTTTAAATTTGTCAATAAGGAGAATCATATCTTTGCCCGATATCCACCAAATCATAACTACGGTTGCGAATAGGCCCCAAAGTGCAGCAGCGTTGGTCCAATAGAATTTAATTTTGTCTGATGCCGTCCAATCCAATCTATTGGGAAGTTGATGCTTTCCCTGGACAATTGAGTTTAGGGGTAATCCCAAAACCAAAATAAGGACTAAAACGTGATCCAACCAATGCAACTCGTTCATTTTCAACTTTTCAAGTATTCATGACAATATTTAAAAAATTTATTACATTTGTTCATATTTGAATAGTTTTAATACAAACTATCCGGTAAAAAAACGAAATACATTAATTCAAAAAAATGGGATTAATACTTACACTACTGAATCACAAAGGGGGCGTTGGAAAAACTACTAGTGCAATTAATATTGGTGCGGGTATGGTGGAATTGGGAAAAAAAGTTTTACTTATCGACTTGGATCCACAGGCCAATTTGACCCTATCCTTAGGAGTTCCGAGGCAGCCAGTGACCATTTATGAATGCTTGAGAGGAGATTCGGAATTAGCGCCTTACACCGTCAAATCTGGATTAGATGTGGTCACTTCTTCACTGGATTTATCGGGTGCAGAAATGGAGTTGATTAATGAAGCGGGTAGAGAATTCATTTTAAAGGAATTAATGGACACGATTAAAAGTGAATACGACTATATCATAATTGATTGCCCACCAACCTTAGGTCTTTTAACGCTAAATGCTTTGGCTGGTTCTGATATGGTGATTATTCCTTTGCAAACAGAATTCTTGGCTATGCAGGGATTGGCAAAACTGAAACAAGTCATTTCAAAAGTTCAAGCCAGAATTAATAAAGATTTGAAAATTGGGGGAGTCATTGCAACTATGTTCGATCATAGAAAAGTGTTAAATAGAGATGTGGTAGAGACCATCGAAAAATATTTTGGAGATTTGGTTTTCCAGACCAAGATTAGAGATAATATCGCTCTTGCTGAAGCACCTTCTCAGGGCAAAGATATATTCCAATACAGCCCTCAAAGCCCTGGGGCAGACGATTATCTTTCTTTGGCAGAGGAAATAGTAGAAAGAAGTAAATCGGGTGTACCCGTTGAAGCATAAAACATAATTAAAGTGGGGAAAAAACAATTTAACAGTGATTTTGATAGGTTTTTCGGTAAAGTCAGTAGTACTTCAACTACAGCTAGTGAAGAATCAGTCACTGCAGTTGCTGAAAAAAAAGAAGTGGAAAGTAAAGAAGCGGGTGTAAGTAAGGCTTCTACTTCCTCAACTCCGGTAAAAAGCTTTCAGAATAATTTACACGATTTTCTCCAAAATACTTTTGAAGAAGCCTTCCAGGAACAAATGGAGGCCAGGAAGAATCCTAAACCTGAGGGTGAAATTCCTTTAAGTAAAAAGGGTAAGCCTATGGGTGGATTAGATTCTTTAATTAGAAGCACTGTAGATCCGAATTCAATACGCATCACCCACACCAGGACAGCTGAAGGAGGAAATGTTAGGAGAATTTCTCTAGCCTTTAAAGAGCGTCAAATCGAGAAATTGAGAAAGATAGCTAACCTTAAGCGCACTATGCTCAAAGATATCATCTATCAGGTGGTAGAGGAATACATTAATGACTTTGAACAGAGAGAAGAAAATCATTAATTCTCTTTAAAATCTCCACTCGTTGGTCGGGGTATTCCACTTTTATATTTTGATTGGAAGATATCCAATCTCTTATAACTGGCAAGTCTTGGCGGGTTAAGGAATCCAATGAGGGAATCCCCATTTCTTTAAGTGCAGCACGATTGTAATCTTGTTCAAATTGCCCTTTCATGGGAATTGCTAAAATCTTTTTTCCGTAGAAAATAGCTTCCGCTGGCGTTTCGAATCCCGCTCCACAAATTATTCCTGTGCAGCTGCTAAATCGCTGTGCAAATTTTTCACTATCCAATGGAAATACCTGACAATTACCAACTTTTTTAGATTGCACTGCATATTTAGAAAATATTTCCCAAGCTATTTCTTTAACTTCTTTGAGGATAGAAATCAAGTAATCATCCTCATAGGCTGGGAGATAAACCACATAATGAGCGGCTTTAGTTGGGATCCTTTCTCTTATCCGATCTCTGATGATAGGATATAATGTATTATCGTCATAAGGATTGAAATGAAAACTTATCCGTTCATCGAAAGGGGCAAACCATTTTAAAAAAAGCCTTGCATAAAAGTATTTCTTTGAAGGTCTGGGGACTTTTTCACCTAAAAGCGCACTTTGGTGACTTAGGGCGACAACTGTTTTACTCCTTATTTTTCCAGCCCATGCAACTATGGGTTCAAAATCGTTAATGATCAAATCATAAGAGCTAACCGGTAGAGTCCAAATATCGTATAGCAACCGGACAATATTATTTCCAACTATGGTTTTCCACCAATTAATACCTCCTCTTTGACCGAAAACAAAAGAGATACCCTTTTTGTAAATATCAATTTGAAAAGAGTTGGGTTGGATTTCGGAGGCAAATCCGCTAACCAAGACATCCACCTCGTCAAAATGCTTTTTTAGAAAGGGAACTATAGCCTCTGCCCTTGCCAAATGCCCATTTCCAGTACCTTGTATGGCATATAATAATTTCACTATTTTCTTGGAGTTAAACGTTTTTTATTAATAATGTTGAGGAAAGTTGACAAATGTCAGCCCTTTTTCTGGCAAGATTAAGGTATTTTGTTTCGTAATAACCAACTTCACAAATTAATTCTTGTTTAATTTTTATGATGTACGCCAAACCTTTCTTTTTGTTATCAGTCATTTTAATACTTTTAGGGGCTTGTGGACCTTCTAAAGAAGAACTGGCGCATGCTGCTGAAGAAAATGCATGGGCAGAAATGATGAAAATTCACGATGAGGTAATGCCTAAAACTTCAGAAATAGTAGGCCTCTACACTGCCCTGAAGAAAAGTGACACCCAAAAAATGAAAACTAATGAACTTTCAAATGAGGTTCTAAAAAGCATTCTAGCGTTGGAGGATGCTGAAGAGGCTATGTTTGCCTGGATGAACGAATTAAAAAATTTAAATGTGTTACGTCCTCAGAAAAATCATGAGGAAATCATGAAATATCTTAAGCAGGAGACTCATAAAATTGTTTCGATTAGAAATCAAATGTTAACGGCGCTAGAGGAGGGCAATAAGGTCTTGAATAAACTTTCATCATGAGAATATTTATAGGAACATTAATAGTTGGATTTATTTTTTCTGCCTGTCAATTGGAACAGGAGCCGCTCCCAATTTTGGGAGAAAAATTGATTGAAGGGACCGATACCATATACCACACCATTCCAGATTTCAAATTTACCAATCAGGAAGGTCAAGAAGTTAACCTAGCTACTTTTGATAATAAAATCTATGTGGTTGATTTCTTTTTCATTTCCTGTCCAACCATTTGTCCCGTGGTTAAAGCACAGATGCTCAGAGTGTTGGAAACCTATCGTGATGAAGATCGATTAATGTTTTTATCTCATACAATTGATCCGAAGAGAGATACTGTTGAAAGGTTGAAAAAATATGCCGATAATCTAGGAGTTGGTGTTCCCAAATGGCATTTTGTCACGGGAGAGAAAGAAAAATTACATGGAATTGCTTCCTCTTATTTTAGCATTGCATATGAAGATTCTAGTGCACCTGGGGGATTTGACCATAGCGGCAGACTCATTTTGATTGATCAAAACAAACATATCCGCTCTTACTGTGATGGCACTGATCCTGAATCTGTTGATCAATTCATTAAAGATATTGCGATACTATTGGAGAAAGGGTAAATGGTCTAACCAATTTTCAATCTCACTGAAGGCTTGATTTCTAACGCTTTCTTTGGACAAT
>CAYPID010000020.1:0-43753 GCA_964410725.1 uncultured Saprospiraceae bacterium
CGACATTCTTCTTAATATCTTCTATGGTGACTAAGTCATCTACTTTTCCTTCTTGTAGGTCAAAAAGGCTTTTGACGTAAGTCCAAAAATCAATAATTTTTCTGCCCAATTCTTCTGGATTGAGTGGGCGTTTTTCTGGATTGGGGGTGACTTTATTTTCCACAGACTTTTGCAATTGAATATTTTCTATAAATTTAATAGAATAAATATTTATTGACTGATTAAATATATAAAGCGTGAAACAACTTTGGTCGAGCTTTTTGGGGCTCTTTTTGATTTTTGGATTTACAGTGGGTGCACAAGTACCGAATTATGAGGCTTTGCCGGCAAAATTTAGGAATGTTGGCCCTTTTAGAGGGGGAAGATCTGTTTGTGCAACTGGAGTTAAGGGCGATCCACTGACTTATTATATGGGAACTACAGGCGGGGGAGTATGGAAAACTACGGATGCGGGACAATATTGGGAGAATATTTCGGATGGGTATTTCCAAACGGGTTCAGTTGGGGCTATTGCCGTCTCGGAGAGTCATCCTAATATTGTATATGTTGGAATGGGGGAGCATGCCCCTCGAGGGGTGATGACTTCTTATGGAGATGGGGTGTATAAATCTTTGGATGGTGGGCAGACGTGGAAAAAGATGGGTTTGGAGGCTACCCAGCATATTTCCAGAATTAGAATTGATCCTCGTAATCCTGATGTGGTCTATGTTGCAGCTCAAGGAGCTTTACACGCCCCTACTCCGGAGCGGGGCATTTATAAATCTAAAGATGGGGGATTGACTTGGGAGCGGGTTTTATTCGTAGATGAAAATACAGGTGCGGTGGAGCTTTCTATGGACCAAAACTACCCTAATGTCCTATATGCTGCCATGTGGGAACATGGTCGCAAGCCATGGCAGGTGATCAGTGGTGGACCTGGAAGTGGGTTGTATAAGAGTGTGGACAGTGGGGCCACTTGGATTGAATTAAAGGAGGGCCTGCCTTCTGAATTGGGAAAAATGGCCATTTCGGTTTCCGGAGCCAATTCCAATAGGGTATACGCTTTGATAGAGAGTGATTCGGAGAAGGATCTGGGTGGATTGTTTGTTTCGGATGATGGGGGAGCGGAATGGTCCAGGGTGAGTGATGACAATAGGTTGACGCAGCGTGCCTGGTATTATATTGAGGTTTTTGCGGATCCCAATGATGAACATACCGTTTATGTGATGAGTGCGCCAGCCTTAAGGTCAATAGATGGGGGCAAAACTTGGGAGGTTTTGCCCGGTGCTCATGGTGACTACCACGATTTGTGGATTAATCCAGATAATTCTAAGAATATGGTGTTGGCCGATGATGGGGGAGCAGCCATCACCTTTAATGGTGGGGCCACCTGGTCCCAGCAATCGAATATGCCTACAGCCCAATTGTATAGAATCAATACGGATAATTTGTTTCCTTATAATCTATATGCAGGTCAACAGGACAATACTTCAATCAAGTTATCGAGTATAGGTTTGGGGAGAGGAGGAATTAATTTAGAGCACATGGAATATTCTGCAGGAGGGGAGAGTGCCTTTTTAGCATTTGATCCAGATCAACCTACTAAGGTTTTGGGGGGATCCTATTTGGGAACCATTGAAGTATTGGATGTCGCTTCACAAGCTTCCACCAATATAATGATTGAGCCTATTCAATATTTGGGTAGAGATGCCAGTGATATGAAGTACAGATATAACTGGAATGCCCCCATCATCTGGTCCCATCATGAACCTCAGACGGTCTACCACGGAGCTCAGTATTTATTAAGGTCCAGAGATTTGGGAACTACATGGGAGGTCATTTCTCCTGATTTGACTAAGAATGAAAAAGAAAAGCAAGGCAAGGGGGGCGTGCCCTACACTAATGAGGCTGTTGGAGCGGAAAATTATGGCACGTTGGCCTATGTGGTGGAATCTCCTCATGAGGAAGGAGTGATTTGGACGGGCAGTGATGATGGTTGGGTGCATTTGACGAAGGATGGAGGAAAGACTTGGGAAAATGTTACCCCCAAAGGACTTGCAGAATGTCTGATTAATGCGATTGAAGTGAGTCCACACGATCCTGCTACAGCATATATTGCAACCACCCGATATAAATTTAATGATTACACTCCGGCTATTTACATGACCCATAATTATGGAAAGAGTTGGGAATCGATTAGTGAGGGTATTCCTTATGGATCTTTTACCAGAGTGGTCAGAGAGGATACTGAAGTAGAAGGGTTATTATATGCTGGAACGGAAAGGGGGTTATACCTGTCTAATGATGGAGGCGAACATTGGACTTCTTTTCAACTTAATCTGCCGGTTACGCCAATTACAGATTTGAAAGTAGCCCATAATGATTTAGTGGTGGCTACTTCAGGAAGATCTTTTTGGATCTTAGATGATTTAAATGTGGTTAGAGAATTGAAGGGGGAATCCAGTGTTCCATGGGTGTACACTCCTGATGAAGCGATTGATGGAAATTGGTACAGTCCTATGAATGGAGACATTTCTGATTTTGATGGAACGGATAAACTGGAGGGCGTAAATCCAGCTAGTGGGATGGTGATTTATTACCATTTACCAGAAGGCCAAAACGAAAAGGAGGAAGTCGTCATGGAAATCATGGATGAAGAGGGGGTTTTGATTCGCAGGTTTTCCTCCATACAATCGCCAGATTATGTTCGTTATGATGGGGGACCTGGACCCGAGCCCATCTTGTCCAATCTACCTGGAGTCAATAGAATCGTATGGGATTTAAGACATGCTTCCTTACCTGGAGTAGAGCACGTCTATATTGAAAGTAGTTACAGAGGGCATAAGGTCAAGCCCGGGACGTACACCATAAAGGTGAGCACTGAAAATGGAGCAGCTAGTGCTAAAGGAGTGGTTTTACCTCATCCGCTATATGATATTTCCGAATCTGATTGGATGGAATATCATGCCATTATGAGTGATATGGAATCGAAAGTTTTGGAAATGCACACCATGGTGGCTCAATTGGCGGAGGTTCGAATAGAAATCGAAAACAAGCTTAAGAAAATTGAAAAAAGTACAGAAACTGCCCAAGTTTTAGAAACGGGATCAATGCTCATTAAGGATTTAAAGTTATGGGATGAGGACATGGTTCAGCGAAAGTCCAAGGCCTATGACGATGTAGAAAACTTCCCCAATAAGTTCACCGCCAACTACATGTTTTTGATGAATCAAACTGAAAGTCAGATTCCGCGAGTAAATAAGGGATCCCGAGATAGAAAGGCTGAATTGGACTTACAGTGGGAATCTTTAAAAGCCAGGGGTCATCATTTATTGGTTGAGCGCATCGCCCAATTCAATAAATTGGCACAAGAAGCAGGGATTGGAGTCATTGGCTATTAAAAGTAAAATATTATGCAAATCAAGTTAGGATATTGGTGGGTGTTATTTCTCTTTTTTGGTTGTGAAGTAGCAGAGGAGGAACCTTTGAATCTGGTGGTGTTTATAGTAGACGATATGGGATGGCAGGACACCTCTGTTCCATTTTGGGAGGAATCCACTCCTTTTAACCATTTATACCGAACGCCCAATATGGAGCGTTTGGCAGCAGCTGGAAGAATTTTCACTCAAGCCTATGCTACGTCCGTTTGTTCCCCAAGTAGGACCAGTTTGATGACCGGCATGAATGCAGCCCGGCATCGGGTGACCAATTGGACCTTAAGAAGAGATACTCCTCCAGACGCTCAGGATACGATTTTGACTTTACCCGAATGGAATTACAATGGATTACAACCGGTGGATAGCATCCCGAATGGATTGTACGCGACAACATTGCCTCAGATTCTACAGGCCAATGGATATCATACGATTCATGCGGGTAAGGCACACTGGGGAGCTATGAATACCCCGGGGTCGGATCCTTTGAAACTTGGTTTTGAGGTGAATATTGCGGGGCATGCAGCTGGAGGATTGGGCAGTCATTTGGGAGAAAAAAATTTTGGCAATGCAGAACCCGGAGCACATTCTCTTCCATGGGGAGTTCCAGGTATGGAGGTCTATCATGGAGATTCCATCAATTTAGGGGAGGCCCTAACCATTGAGGCCTTGGAGGCATTGGATGAAAGGCCAAAGGACCGACCTTTTTATTTATATCTCTCTCATTATTTGGTTCATGTTCCCATGGAGCCAGCCCATCGATTTTATCAGCGGTATCGAGATTTGGGTTTAGAAGAGCCCGAAGCGAGATATGCTTCCATGCTAGAAGAAATGGACGCTAGTTTGGGCCAGGTCTTAGATTATCTGGAGGAGCATAATCTCGAAAAGAACACTGCTATAGTATTTGTTTCGGATAATGGTGGACTTGCAGCTTCTAGTCGCGCGGGAACATTGCATACGCAGAACGCACCGTTAAATAGTGGAAAAGGCTCCGCTTATGAGGGTGGGATTAGAGTCCCGTTTATAATCAAGTGGCCTGGAAAAGTCGAACCCAATTCTAGCGCATCTACACCAATAGTAATCGAAGATTTATTTCCCACGCTATTAGAAATGGCAAAAGTAACCGAATATGAGACGATTCAAACTGTAGATGGATGGTCATTAGTAGGGCTTTTTCAAGATAGAAATCAATTACCGGAACGGGATTTATTTTGGCACTATCCCAATAGGTGGGGTGCTCGAGGGCCAGGAATTGGTCCGAGTAGTACTATTAGGAGTGGAGATTGGAAATTAATCCATCGACATGATATGGGCCGATTAGAGCTCTATAATCTCAGGGACGATATTGGAGAACAGAACGATTTATCTGCTCAAAATCCGGAAAAGGTGCTAGAATTAGCAGAGAAATTGACCACTCATCTGAAGGCGACAAAAGCGGATAGACCTTCGGTAAAAGCGACGGGTATGCCAGTTCCATTTCCTGTCGAATTGCTTTAATTTGGCAAATTACCGCTCTTGGCAAAAAAAGTTTTTTAGAACTACTTAAAAATATCTGTTTATATTGGCAAGCACTAAAACTTAAACGAAAAATTACCATGGTAAACGACAAAAGATTATTTTACGGTAGTTGTTTTGCCCTCATCACTACCGCTTTTTCATTCAGCATTAGGGCAGGTATTTTACCTCAATTGGGAGAAGAGTTAAATCTGACTGCCGAGCAATTGGGATATATTAACTCCATGTGGTTTTTAGGCTTTCCTATTTCGATGGTTATTGGAGGCTTGATTTACTATACGGTCGGACCTAAAAAGATTATGCAGTTTGCATTTTTCGCTCATGCGGTTGGCATATTGCTGACCATTTATGCGGGAAGTTACACGGGCCTATTGCTATCCACCTTTTTGATTGGCTTGGGCAATGGATGTACGGAAGCGGCTTGTAATCCGATGATATCTGATACCTACGAGGGCGTGAAAATGAGCAAGATGATGAACAGATTCCACATGTGGTTTCCCGGAGGAATAGTGATTGGAAGTTTGGTTTCCAAATTCATGACTGATGCATCACTAGGATGGCAGATTCAGATTTGGTTTATTTTAATTCCAACCGTTATTTACGCCTATTTATTCTGGGGACAAGCTTTTCCAAAGCCTAAGGCGGAAGCTTCCAGCAATTTGGTTGAAAACCTCAAATCCATGTTGACGCCACTTTTCATTTTCATTTTCTGTTGTATGGCCTTAACCGCTATTTCAGAGTTTGGTCCTCAGCAATGGGTAGGATTGATTCTTGCCAAGAGTGGTGCACAACCGATGTTGATTTTGGCATTGGTCACTGGATTGATGGCGGTAGCGCGGTACTTTGGTGGAGAAGTGGTGCACAAATTAGATCAGACCGGGGTATTGTTAGGGTCTGCTATTTTGGCGACTATAGGGGTGTACCTTTTCAGCACTCAGACGGGAACCATGGCTTATGTAGCAGCAGTAATTTACGCCTTAGGGATAGCTTATTTCTGGCCTAATATGATTGGATTTGTGGCTGCTAAAATTCCCAAAAGTGGAGCTTTGGGGATGTCCATTGTTGGAGCAGTGGGGATGTTTTCTACCTCTATCTTTCAGCCCATTATCGGACGATGGATAGATGCTGACAGAGCTGAAGCTGCTGCCAGTGGCCTTACTGGGGATGAACTGGAATTGGTAGCTGGTCAAATGACCTTAGGAACCATGGTAGTCTTACCGGGAATATTAATTGTCCTATTTACCTTCCTTTACATTTGGATGCACCGAAGTGGTCAAGGAAAGGCGGCTTTAGCATAATTTTGTATTTCATATAAGATAAAAAAGAATCTTTTGACTTTGGTTGAAAGATTCTTTTTTTGTTTGTAGCCACCAACTATTTTATTTATTTTTTGCCTTTATAAAATTTAGAAATCATAAATACTTCTCTCATGAAGACAAACAATTCACTTTGGTTTTTTGCGGCATTCAGTTTTGTTGCTTTCTCTTGTGGTAATGCTCCGCAAAAGGAGGCTATGGTAGAATCAGAAGAGGTAGTAGAAGAACATTTGGTCATTATATCCGAGGACGGTGCTGATAATACTTTGACGCAAGAAGAAGCCGACAACGGCTGGACTTTATTATTTGATGGTCAATCCATGGATTTGTGGCGCGTCTTTAATACGGATACCTTATTTGGTTGGGAAGTAAAAGGCGGAGAAATGGTTGCTCTTGGAACCGCTGGTTTGGAGGGATTGGGTTCTGACATTGTATCTAAGGAGGAATTTACCAATTTTGAATTATCCCTTGAATGGAAAGTTTCCACGGCGGGTAACAGCGGGGTTTTCTTTAACGTAGTAGAAGGGGAGGATTTGCATGCGGTATATGAATCAGGACCTGAATATCAGTTGATAGACGATATAGGGTTCCCCATGAAATTGGAGGATTGGCAAAAGAGTGGGGCCAATTATGCTATGCATGCTCCCACGAAGGTTAATAGTAATCCGGCAGGGGAATGGAATCATACCAAAATAACAGTTAACAATGGAAAGGTGACTCATGAATTAAATGGTATGGTTGTTGTAACTTATGAATTGTGGACTCCTGAATGGGAGGCTCTAAAGCAGGAGGGAAAGTGGAAAGAAGTGCCTACTTATGGGCAGGCCAGAAGCGGTCATCTCGCATTACAAGATCACGGCAACCAAAGCTGGTTTAAAAACATCAAGGTGAGAAGATTAGACTAATTGCCGAGGATTAAGTTTAAAAGATTTGTTTTAATTAAAAGATTAAAAAATGAAAATTAAGTATAGGATTCTAAGTGCAGTAATATTAAGTTTCCTCCCTATTTTTGGATTTAGTCAAGCCCCGCCAATCTCTTTATTTAACGGTGAAAATCTTGATGGGTGGGTGATACACGGTACTGAAAAGTGGTTTGTCGAAGATGGCTTTTTAGTTTGCGAAAGTGGTCCCGACAAAGGTTATGGATATTTGGCGACTGAAGCAGAATACAAAAATTTTGATTTATCTGTTGATTTTTTACAAGAATCCAATGGGAATAGTGGGGTATTTTTTAGGTCTTCCCTAGATGGTACCAAAATTACTGGGTGGCAAGCTGAGGTAGCTCCGCCGGACAATAATACTGGAGGTATTTACGAATCTTATGGAAGAGGTTGGTTAATCCAGCCAGATGCAGAAAAATTAGCCGCTGTCTTCAATTATGGAGAGTGGAATACCCTAAGAGTGCGCGTTCAGGGAGGACAAGTGGATACCTGGGTGAATGGAGAACATATGATTACGTTACAAGATGCAAAAATTGCCAGAGCTCGGGGTGTAATTGCCCTTCAGATACACGATGGGGGTGGAGTAAGGGTAAAATGGAGAAATTTGTTGTTAACAAAACTTTAAACGAAATGACTATGGCAAGAAAAATAAGAATGGGTATGGTAGGTGGCGGCAGAGGCGCTTTTATCGGAGGGGTTCATAGAATGGCGGCTGCCTTAGATGGGCAAATTGAGTTGGTATGTGGGGCGTTCAGTTCGGATCCAGAAAGATCTAAATTATCCGGCGAAGATTTCTATTTAGACCCATCAAGAGTCTATGGATCTTATGAAGAAATGATCCAGAAAGAGCGTGAATTGCCAGCGGAAATTAGAATGGATGTAGTCTCTATAGTAACGCCTAATCACATGCATTTTGGACCTTCTAAAATGGCGCTGGAAAATGGGTTTCACGTGGTTTGTGATAAACCTGCAACTTTCAATTTGGAAGAAGCGCTTACTCTCGAAAAGCTTGTAGAAAAGTCTGGATTGATATATGCGTTGACGCACAACTATACAGGGTATCCGATGGTCAAACAAGCCAGAGCCATGATACGTGATGGAAAATTAGGCCCGATTCGAAAAGTGGTGGTGGAATATCCGCAGGGGTGGTTAGCGACTAGGGTGGAAGCTACGGATTCCAAACAAGCTTCATGGAGGACTGATCCGTCTAAATCTGGTGCAGGTGGTGCCATGGGAGATATAGGAACGCATGCGGAGAATTTGGCTGAGTACATCACTGGTTTGAGGATTACTGAAATGTGTGCGGACTTAACTTCTTTTGTACCTGGAAGAAGATTAGATGATGACGGTAATATTTTGTTGAGATTTGAAAAAGGAGCTAAGGGCGTTTTGCATGCCAGCCAAATATCGGTTGGTGAGGAGAATGCTTTGAATATCAGGGTATATGGAGAGTTGGGTGGATTGGAATGGCATCAAATGGAACCTAATACCTTAAAAGTAAGGTGGTTGGATCAGCCTGTTCAACTCCTCAGAACGGGAGTAGGTGAGTTAGCTCCTGAGGCAACTGCCCACACCAGAGTGCCGGCTGGACACCCAGAGGGGTATCTAGAAGCATTTGCCAATATTTATCGCAATGTTGCGCACTGCATTCAAGCTCGAATCAGTGGGGAGGCACCTGATCCCTTGTTGACCGATTTTCCAACCATCAGCGATGGAGTAAGGGGAATGAAATTTATTGAAAAAGCAGTGGAATCATCTAATTCTTCTGAGAAGTGGTTAAAGTTTGATTAATATGAAAAAATATTTTCTAGTCTTAGGAGTGTTGGTTTCTTTTGCCTTGACAGCACAAGTAGATATCATGGATTCGGGGGGGCCTTTGATGCCCGAACAGGCATCTTATGATGTTAGCTTTTACGACCTTGAACTGTCAGTTGATCCCGCTCAAAAATATATTGAGGGTAAGGTTTTGGTAGTTGCGGAGGTGGTTCAGCCATTGGATGTTATGGTTTTGGATTTAGATACCCTATTAGCCGTAACCAGTGTACTAGAGGTTCATCTACAGGAATCTGAAGTCGCGAGAAACTTTTCCCGAAGGGGAGGAAAGATTTATATCCCCTTAGGCAACACTAGACAAGTGGGGGCAGAGATACGGATTCAGGTGGCTTATGAGGGGCATCCCCGAGTGGCGCCTAGAGCACCTTGGGATGGAGGATTTACCTGGGCCAAGACACCTGCTGGAGCAGATTGGATTGCTACTACTTGTCAAACTAATGGTGCGGACCTTTGGTGGCCATGTAAAGATCACGTAAGCGATGAGCCGGATTCCATGGCTTTGCACATCACCGTACCTCAGCCTTTAGTGGTGGCCTCTAATGGTCGGTTAAACAGGGTGGAACAGCAGGCTGATGCAACTGTTACCTATCATTGGGATATCACCAATCCTATAAATATTTATAATGTAGCATTGAATATCGCCCCCTATCGGGCTATCGAGGATAATTTCAGTAGTATTAGTGGAGAGGAATTCCCTTTTGTTTTCTATGTTTTACCAGAAGACTATGAAAAAGGGTTGAGATTATTTCCCGAACTCAAAGAGCACCTTGCTTTTTTTGAAAAGTTATTGGGCCCATACCCTTTTAGGTCGGATAAATACGGAGTGGCACAGACGCCTCATTTGGGTATGGAGCATCAGACTATTATTGCCTATGGAGCCAATTTCAGCAATACTTCTATGACACGGGGCAAGGACTGGGGGTTCGACGCTTTGCATCACCATGAGTTGGCTCACGAGTGGTGGGGTAATTTAGTCACTAATTTCGATTGGAGGGATATGTGGATCCACGAGGGGTTTGGGACTTATATGCAAGCATTATATATGGAGGAATTAAAAGGAATGGAAGGGTATCACGATTATATGAACAATCAAAGAAGGTTTTCTAATCAATTGGCTATTGCTCCATTAGCTACGCAATCTGCCAAGGAAATATACCGAGCTCCTATTTATTCAAAAGGAGCGTGGGTCTTGCATTCGTTGAGGTATTTATTGGGTGATGAGGTGTTTTTCGAAGTGTTGAGAAGGATGTGTTATCCTGACCCTGCCATGGAGAATGTTACGGATGGGAGTCAAACTAGATTTGTTTCTACAGCAGATTTTCAAACCTTATGTGAACAGTATGGACGGCAACCTTTAGGATGGTTTTTCGACAATTACCTGAGGCGGCCAGAGGTCCCTACGCTTTATACCAAGATTGAGGATGGGGTACTCTCGATGAAATGGGAGTCAGATTTGGATGGAACTTTTGCAATGCCTATTGAGGTAGAAATGGAACCTGGTAAAATCACCCGACATATTATTCCGAAGGGGGGGTTAAAGCTTTCATTTGAGGAAGGGATTCAACCTGTAATCGATCCTAACCATTGGGTATTATTGGAAAAGGGAGGTACCTTTTAAAAAGTGAGATATGAGGTTTATAACGGGTTGTTTGGTATTCACGATGTTGTGGTCTACGATGGTCATTGGCCAAAATCCGCGGACAAAAGAGGGAGATGTTCAGCGTAGAGTCTGGGAGTTAACGGATATTCTTTCTATTCCCAATGGATCAATGGTACATATTTTTTTAGATCAACCCGATAAGCCAAGGTCCATGCGTCTGCTTCTATTAGATAAAGACTTAAACACCATTGGAGAGACTGCTTTTTCATTGAGGCGTCAAGGATTAGATGTTCAAGTAGAGGGAGTTTTTTATTGGCAGGGACAATTGAATTTGATGACTTCTCTGTATTATCCGGGCCCTAAGCGCAATCACCTAATGCTTGAACAGTTTAGTTTGCCTAATCTGGAGAAAAAGGATGCTGAACTGATTGATGAGGCCTATACCCCTGGTTTGTACCGAGTTCCTTTTGGATACAGTCTTTCTCCAGACAGCAGTAAATTAATGTGCTATGCGTGGAGTTATCCCTTGCCACAAGATCCCGCTCGACTTTCTGTAGTGGTTTACGATAGTGAAGAAGGAAGAATGTGGGAGCGCAGTTATAATCTGCCCTTCAATAATGAGACGTTGTTTTTGCAAAGTGGTCAGGTAAGTAATTCCGGTAAAGCTTATTTGTTGTGTGAAAATTATGAAGGTCGGGTTAGTCCGGATATGATCATCCAGGATAAGGATATCCGGCATTATATTTTGGCCTTGAACCCCAATTCTTTAGAGGTTCGATCAATTCCTTTAGATGCACCGGATAAGGTTTTTGTAGATATAATTCATCAGACCAATCAGGAGGAAGTCATTTATGGAATGGCCTTTTATAAATCGAAGAATAGGAGATTACTGGAAGGCATATTTCTGACCCAATACGATATGAAAACTGACCAATTGGAGCGGTATTTGATACAAATTAGAAGGGAGACTTACGATAGGGCTTATAACTTAGGGGATAAGGAAAGTTCCTTTTCTCCTCAACGGTACGGCTTTGAATCTTATATACCTGGGGCAATTAAGTTTCAGAAAGATGGTTCTTTAATTCTTTATGGTGAGCAATACAAGATGCCAACTTATGAATTTTCACCTTTCCAGTATAATGATTTATTGGTAGTTAAGTTGAATCCTGAGTATCAATTGGAATGGACCCACCGAATTGCCAAGAGACAATTGGGATTACCTGAAAAGCAAGATTTGTTTTCCTACATGTCTTTCGAGGATCAGGATGGAATTTATTTTTTATACAATGATCATCCTGCCAATGAATTGGCCTCGCGCTCAGTAAGAAATTTAAAAGTCTTTGAAGGTCGTCTTGGGAAAAGTGTTATGTGGCAAATAACTCCCGATGGAAATTTAAGATATCTTCCCCTTCCGGAATCCCTGAGTTCCTATGGGAATGCTGGAATGTCAATGCCCGGCAAGAGTTGGAAAACGAAGGGAGGAGACTTATTAATGGTATCTAATAAAACGAAGCAACTGTTAAAGTTGAATTGGAAGAATTTATAATTAAAATATCAAGAGATGAAAACGATTAAAGGACCAGCGATTTTTTTAGCTCAATTTATGGGAGATACTGCGCCTTTTAACAGTTTAGAGGGCATTTGCAAGTACATGGCAGATTTGGGATATAAAGGTATTCAGATTCCAACTTGGGATTCGAGGTTAATTGATTTGGAAAAGGCAGCTGGGAGCAAGGATTATTGTGATGAATTAAAAGGTAAAGTCGGGAGTTTTGGGTTGGAAATAACAGAGTTGTCTACTCATTTGCAAGGACAATTGGTGGCGGTCCATCCAGCTTACGATTTACAATTTGATGGTTTTGCCCCTGCAGCTGTACACGGCAATCCAAAGGCCAGACAAGAATGGGCTACAAATCAACTCAAATTAGCGGCAAAAGCGAGTAGAAATTTGGGTTTAACGGCACATGTTACCTTTCCAGGGGCTTTAGTATGGCCTTATTTGTATCCGTGGCCGCAAAGACCAGTGGGTTTGGTAGAACAAGGATTTGAAGAATTGGGTAAGCGATGGAAACCCATTTTAGATGTTTACGAAGATCAAGGGGTATATTGTTGTTACGAATTACACCCTGGTGAGGATTTATTTGACGGTGCTACTTTTGAAAGATTTTTAGAGGTGACGGATGAACATCCGCGAGCATGTATCAATTATGACCCCAGCCATTTTGTGTTGCAGTGTCTGGATTATGTTCAATTTATAGATTATTATCACGAGAGGATTAAAGCTTTCCATGTGAAAGATGCTGAATTCAATCCGGATGGCAAACAAGGGGTGTATAGTGGATATCAATCTTGGGTCAACCGAGCGGGAAGATTCAGGTCTTTGGGAGATGGACAGGTAGATTTCAGTGCAATATTTAGCAAATTGTCTCAGTATGGATACGATAGTTGGGCGGTATTAGAGTGGGAATGTTGTATTAAAAGTTCTGAGCAGGGTGCTGCTGAGGGCTCTGAATTCATCGCACAGCATATTATACAAGTCACCGAGAAAGCATTCGATGATTTTGCAGGGAATGAAAGTGACGCAGCACTCAACAAAAAATTATTGGGGATTTAAGAAAAAACATAATGAAACGAAAAACCTTCTTTACCTTTTATTTGATTTTGACAGCTGGTTTATTATTTGGTCAAGTAGTGCCCAACGCCACCTTGGCGGGTAGGTTTTCTCCTGACAAATTAAGGCAAATGGTTTTTTCCACTAGTGTTTCTCCACATTGGTTTAAGAATGGTCAGGGTTTTTGGTACAGTTATGAGACTTCTTCTGGCACGAATCACTATATGGTCAATCCAGCTGTGGGGACAAAAAAATTATTGTTTGACAACACCCAATTGGCTGCGGAAATTTCTAGTTTGACTCTTGATCCCTTTGATGCTCAGCACTTAAAGATTGAGCAGTTGGAATGGATGGAGGGTGAAAAGCAACTTCGGTTTGAGGTTACTAGCAAATTGGTAAAAGAAGCGGAGGATGAGGGACAACAAGAAGAGGGCAAGAAGGGTGGTAAACCTAAAATGAAGCCTAAAAAGTGGCAATTCTTATATGATGTAGAATCGAAGACGGTACAATTAGATACCTCATATAAAAAGCCTAAAGAGGATTTGGAGTGGGCTAGTGTTTCGCCAGATTTGAGTTATGTGGTTTATGCCAAGGAGCATAACCTTTATAGAATGGATTGGGACAATTATCAAAAGGCTTTAGAAGATGAGAAAGATTCAACAGTGGTGGAAGTTCAACTAACGGAAGATGGGGAGGAGTATTTTTCTTATAGTGCTAATGGAACGGGAAGAGGTAACACGAATGCAGATAAACCAAAAGATCGGGAACGAGTGTGGGTCACATGGTCTCCTAAAGGAGATGCGTTTACTTTAGAGCGGACAGATTATAGAGCAGTAGATGAGTTATGGGTTATTAATTCGGTTGCGGATCCCAGGCCTACTTTGGAAACTTATAAATACCACATGCCGGGAGAGCCTAATGCTCCGAAGGAATATGTCCATTTATTTACCGCTCGAGGAGATGAAAAATCTGATTGGACTTTAGAAGCATTCAAAGATCAAACTTTATCAGTTTTAACAGGACCTTCTAAGCCATCGTCCAGGGATGATAAAAGAAGATTTAGAACTTGGTTAGACCCAACGGGTAGGTTCGTATACCTCTACCGAACAAGCAGGGATTTGAAAAGGATAGATTTAGTTCGGGTGGAGGTAGCCACGGGGATTGAAGAAGTAGTGATTGAAGAGCGGTTGAATACTTATGTGGAAACCCGCAATCCTTATTTACTCGGGACAGGGGAGATTATACATTGGTCGGAGCGAGATGGTTGGGGTCATTTTTACTTATACGACGGGGATGGCAATCTGGTTAGGCAAATAACTAAAGGTCCGTGGCATTGCGAAAATGTGGTTCACGTAGATGAAGTCAATCGGGTATTGTATTTTGAAGCAAATGGAAGGGAAGTAGGAGAAGATCCCTATTATCAGCATTTGTATCGTATTAATTTAAATGGGACGGGAATTCAATTACTCAATAAGGGAAACTTCAGCCACAATGTGAGTAGTAGTGATGATGGGAGGTACTTTGTGAATAATTATTCCAGAGTAAATACAGCTCCGATGTCCAATTTATTGGACAGTAGAGGAAGAATTATTATGAATTTGGAAGAGGCGGATTTGTCTAATTTAATGGCTGCCGGCTACCAATTTCCTGAGCCATATCAAGTAAAGGCAGGTGATGGAATAACAGATTTATACGGAGTGATATACAAGCCGTTTGATTTCGATAGTACTCAACAATATCCTATTCTAGCTTATGTATATCCGGGTCCTCAAACGGAAGCGGTGAATAAGACATTTTCCGCAAGAATGGATCGATTAGACCGATTGGCTCAGATAGGTTTTATTGTGGTTACTATAGGAAATAGGGGAGGCCATCCCAGCAGGAGCAAATGGTATCATAATTACGGGTATGGAAATTTACGCGATTATGGATTAGAGGATAAAAAGGTAGCTATAGAACAATTAGCCATGCGCCACTCCTATATTGATTTGGACAAAGTGGGGATATTTGGGCATTCAGGAGGAGGCTTTATGTCTACTGCGGCTATGTTGGTTTATCCTGATTTTTTTAAGGTAGCAGTATCTTCAGCAGGCAATCATGAAAATAATATCTACAATCGATGGTGGAGTGAAAAACACCATGGAGTGGGAGAAATAACCGATGAGGACGGGAATATCACCTTTAAATATTCAATAGAAAAAAACTCTGAATTGGCTAAAAATTTAAAAGGTAAACTCCTGATTTGTACTGGAGATATTGATAATAATGTACATCCAGCCAACACCATTCGTTTAGCCAATGCATTAATTAAAGCCAATAAGCGATTTGATTTCTTTTTACTGCCTGGCCAGAGACATGGATTCGGAAATATGACGGAGTATTTTTTCTGGCTTCAAGGAAATTATTTTGCACAGCACCTATTGGGAAGGCCATTATTCGAAGGGACAGATATCATTCCTCTTCAGAGGGAAAGTCCTAAAACCCGATAGGTGATTTACATTTTCCACAGGGTGTGGATAACTTTTTTGACCACATCAAGACAAATAAATAATTTTGTAATACAAACACATTAAGAGAAACCAAAATTTGACAACAACATTCTTTTAGGTTCTTTTCATCCTAGTAAAAGGCTTCAAAGGTTTTGGAAAAAAGTTGGTTTACAACTTTTACTTTGCTTAAAAGAAAAGGAAAAGTTCGATGGTTTGCTACTGATACTGAAATCCAACGTGTTGGGGTGCAATCTTTTGGACTGATCACTTTTTGTCGCATTTTTTAACCTAAAAAAACGCCATCAATGAGTATTTTCGACAAGAGGATCAATTACAAACCGTTTGAATATCCTGAAATTTTCAATTTCACGGAAGCTATCAATCGGTCCTTCTGGGTGCATTCAGAAGTTGATTTCACCGCTGATGTTCAAGACTTTCACTCGCACTTGACAGAAGCAGAAAAATTAATCGTTAAGAGAAGTTTGCTTGCAATTGCACAAATTGAGGTAAACGTCAAAACCTTCTGGGGAGATTTATATGCGCATTTACCCAAACCTGAGTTCAATGGATTGGGAAGTACTTTTGCTGAATGTGAATTCAGACACTCAGAAGCATATTCGAGATTATTAGATGTATTGGGATACCGGAATGAGTTTGAACAACTAGTGGATACTCCTGTGATTAAAAAGCGAATTGACTATTTATCCTTCGCACTACGAAACACTAAATCAAACGATCCAAGGAAGTATGTTTTCTCACTCATTCTGTTTTCCATACTCATAGAAAACGTTTCTCTTTTTAGCCAATTTGCCATTATTCTATCTTTTACTCGTTTCCAGGGGTTGATGAAAAATATTAGCAACATTATCGCTTGGACCTCAGTAGATGAGCAGGTCCATGCTAATGCTGGAATTTATATCATCAACAAAATCAAGGAGGAGTTTCCCGACTTCTTCGACGATGAGATTCAAGCTGAAATCAGAGAAGTAGTTATGAACTCTATTGAAGTAGAATCAGAAATTTTAGATTGGATTTTTGAAAAGGGAGAACTAAAGGATATTTCTAAGTCCGATTTGTTAAACTTCATGAAATTTAGATTAGACGAGAGTTTAGAAAAAATTGGGCTGAATAAAGTTTATTTTGTTTCAGATCATCACTACCAACCCATGGCCTGGTTTGAGGAAGAAATTTTTGCTAATAGCTTAGATGATTTCTTTGCCAAAAGACCGGTTGATTATACCAAACATGATAAGAGTATAACGGCAGCGGATTTATTTTAAAATTATTTAACGATTCAAGGGTCTTATGGTAGCGAAAAAACAAACTCGGGAAAGGCTTTGGTGGCTCAATGAAGAAAGTCAGCAAATTTTAAATAGGGGATATTTACTAAAAGGTGAGACGGTCAAAACAGCAATTGAGCGAGTGGCCAACGCCGCGGCTAAGCGGTTGTACAAACCCGAATTGGCAGAGCGATTTATAGAAATTGTAGAACGAGGCTGGATGAGTTTAAGCAGTCCAATCTGGGCCAATATGGGGACGGAAAGAGGTTTGCCGATTTCGTGTTTCAATGTACATGTTCCCGATGATATTGAAGGAATTACCCACAAACTGGGGGAGGTGATTATGCAGACTAAAATTGGTGGGGGTACATCCGGTTATTTTGGGGAACTTAGAGAAAGAGGAAGTGCAGTTACTGATAATGGCAAAAGTAGTGGGGCAGTAAGTTTCATGAAGTTGTTTGATACTGCCATGGATACTATTTCCCAGGGAGGGGTAAGAAGAGGAGCTTTTGCAGCCTATTTAGATATCGACCACTCCGATATTAAAGAGTTTTTAGACATTAAGAATATTGGGAATCCGATACAGAATCTGTTTTTTGGCGTTTGTGTTCCTGATTATTGGATGCAGGAGATGATTGATGGGGATATGGAAAAAAGAGAAATCTGGGCCAAGGTTTTGGAAAGCCGCCAGCAAAAGGGATTGCCCTACATCTTTTTCACCGATAATGTAAATCGATTCAAACCGGATGTGTATATCGATAAAAAGATGACCATCCATGCAAGTAATCTATGTTCGGAGATAGCATTACCCTCTAACAGTGAGGAATCATTCGTCTGCTGTTTATCCTCCATGAACTTAGAGTTGTATGATGAGTGGAAAGATACGGATGCGGTACAAATGGCTATTTTCTTTTTGGACGCAGTCATGCAAGAATTTATTGTTAAAACTGAAGGCAATCATTATTTGGCCTCAGCTAATCGTTTTGCGAAAAGGCATCGCGCTTTGGGTTTGGGTGTAATGGGGTGGCATTCCTATCTGCAAAAAAATATGATTCCATTCGAAAGTATGGAAGCCAAACAGTTGACCAATGAGATTTTCAAGTTGATGCAGAAAAAATCAATGGAGGCAAGCAAAGCTCTAGCCAATATATATGGAGAGCCGGACGTATTAAAAGATTATGGACGTAGAAATACTACTTTGCTGGCTATAGCTCCAACTACATCTTCCTCTGCAATATTGGGACAGACTTCCCCAGGAATAGAACCTTTTAGCAGTAATTATTATAAGGCGGGGTTATCCAAGGGTAATTTTATGCGAAAGAATAAATACCTCAAAGAGTTGTTGGCCGAGAAAAATATGGACACAGAAGAAACCTGGAGAAGTGTCATGCTCAATCAAGGAAGTGTACAACATTTAGATGGATTGACTGAAAGTGAAAAGGCAATTTTCAAAACTTTTAAAGAAACCAGTCAGTTGGAAATCATCCAACAAGCTTCCATTCGTCAAAAATATATTGACCAAGCTCAAAGTTTGAATTTGAATATCCCACATAATTTGGCGGTTCGCGATGTGAATCAGTTACTCATAGAAGCTTGGAAGTTAGGGGTAAAAACCTTGTACTATCAGCGCAGTCAGAGCGTTAGCAAGGAGTTTGTCTCCAATATTGTCTCTTGTACCAGCTGCGAGGCATAGCACAAAAGGGGACAGGTTAGCATTAATAATAGGCAACAGCATTCACTGTTGCCTATTTCTTTTTAATTAGAATTTACTATTTTACTGATGTGTTACCTGAAAGTTAACTAATTATGAATTAGATGCTGCAACCTTTTAAATTTCATCTTTTACTAGCTGTATTATGGGTAGGAAGTTTGAGCAGTTGTGCAGAATCTTCGGAGACTGCTAATTGTCAAATCAACAATGAGAGTGCTTATTGTCAAAAAATGGATAGTATTGTTTCTATTATCCGTGGTATGCATGGCATCACCGATAAAGAAGTGTATCTGCAACAATGTGATCTATTGTTAAGGGAGGCAAGAGCTGTTAATGATACCTTTTATATTATTTCTGCTGAATATTTCCGGTCTTATTGTCTATTCAGTAATGGTGAATTTTTGGAGGCTCAACTAATCTTAAAGCCCCAATTGGATGTTTTGGAGACTAAAGATTTTGGACTCCTAAAGGCCAATTTATTAGAATTATATGGAAACGCGCTATTAGATAGAAGGGACTATGTTAAGGGTATTGAATTTTTGAAATTGGCTCAATTAGAAAAAGAGAGAATTGGTGATTCTTCTATGTTATTCAAATTATATCTGGATAGTGCTTAGGCAGATTTTAGATTGAACGAAAACTATGAGTTGGCTAATGAATACTTTGAAAAGGGGTTAAAAATTGTACAAGCTGCGGAAAATAGTAAAGCGCAAATTTATGTCTATTCTAATTTTGCAACGACCATAAAAGAAGTCTATCCCGACAAAGCTCTGGTTTATATTAATAAGGCCATCGAATTATCGGATGAGATTCCACCCGATTTATTATTTACTAAGGGTGCTATTCTAAAGGAATTGGGAAGATATCAAGAAGCGCTTGCCTATTTGGATGCTTGTGAAGAATTGGCCATTAAGTACGATATCATAATGGGAGTTATTCGAGTAAAAGGAGTTAAAGGTCAAATTTATCTCGCGGCCAATAATTGCCGGGAGGGTTTAAGAAATATTGAAAGTGCTTTGGACCTCTCAAAAGATATTCAAGAGTCGGATGTCGAATACCTATTTGAGATAAAAGCAGACTTGCATGAATGTTTAAATCAATACCAATTAGCCAAAGAAGAGCGGAGTAAATACTATGCTATTCAAGAAGAAAGATATGAAGAAAATAAAGCGACTACCCAAGAGTATTTAGAACAAAAGCTGGAAAAAGTTAAAATGGATTATCAATATCAATTGGTTCAGGCCAATTTGATGAGTAGTGAAAAAAATCGCTTTCTTCAAAAGGTAATCATTGGGGTATTATTTATTTTAGTTATGGTTACTTCTTTTCTTAGTTACAAAAACAAAAAACTGTACAGAGGTTTGGTAATTTCTAATGACAAACTTATTGAGCAGTATAAATTAGATTTATTGGATAATGGTGGTGGTAAAATTTCAGATGACGAATTGACCAACCAAAATAAGGACCTACTTGAAGAATACTTCAATAGTCATAAGCCATTTTTAAAATCAGACTTGAAAACGGAGGAGATTTGTGATGCATTAAATTTAAATTATCAGGAATTAAGGAATGTTCTTTACCTTATTAACCCCGATGGTAATTTCAATAATTTTGTGAATACTTATCGAGTAGAACAGGCTAAAAAGCTATTGGCAGATTCGGAAAACAATTATTTGTCCATTGAAGGAATTGCTTTGGAATCAGGTTTTGGGTCACGTCAAACTTTCTACAGGGTGTTTGAGGAGGTAAGTGGGCTTAAACCTAAATTTTTTAGGACAAAAATTCAAGATCAAGTTTGATATCGTAATCTTCTGTTTATCAAATATTTAAGCTTATTTGAAATTGTCTCATATTTTTTGATACAACTAGTTTATCATTAATGTGGGTTTTAATTAACACATTTTGCAGATTCAACTTACTTTGAGTTTAATAATACACGTTGGATTAATTTTGAAAGGGAAGCGGCTATTTTCATAGTTGCTTTCTTTTTTTATTAAATCTCCATTTCTGTGGATTTGCTTCCCATTTTTGCCTAATTTAGTGTTTTGCCGTACGATTGAATTACCGAGTACAGCCCCAATCCATTACACAAAAAACTGAATGAAGTCATGGCAAGAATTAAGTTTATTTATTTCCTCCTTCTGGGCTTTTTATTGATTAATTGTGAAAAAAATCAGACTCAAGTAGATTGTAGTGAACTTAATAGTGAGTATTGTCAACAAAAAGACCGTTTGATCAGGTCAGCAAATAAATACCTCAAGGAAGGTATATACGATAGTGTTGAAGTGGCTAGTGTATACTTGGAGGAGATAGCTCGACCTATTAATGATATGGGTGGAATAATTTATGCTGATTTTTTCAGAGCTTATGCCTTGTATTTTCAAGAAGATTATTTCAATGCAGAGCGTTTGTTGAATAAACATATTAATGAAATTGCTTTACTTCCTAATGATAAGTTTAAGGCGACAATTACCAAGGTGTTTGGAAATATTTTGATGGAGCGAGGCAAATTTGTCCAATCGAAGCGGTATTTAGAAGAGTCTTTATTAATCAAAACAGAAATTGGTGACTCCTCTTTTTTGTATCAGCTATATTTAGATTTAGCCTTTGTTGATTACAAATTGAATAAGGATTTAAATGCAGCTACAGCATTCTTTGATAGGGGAATTAAAATAGCGGAAAGCTATTCGCAAACCGGGCCGAAGTTATATGTGCTTTCTAATTTTGCCATTACCATAAAACGAGAACATCCTGAGGAAGCACTAAAATACATGGAATTGGCTTTTGAATTAGAGGAGGAAGTAGCTCCCAATTTATATTTTGAAAAGGCCTCAATTTTTAAAACGCTAAAGCGTTACAATGAAGCTCTGGCTATATTGGAAATATGCGAAAATTTAGCAGAAGAACAGGGATTCTCATTAGGAGTTTTAAAGGTCAACTATCTTCAGGCGGAAATATATTATCTACAAGGAAGATGTGACCAAGGCCTCCAAGTAATTAATTCTTCGGAGCCATTGATGAATAGTTTCCCCCTAGAGGAAATTGATTTTTTATTAGAGATGAAGAAGGATTTATTGACCTGTTTGAATAGAGTTAATGAAGTAGTTGCATTGCAAAATCAATTGCTTGAACTTAAAGACCAGGAAATAGAAAGTGCCAATAATAATTCCCAAGAATTTATTGAAGATTTAGTTGGGCAATTGAAGTTAGAAATGGATTTCGAGGTGGTAGAAGCTAATCTGGCGGCCAAAAGAAAAGAGAATGTATTAAAGAATATCATTATAGGAGTCCTATCAGTATTGATTTTGGTAGTTTCCATTCTTGGAACAAGAAACAGGCGATTATATAGGAATCTTCAAAATTCATTTGAAAAATTGGTGGAGCGATATCAATTAGACTTAAAGCAAGTTAACCCCAATTCTTTGGATAAAAATTCTGAGGACGTAAAACTATTCAATCAAATTAAAGAATATATGGAATCAGAAAGGCCATTTTTGGATTCTGGTTTTAAGACGGAAACACTTTGCGCAAAGTTTGATATCAGTTACACCAAACTTAAGGAACTTCTTAATGAGCATTTAAATGAGCAAAGCTTTAGTAATTATGTGAATAGTTATCGAGTAAATTATGCAAAAGTAATTTTAGCAGATCCGGAAAAGAATTATTATTCTATAGAAGGTATCGCCCTGGAATCGGGATTTGGAACCAGACAGAGTTTCTATAAGGTTTTTGAACAGCAAACAGGATTGAAGCCCAATTACTTTAGAGAGAACATTCAAAAGAATAAATTAGTCAGTTGAGCCAGGAAATCTCAGAGTCGGGGGTGTCAAATATTTTTTTGACAACTACTTTGCCTTTTTGAGCAAGTTAAAATAGGATAATTGCGACCCAGTCATATATATTTGGGTCTTTACACGTTAGGATTAAATTTGATTTAGGAGTCCTTTAGGTTAACCCTTTGGACTCCTTCTTTTATGGTGTGCAATCAGACGGATCTGATATTTGATAGTAGGATTTGTAATTCTTATTGGTGGGATCCATACATCCTTTCAGAGGCAATACCTCTATAGTTTTAAAATCGAAAGGGGCACTTTCCGCTTGGATAGAAATTAATCCGCCAATAAGAGGCTTGCCATCTATTTTTTGTCCGGGTAAAACATCGCTAACGGATCCGCCCCCTATTTGTAATTTTTCGTATTCCATAACCACTTCCCCCTCCATGATATGCTTTACAATAGAATCACCTAGTACAATAACTTCCAATTCTACCCATTCTTCGTGTGGATAGGTTTTGGAGGTTGAGTTAATGCAATGGCGGGTATCGAATTTCCCCTGATAATAAACGTTAGTGCCAGGAGTACATAAGTTAGCTGTACTTCTATTTCCACTACCGTCATCTCCTAAAAGTTGAACTTCAATAGAAATGGGAAAATCTTGATTCAACCCCATATTTTTGGGATGTTGACAATGCAACATCATACCGTTATTTCGCAAGGCCCATCCAGGACCATTGGCAACTTGTTCCCCTACGGTTCGGTAAACTACCTTTAGCTTGTAGTAATCAAAAAATTGGTCATAGAATAAATGACCAAAAGTCTCATCAAAAGATGGATATTGATCGTATCTTACTTTGAGAAGCCCATCTTCAACCCTAAAAGTTTGATAGGCATTTTCACCGGCAGCAAATCCCCTGATTTTAGGAATCCACCCGTCAAGGTTTTCACCGTTAAATATAGGAATCCATTCCTCTCGATCAGCAGTAGAGTTTTGGGCAGATGATACAGTTACCAAGAAAAAAGTCAATACAGTAAAAAGGCAAACTTTCATATTAATTAATTTTAAGGGTTATGTTGAGCAGCCCAATGTTGAACCGCTTTCCAATCATCGGAGAAATAGTCTTTAACAGCGTTGAGTTCTTCGGGATCTATCAGAGGTTCGGAACTGAACCAACTGTTGGGTAAAAGCAAACTGGGATACAGGATGAGATAGCAAGCCCATAGCCTCGATCTTCTTTGTATCCAGAACCAAAACGGATTTTTAGAAAAAGTAGGGTTTTGTGTAAATAATTTCCTACCAATGGCCCGCATCACCTTGAGTTGCTTTTCATTATAACTGCTGTGTATGGTACTGAGGGAAATATCTTCATTTTTGAAATCCGCCCCCATAAAATCTGATAGCTTTCTAAAAAATACAAAGGGTTGTTGCCTTAAGTCCTCATAAAATGCAATTAGAATTTTCCCTTCGGGAAAATATTTTTGTAGGATTTCAATTTTATCGTAAAACTTTAAATCTTGCCTTTTCCACCTTCCCGAATCATCATGTACATTTAAAAATTCTAAGAATGTCATAGATTCCCCATTTTTGACGAACCTTCTGTACTGTGAGGCAATCCAACTATCATGCCTTCGCAGAAGCATAATGATATTCGCTTTGGGGTAATAAGAAGAAAACCACCTGCACTCATCCTCTAGTTGCTGATCAAATTCTCGACTTACCAAAATCTTTGAAGCTTTGGATTTTTTTATAATTTGAGGCGCTCTTTTGTAACGGGTTCTCTGTATATATTGAATCCCATTTAATTTAGGGAAAAACGCATATTGTAAATACGTTGAAGCGACTTTACCCAATCCGACGTGAAAAAAGATTTGTTGCATAACATGTACAATATACTATCTTTCCATTTTAAACCTAAGTTCAAATAAGAATGAAACACACTTTATTAGCGATTTTATTTTTGTCTCTGTTAACATCAAGCCAGGCTCAAGAAGGGTTACTTTCGGGAGTGGTTAGAGGGGTGGTATTAGATCAGGTCAATCAAAGGCCATTAGAAGGGGCTACCCTAGAGTTGAATAGCGAAGTGACCCCATTAGTTTCTGGTGAGAATGGCTCTTTCAGGTGGGAGGGAATAAAACCTGGTAGATACACTTTATTGGTTCGTTATTTAGGTTATCAAGCATACTTTTTGCCTGAGTTATTAGTAGAAACAGGTAAGGAATTGGTCATTGAAATCCCTTTGTCTCCCATAGCAACATCACTTGAAACGGTCGAGGTGACTGCTGACCCCTACGCCTTAACAAAAGCGGTTCCAGGGATTCAAACCATAACGATAGAAGAGGTTTTTAGACTTCCAGCTACATTTTACGATCCTGCCAGATTGGTGACTTTATTGCCTGGAGTAGTTGGAGATAATGACCAAGCCAACGGTATTTCTGTGAGAGGAAACTCTCCCAACATGCTTTCCTGGCAGTTAGAAGGAGTAGAAATTGTGAATCCCAATCATACTCCAAATGCAGGTACCGGAACAGATCGGGTTACGCAGAATGGTGGTGGTGTGAATATGTTGAGTGCCCAAATGCTATCGTCCTCTCAATTTATGAACGGCGCATTTACCGCAGGTCATGGGAATGCCCTATCCGCGATTATGGACATGAAATTCAGAAAGGGGAATAACGAGCAAAATGAATATATCGTTCAGGCTGGTCTTATTGGAATTGATTTGGCCGCTGGGGGGCCTTTGTCCAAAACTTCTGGAAGCTCCTTTTTGGCTAATTATAGGTATTCAACTATAGGCTTATTATCGGCTATGGGAGTGGACTTAGGAGATGAAGCCATTTCTTTCCAGGATTTTTCTTTTAATTTACACTTTCCATTGCTCCAATCAGGAGGAAGTATCTCCTTATTTGGTATGGGAGGAAACAGCAAAAATATCTTTGAAGCGCAGAGAGATGCCGCTCTATGGGAGTTTGAAAAGGACAATCGAGACATCACTTTTACCTCACTGACGGGTGCCTTAGGCGCTAAATGGATTCAGCCTGTAGGAGCAAAAGGTGTTTTAAATACTGTGGTGGTTCTTTCTAGCATGCAGACGGAGCGTTTGGACCAACAGTTGGAGCAGAATAGCTTTAAGATTATCGAAACCGCTCAAAATTTCAACAATCAGAGCAAAGTAGCTTTAAAAAGTGAATACAATGCAGATTTAGGAGCAGGAACCCTCATCAAAGGCGGAATAAATTTGACCAATACCTCTTTTGCCGGAGGCGCATTTACAAGCGAAGTTTCTGCCAGTAGTTTGCCAACCACAGCAGGTTGGTTAACCAGCCCCTATTTGTCTTTAGAACACAATGGTCTGAAATGGAAAGTAAACGGAGGAATCCACCTGACTTCCTTCTCTTTAACTGAAGACTTTTATGTAGAACCCAGAGTTCAGATTGGATATGATGCAACGGCTAATTCCTCTTTTTTTGCTTCCTATGGCATGCACAGTCAATTGCAGCCAGGAGTACTCTATTTCGCAGACTTAGTCGGGGCTACCCCTCAAATGAGTCGGGCACATCACGTGGTTGCTGGTTGGGATCAAAATTTGGGAAAAGGGGTGTCGCTACAAACGAACATATTTTATCAAAAGTTATTCAATATTCCTGTTGCTGCTAATTTATCTAATGCTTTTTCAGCTATTAATCTTCTGGAGGAAATCCCAGGTTATGAATTGGCTAATGAAGGAACAGGACAGAATATTGGGGTGGAATTAAGTCTTAGGAAATTCATGCAAAATAACTTTTACTACCTTTTAAATGCTACGGTATATGATGCGAAATTCGAAGGCAGTGATGGAATTACCAGAGACAGCAGATATAATGGCCAATACACAGTGAACGCGACCTTAGGCAAGGAATGGCGCAAGCAAAAATCAGCGGGATTAGAGCGGGTGCACGGCTGGAATATCCGAATAGTCAATACCGGTGGTTTTAGAGCCACGCCAATTGATTTGGCAGCCTCTCAGGATTTTGGAAGAACTATTTACGACTTAAATAATGCGTTTCAAGAACAGCTCCCCGGGTATTTTAGAGTAGACCTCCGCTGGTATGTTAAGCGAAATAAACCCGGTAAAGTGAGTACTTTTTCTATAGATATTCAGAATTTAACCAATGCACAAAACGTAGCCTTCAGCTACTACGATGTTTTACAAGGAGCTTTGGTTGAAAAGTATCAATTGGGAATTATTCCTCTATTGAGCTGGCGTTTAGAATTTTAAATCCATTTTTATGAAAATTAGAAATTACCTGATAGCCGCTCTATTTTTCGTTTTTGCCTTGGTGCAGTTAAACGATCTCGATCCTTTTTTTTGGGTGGCACTCTATGGCTATGTGGGAATGGTCGCCATTATCAGAAACTTTCGACCTTTGCGAAAAGTTATTTTACTGGCAGGAATGGCAGTATGCGCGATAGAGTTATTTTTGATATTGCCGGAGTTTCTAAATTGGTTGGAAATGGGGATGCCGACCATTACGGGGAGTATGAAAGCAGAGGAGCCCCATATTGAGTTTACCAGAGAGTTTTTGGGACTATTAATTTGTTTGGCTACTTTAGTTTTCTATTACTTTGAAAAAGTAAATTATAAAGAATATGAATAGACGAAAATTTTTGCAGCAGTCCGTCCTTGGAGGGACTGGCTTGCTTATGGCACAAGGGTCCTTAAATGCCCTTTCCTACCACAAAGCCATGACATCTTTTGGCGTACAACTGTACACTTTAAGGGATGTTTTATTCAATAACCCAGAGCAAGTGCTAGAACAAGTAGGTGCAATGGGCTACAATCATGTAGAGTTATTTGCTTACAGCGATGGCAAATATTTTGGATTTACCATTCCAGAATTTAAGAAGGTATTAGCAGATTCAGGACTTAGGGCTACTTCCAGTCACATTGGAACGGGCCAAAATAATCCAGAGCAGAAGGGGACCTTGATTAATGGATGGGAAAAAGTAGTAGAAGATGCAGTAGCTTTGGGACAGGAATTCATCGTATGTCCTTACTTATTACCTAATGAATATGAAAGTGCTGATGCTTGCAAGCGAGTTGCCGAATTATTAAATAAATCTGCCGAAGTAGCCACTAAAGCAGGCTTAAAGTTTGCCTATCACAATCATGCCTTTGAATTTGAAAATAGTTTTGATGGGCAAACGGTCATGGATATCTTCTTGTCAGAAACGGATCCGTCAACCGTCCAATTGGAAATGGATATTTATTGGATCACCAAAGCTGGACTTAATCCAATTGAATTTATGAAGGCCAATAAAGGAAGGGTTCAGTTATGGCACGTCAAAGACATGACCGCTACCGAAGAGCAGTTTTTTGCTCCAGTAGGTACAGGAGTCATTGACTGGCCTAAGATTTTCAAAAAGCAAGGACTTTCTGGAATGAAATATTTCTATGTAGAACAGGATGCTTTCCAGGGAATAGCTCCATTGCAAAGTATTGAAAAGAGTATTCAATATTTGAAAACTCTTTAAACTTGAGTCCAAGGAGGGCAAATGGACAATATTTGCTCATAAATAGGACAATCAGTTAGGTGAGCACCTTCCAAATAACCGGAACTCATTAGGAATTCTTTTACGATTTCTGGGCCGGTAAATTTGAAGGTGCTCCTAAAAAGTTGCGTCCATTCTTTGTGGGTTAGTGGGTGATGATGATCCAACCAATTTTTAAAAGAACCGTATTGTTCAATTAATTTGATCAATACTTGGGCGTTGTGTATTGCAGCTTTTATTTTTAATTGATTTCTGATAATTCCTTTATCTGCTAATAATCTAGCAATTTCCTTATCTCCGTATTGAGCGACCTTATGAATTTGAAAATGGTCGTATGCCAGTTTGAAATTTGCTCTCTTTTGAAGGATGGTATTCCAGGACAATCCCGCTTGGTTAATTTCCAATATTAATAATTCAAATAAATGATTATCATCCTCTATGGGCCTTCCGTATTGAGTGTCGTGATAAATTTTATGAAGGTTTTCGGCTGGCAAATTGGATACATACTGACAATAGTGAATGGGTTGAGCCATATTCAAGGAAATGTTTTGGGTTATTTTGAGCAATTTACCACCTTTAGGGTTTCTATCCTAAAGCCAGTACCAAAATGAGTGATGGGGATTTATTGGTGTTTACAGACAGTGGGATTTATTGTCCCCAGGCTGATGTCTATATAGACCCTTGGAAACCGGTACATCGGGCCTTGATAACCCACGGTCACGCTGACCATTCGAGATGGGGTCATCATCAATATGTGTGTACCCATAGTGCCAAACCTGTAATCAAATACCGGTTGGGAAACATCCAAATCTCTAGTTTGGCGTACGGAGAAACCCTAAGAGTTAATGGAGTAGAGTTTTCATTTCATCCAGCAGGCCATATTATTGGTTCGGCACAGATTAGGGTAGCATATAGAGGCCAGATTTGGGTCGCTTCCGGAGATTATAAACCTCAGAACGACGGGGTCTCGGAGCCTTTTGAATTGGTTAAATGTCACGCTTTTATTACCGAATCAACTTTTGGTTTGCCTATCTATAAATGGCAAAACCCTCAATTTATTTTTGGAGAAATCAATCAATGGTGGCGGGAAAATCAATCGACTGGAAAGGTAAGTGTTATCAGTTCCTATGCCTTGGGGAAGGCCCAGAGAATAATTAACGGAGTGGATGCATCCATAGGGCCTATTTTCACTCATGGGGCAGTTGAAAATACCAACCAGGTATTGCGCAGACAGGGAATTCCAATTCAGCCTACTACTAAAGTTAGGGCTGAAATGAAAAAGTCTTTATTTGACGGTGCTTTAGTCGTTGCGACTCCCAACGCTATTAATTCTTCATGGATTAAAAAATTCCAACCCTATTCTTTAGCCATCACCTCAGGTTGGATGGCATTGAGAGGGGCAAGAAGACGTCGAGCTGCGGATAGAGGATTTATACTCAGTGATCATGCGGATTGGGAGGGGTTGAATCAGGTGGTAGAAGGAACTGGAGCAGAAAAGGTAATTGTTACTCATGGTTACACGACTATATTTAGTAAGTGGTTGCAAGAAAAGGGGTTAGATGCCCGGACGGAGCAAACTGCCTATGAGGGGGAATTGGCAGATATTGGAGAAGGCTCTGTAGATGAAAAAATGGAACAGGAATGAAAAAATTTGCCGAGCTGGTCATAACGTTAGATCAAACGACTAAAACCAATGAGAAGGTTCAGGCATTGGCGGCTTATTTTGAACAAGCAGAGGATGAAGATCGCCTGTGGACCATTGCAATTTTATCCCACAAAAGACCAAAAAGAACAGTTAAGATTGCGCAATTGCGAAGCTGGACAGCTGAGGTGGTGGGTCTTCCCGATTGGTTATTTGAAGAGTCGTATCATGTAGTGGGAGATTTGGCTGAGACGATAGGTCTGCTTTTGCCGAAGGCGCAACAAAAAAATTCGGAACGTTCTTTATCCCACTGGATTCGTTGGATTAAGGAACTCAATGGTCAGGAAGACGAACAGAAAAGGGAAGCTATTCTTGGGGCGTGGAATCAATTAGATCTGATGGAGCGCTTCGTTTTCAATAAGCTAATCACTGGGGGATTTCGGTTGGGAGTCAGTCAGAAATTAATGGTCAGGGCGCTTTCTATTCAAACTCAAATCGAAGAGAATACCCTTATGCATCGGCTCATGGGCGATTGGACCCCCGATACGGTCAACTATCAACAGCTGGTTTTATCCCCTGATCCCAAGGAAAATATTTCCCAGCCCTATCCTTTTTATTTGGCCTATGCTTTAGAGGGGCCTCCTTCCAACTTAGGGGCCGAATCTGATTGGCAGGTGGAGTATAAATGGGATGGTATAAGAGGTCAGGTCATCCAACGAGAGGGGCAGTTATTCGTTTGGACTCGAGGGGAAGAATTGGTCACTCATCAATTTCCCGAGTTTGAAATTCTAAGGGATACCCTACCTAACGGAACGGTTTTGGATGGAGAGATTTTGCCTTTTAAAGCGGGGAGTCCTTTACCCTTTCAGGAGCTTCAGACGAGGATAGGGCGAAAGGACGTCAGTAAGAGTTTGATGGAAAAAACGCCTGTTGTTTTTTATGCGTATGATATTTTGGAATGGCAGTCGGAGGATTGCCGGGAGCGGCCCATGCGGGAACGACGGAGGACATTGGAAGACTTGGTGGGTAGTGGTAACGAGGATGATGCGCATCCATTAAAACTATCGCCAATGGTTGATTTTGAAAACTGGGAGGCTCTTTTGGCCCTTCGGGAAAAGGCACGGGAGCATGGGAGCGAGGGATTGATGTTAAAGCGGAAAGATGCGCCTTATTTGGCGGGCAGGAAAAAGGGGGATTGGTGGAAATGGAAGGTTGATCCGCTTACGATAGATGCAGTGATGATCTATGCACAGCGAGGTCATGGCAGACGAGCGAATCTCTATACGGATTACACGTTTGGAGTATGGGAAGGAGATAGATTGATTCCTTTTGCGAAGGCTTATTCTGGATTGACCGATAATGAATTTAAGATACTTACTGCTTGGATTCGGCAGAACACACTAGATCGGTTTGGCCCAGTTAGGAGCGTCCGACCCTATTATGTTTTTGAAATTGCTTTTGAGGGTATTCAGTTGTCCAACAGACATAAAAGTGGCGTTGCGGTTCGGTTTCCCAGAATTCTTAGATGGCGCAAGGACAAGCAATTGACGGAAGCCAATACCTTGGATGATTTGAAAGCGCTCATTAAAAAGGTTTAAAACCAAAAAGTAAAAAACGTTCAGTTAAAACCCTATTTTGAGTAAAAAGAGATGCGCACTTTCCTCACTGTTTTATTCTTAATAGGCATTGTATCTGGCACACAAGCCCAAAAATGCAAAGCTCAAGATCGGTTGGCTCAAAGAATTTTGGAAAACCCCAGGTTGGGGCGGAAAATTGAAGAATCCGATAAGAGAATTAAACAATGGATCAGTCAGAAACAGAGCAGTCCTGACAAAAAAAGAGAAATCATTACTATTCCTGTAGTTGTCCATGTGCTTTGGAATGAAAGTGATCAGAATATATCTGACGAGCAAATTCAATCTCAAATAGAGGTGTTAAATGAAGATTTCAGAAGACAAAACGAAGATAGATTGTCCAGTGACCATCCATTTTATGAATTCACAGAGGACATTCAAATGGAATTTTGTTTAGCTACTAGGGATCCCTTTGGAGCAGTCACTCAAGGGATTACAAGAACCAAGACCAATATAAAAAGTTGGAATGACAACAATTATGATGATGTTTTTTTTAGTGACCGGGGAGGTAAGAACAATTGGAATCCGGATTACTATTTGAATATGTATGTGGTAGAAGGAGATGGGGAAACCCTTGGTTTTGCATCTTTTCCCGATGAGTTAGAGGATTACCGAGAATTTGATGGAGTGGTAATTGACCATAGGGTATTTGGGCGTACTGGGACTTCAGGTTCTCAGGATTTTGAGGGTGCACTTGGAAGAACAGCTGTTCATGAGGTTGGCCATTGGTTAAACTTAATTCATATATGGGGTGATGAGTTCTGTGGGGACGATAAAGTGGGGGATACCGTCCCAGCGGAAGAGGAAAATTACGATTGCCCTACTTTTCCTCACCGACCAAATAATGAGTGTGGATCAGGGGCTGATGGAGAAATGTTTATGAATTTTATGGATTATATGGATGACGATTGTGCGGTGATGTTTACAAAAGGACAGGGTAATAGAATGAGGGCAGTATTGGCAGGTCTTAGAAGTCCTATTCAGAAATCGAATGGCTGTTCTGCTGCTACGTATACATATGACCAAACTTTAGCTAATGATTTAGTCATTTATCCAAACCCAGCACCCCAAGGTGAGGTAAAGGTTTGGATGAATGAGTCTACTTTATCTGATGTTCAAATCATTATTTTAGATGTTAATGGAAGGGAAATTTTTAATACCTCTGCAATAGCATCATTAAATTTGAATGCCTTAAGCAGAGGGGTGTATTTTTTGAAAATTTATACTGCAGATCGTTTTGCTTCTAAAAAGTTGATTATTCAATAATTGAGTTATTGAATAAAATGAGCAATGTTCCGGCCATTAATAGATTGTAATGGTCGGTAATTATCCTCTAATACGCTGTGGAATCGATCAATTTGTTGAGAAGATGCCTGTACGGGATTTTCCATAATAACCCAGCTGACAATTTCTGAGCAGGGAGGAGTAGTTAGCGACCCACCATAGGTGTAATAGCTGCCGTCTATTGGTAATACTTCTGCAGCATTCAATACTTCGGTTTTTGAAATTCTTTCATTTTCCATAGGAAGGGTGGACCCTAATTTTTCCAAAAATGTATTTTCAGCCCCTTCTTCAAAGAAGATACCTACTACTGCTAAGTTTCCCGTTGCCGCATCTTTATGAACCAGATGAATTTCCATAGGATATTGCTGACCATTCAAATGGTGTTCCGATCCAGTATGAAAGTGAAATTGAAGTAATTCATAGGGAATCCCTTCGAAAAGCATAATGCTTCCTGATTCGTATTCAAACTCTACAGTATGGCCGTTATTGAAAAATTCAAAAGGGGACGCATCATAAGTGTGTGAAATAGCAGATAGTTGTGCATCTTCAACCGCGTTGGCAATATCGACAGGGGATTGTACTTGTCCACCACAATCTAAAAAGCATCCAGACCAGTTGGAAGGAGCTCCGCTCCCTTCGTATTCCCACTCGAAAGCATCGCAGTCAAGGGTCATTTCTTCATCTTTTTGACAAGCCGAGAAGAATAAGGCACCGGAAAGAAGGATGGACAGATTGATTTTTTTCATATTCTAATTTTTTATTTGAGGGCGGAATGTACCTATAATGTCAGACATTTTTGGATAAAAATAGGCCAACTTCTGTAAGAAGTTTAGCCACCCATCATATCGGACCCTTCCATATTGACTCGATTGTTCTTTCTTTTGAACAAAGAGGCATCCATTTTTCCAAATCGGTAAGAGAGGTTCACCCTTACCAATTGGGGATTCATCAACCTATAAGAATCTTGTATGAAGAATTCGGAACTGGTATAGGAACCGAATTTGCGGGATTTAAATACATCTTGAACACTTACGGTCAAGAAAGCTTTGTTGTTGGCCAACGATTTACGCACCGAAGCGTCGACAAACCATAAATCTTTAGTGTATCCCTGTGCTGTATTTTGTGAAGAACCTCTTCCAAACATACCATTATTGCTAGAGGGTGTAAAAGATGCTCGGGTCCTGTATTCTCCATTCAATTGAAAAGAGAAGTTTTTAGGTAGGGTAATTTGAACCGTTTCTTTAAGAAACCCACTGAGTCTGCTAATTTCTAAATCTTGTTCTACATTAGATGCATCCACTTTGGCTTGGAAAAGATTCACGTTGGTAGTAATATCTAACCAACCCCCATAGCTGTTTTTTAAAGTAACTTCCGCTCCGTAAGCAGCTGCACTGTTGCTATTGGCATAAGAATTTATAATGACTTGTTTGTCGTTATTCACTGAGGGTTCGGCAAATTGGTAGGAGGCGATAAGATTATTGGCTTGTTTGTAGTAAACAGAGACCAATAAATTATGTCCTTTTTCAAATATTTTCTGGTAGGAAATTTCCATAGAATTGGTGAATTCCGGCAGTAATGCTGGGTTACCTCTTCTCAAGTTAAGAGAATCTGAGAAGTCCGTAAAAGGCAACGTTTGAAAGAAATTCGGTCTATTAATTCGCCGAGTATACGCTACCTGAATCTGATCGGTTTCATTCAATTGGCGAGTGGCAAAAAAACTGGGAAACAAACTGATAGGATAGCTGATATTAAAGGAAGAATCTATTGCGATTAATCTTCCGGTAAAATCACTGCTCTCCGCTCTTAATCCTACTTGCAGCCCCCAATCTCCAAATGATTTGCCCGCTTGAACATAAGCTGCAAAGACTCGGTCGTCAAATTCGAATTCATCGGAAAGTTGAGTTCTGGCAACCCATTCGTTGGTGTTAGGATCAAAATAGGTATTGCTGTTGTTATTGTTATTGTTTCTCAAAATGGTCTTGAGGCCACCTTCTAATTTGAGGTCTTTGCCCACCACATAAATAAAGTCGGTCTGAGCGGTAAAGAAACTTCCCTGTCCCAGATTAACCTGTCTTTCATTGGTAGCTGTGCCATTTTCATAAATACTAGAGAATTGACTATCCCCATCAAAATTTACTTGGTTATAGTTGATGTCCGCGGTCCATTCACTTCCCTCCTTCGGAAAAAGGTGTTTGAATTGACCTGTAATTCCTCGGTTTCTGAATTCTCGGTTTTGTTCTGAAACTCGGTCAAAAGAAGAGGAATACAACAACCCCCCGGTGGGGGATAGATAATCAGTGGTATTCAAAATAGTACTGTTGGGGTCAAACTTACCTCTGACCATACTACCTGAAAAAGTTAAGGTATTTCTATTGTCTAAAAAGAAATCAACTCCAGCCCTTGCATTCGCAAAACCACCTCTCATATTATTTTCAGATAATTGAAGAAGATTAGAAAGAGGATCGGTAAAGAGATTTTCTCTGAAAGTTTCTCCTTCGCCAAAACCTCTAAACTGGTTGTACATGGCCGAGGCAAAAACATTAATTTTTTCACCACGTGCGTTGATATCTCCTCCTGAATTTAATCCCCCTCTGGAATCAGTACCTAACCGAAGATTCCCATTGTAACCAATACGTTTTTCTTTTTTCAATACGATATTAATAATACCTGCGGCACCTCCTCCCGCGTCGTATTTAGCTGAAGGATTGGTAATGACCTCAATGGATTCAATCGCATCTGCTGCTATTTGGTCTAGTGACAAAGTGGTAGGCCGACCATCTACGAAAACCTGCGGAGCACCGTTTCTCAAACTCACATTTCCGTCTAAATCAACGGAAACGGATGGGACATTTTTCAAAGCATCTTGAGCCGTTCCACCTGCCGTGGTCAAGTCTTTATCGATTCGGAATGATTTTCTGTCCAGCGATAAAGCAGCAACAGTAGCCTGTCCTTTAACCACTACTTCATCCAGTACGGTAGTCTCTGATGAGAATTGAAAATTACCTAAATCTTTTTCTAAGGGCCCCATCATCCGCACTCCGGGGGTCCTTTTAAATTCTATGGGTTGTTTGATTTCAGCATAACCTAAAAAAGATATGACAATGGTAAGCTCACCTAATGCGGGAACATTTTCAATTCTAAAATCGCCATTGGGCTCTGTTAATTGTCCGGCAAACAAGCTATCCTGCTGAGTTTGAGCGTTTTTGCCTATAATCTGAACGGTGGCAAATCCCACTCCTCGGCCTTCCTCATCCAATACTTTACCATATAGTGCCCCTTTAGGAATCATACCTGATTGAGAAAATGACCTTCCCTGTGGCGGTTGAGCAAAAGCGGATAGACTATTCAACAAGAGGAATGCTATCGCGCCTAATAATGAATGTTTTTTCATGGATGTTTATATTAATTGCTGCAAATATGTCGTTTGAGTAGCAATTAAAGTAAAAGTATCGTTCAACCTGACTATTGTATCGACCAACCTGGTATTTGGCATGGTAAAGAGTAGTACCTTTGGGATATAATTTATAATATGCTGAATAATAAAACGTTAGCCATTCAATTGACGGTTTGGCTAGGCCTCTGGTTGGTGTTTGCCTTAGGGTTTGGGTACGAAGATAAAACAGCTTTTGATTATTCCATCGACACTTGGAGAGTGGTCGCTATGGCTTCATTTTACAATATATTTTATTACCTATTCCTACCTTTTTATTTTAAGGGCCTTCGGCAAAAATTTTTCTTGTGGGCTCCTCTGGCTTTTTTGGTTTTTTTTAGTGTGATGGTCAGCACAGATTTGATGGTCCATCAATATAAATTTCCACAGAAGGAAATTAAAGGAAGACGGATTTTATTCATGGTAATGCCGCCGCTTTTTTTTGGTTTGGTTATCGCTGGAGCTGCGGCATCGATCAGAGGGTTTCGAGAATTTGAATCCAAAAAAAAGGAAGAGGAAGAAGCCAATAAAAAGAGATTAGAAGCGGAACTGAATTTGCTCAAATCACAGATAAACCCGCATTTTTTATTGAATACCCTCAATAATTTATATGGATTAGCCGTAACGGAACCCGACAAAACCCCAGATGCACTGCTCAAACTATCAGCTCTGGTCCGATATCTACTTTACGAATGCAATGCTCCTAAAGTAAAATTATCCTCGGAAGTAGATTTTGTCATGAACTATATTGAGCTCCAAAAATTGCGATTGCCTCCAAGTAACCAATTGCAAATTGAGTTTCCGAGTACAATTCCTTCAGATGTTTGGATAGAACCGATGATTTTACTGCCGTTTATTGAGAATGCGTTCAAACATGGAATTTCTGGACAAAGGGAAGGCACGATTGAAATAAATTTGACTTTAAAAGAAGGTGTTTTAGCGCTATTTGTTAAGAATCAACAACTCAAGCATACGGATAATATGGACCCAGTGGGTATTGGTTTAAACAATACCCAACAGCGATTGAATTTCAGTTACCCGCATCAGCATTCTCTCAATATTAAGGATGATGGGGATTCCTATTCGATAAGCTTGTCTATTAATTTAGTTGGATGAAGGAATCGAGATTTACATTCATAGCTGTAGACGACGAACCTTTAGCGCTATCCATTATCCAAAAATACGCGGAACAATTGGAGGATTGGAAACTGATGGGAACCTTTAGCAGTGCAGCCCATGCCAGGAAGTTCCTTACGGAAAATGTGGTTGATTTGGTCATTACGGATATCAACATGCCTGAGGAAAATGGACTAGAACTGGTGCGAAACTTCAAAGATGAAAGGCCGCTTATTATTTTTTTAACCGCATATAAAGAGTACGCACACGAGGGATTCGATTTAGAGGTGGTGGATTATTTAGTCAAACCTGTACCACCAGACCGGTTTAATAAAGCTATGGAAAAGGCGAAAGAATGGATAGCATTCAAAAATCAATCTTCGCTGGAAACTTCATCCGCGCTTGAAAAAATTATCATTTTTTCAGATTACAAAGAGATTATTATTCCAGTACAGGAGATCCTCTATATTGAGGCTATGGGGGATTATGTCAAAATATTTCGGGTGGATAAACCTAAACCTACGCTTACACTCAAACGACTCAAGGAATTAGAATTACAATTAAAATCATCGGGTTTTACTAGGATCCATCGATCTTTTTTGGTTAATGAAAACAAAATAGAGTCCCGTCTAAAGACTAGGGTTAAAATTCGAGACCAGTGGTTACCCGTGGGTGAGACGTATCGGTCTAGGTAAAAATTAATGGATTTCGATTGAATTTGGCAGAGAAGCATTATTTTTGATAGGAACCCTTTAATTAATATCGTATGCACCAGTTAGCCAGATTTGTGTTATTGACCATTCTCTTGACCCCATGGATTCTTCAGAGTCAAACTTCTATTCAGTCTTTTACTGAAAAAATGGAGCGAATGGAAGGTTATTTTGATCTCTACTACGATGGGGATAAAGGCAACTTGTACCTTGCAGTATCCGAAATTGGCAAGGAATTTTTATATGTTAATTCCCTAGCCGCCGGAGTGGGATCTAATGATATTGGATTGGATAGAAATCAATTGGGTGATACCCGAGTGGTTCAATTTTATAAAAGTGGCCCACAGCTCTTATTGGTCCAACCCAATTACGATTACAGAGCGGTGAGTGATAATGAAGATGAAACCAAATCTGTCAGAGATGCATTTGCTTCATCGGTGATTTGGGGATTCAAGATAGTAGCAGAGGAGGGCGATCGAATGTTAGTTGATGTGACGTCCTTTTTATTGAGAGACGCTCATGGGGTCGCAAATAGGATAGCGCGGGCTCGTCAAGGTTCCTATAAAGTGGATGCTAGTCGGTCGGTTTTGTATATGGAAAACACAAAAAATTTTCCTCTTAACACAGAGATGGAAGCTATGGTAACTTTTTCGGGGAGTCCACAAGGGGGTTATATTCGCTCGGTTGTGCCTACTCCTGAATTGGTTACGGTTAGGATGCATCATTCTTTTGTTGCTTTACCAGATGATGAATACCAACCTCGGGTTTTTGATCCCCGGTCCGGATATTATTCTAGCAGCTACAGCGATTATGCCACCCCTATTGATCAACCATTGGTAAAACGATGGATTACTCGGCATCGCTTGGAAAAGAAGGACCCAACTGCCGAGGTTAGCGAACCGGTAGAGCCGATCGTTTATTATCTAGACCGTGGGGCTCCAGAGCCCATAAAATCTGCACTTATAGAAGGGGCATCATGGTGGAATCAAGCGTTTGAAGCAGCGGGATATAAGGACGCGTTTATCGTTAAAGAATTACCTGAGGGGGCGGACCCCTTAGACGTGAGGTACAACGTAATCAATTGGGTACACCGGAGTACCAGAGGGTGGTCTTATGGAAGCAGCGTGACGGACCCTAGAACAGGGGAAATCATAAAGGGGCATGTCCTATTGGGAAGTCTAAGGGTTAGACAAGATTTCTTAATTGCTCAAGGATTGGTGGAAGCTTATGAAAATGGAGTAGATGCGGATCCCAGGTTGTTGGAAATGGCATTGGCTAGATTAAGGCAATTATCTGCTCATGAGGTTGGGCATACTATTGGTTTGTCGCATAATTTTGCAGCCAGCTATAATAATCGCGCTTCGGTCATGGATTATCCCCACCCATTAGTGCTGTTAAATGAGAAAGGAGAAATGGATTTTTCTAAGGCTTACGAAGTAGGTATAGGAGCTTGGGATAAACGCACTATTATTTATGGTTACCAAGATTTTCCCGAAGGGACAGATGAAGAAGCGGCCCTATTAGACATTTTGGCGACCAACCATAAAATGGGTTTACAGTACATTTCGGATCAAGACGCTAGACCAGCGGGAGGGGCGCATCCCTTGGCTCATTTATGGGATAATGGAGCATCGGCAGCTCAAGAGTTGAGAAGGTTGAGTACTATAAGAGAGGTGGCGTTGAATAATTTTGGAGCGCACAATATTCCGTTGCATACCCCTATGGCGACCCTTGAAAATGTCTTAGCGCCATTATTTTTGGCTCATCGATATCAGGTAGAGGCAACAGCTAAGGTCATTGGAGGTGTATCTTATACTTATGCAGCTAATGGAGATGGGCAGCCGATCAACGAAATGGTGGATGATGAACAGCAAAGAGATGCTTTAGCTGCTTTATTATCTACTCTTGATGCAGGTTTTTTGACTTTACCAGAATCGGTTATTGAATTGATACCACCACAACCGATTGGTTACAGCAAAGGGCGGGAACTGTTTAATACCTATACTGGTGTGACTTTCGATCCTATTGGCGCTGCAGAAAGTGCTGCCCGACATACGATTCAATTTTTACTGCATCCACAGCGGATGGCCAGATTGGTAGAGCAATCAGGAAGAGAGAACGGCAGATTGGGAATGGTTGAAGTTTTGGAGGCTTTATTTGAAAAGTGGAATGGAGGAAATGGGCGACAGGGTTTAGAAAGAGAAGTGGAGCGCATGGTAGAAAAAGTGGCTTTACATCATGTGTTGGCGTTGGCAGGAGATACAGAAGTCATGCAACAAGTTGCCGCAATAGCGCATTTGAAGATCAGCGATTTGGAACAAGCTTACAAGATAAAAATGAATCAATCTGCTGTTCCTTCGGAAAAAGCGCACTTTCTCTACTTAGTCAAAATGATAGAGCGTTTCTATGAGCATCCAGGAGATTATAAGGTGCCGTCTTTTCAGGAAATGCCTGATGGTTCTCCTATTGGTATGGCTTGTTTTGATGGAGAATAAATGGGAAATCCTTGATAGAAGAGGCGCTGCAATGGGCGGAAAAAAAGGGTTGGACTCCATTTGAGTTTCAGATAGCAACCTGGAAATACTTTTTTAATGGGGATTCGGGAATGGTTAACGCACCTACTGGAAGTGGGAAGACTTATTCTCTATTGTTGCCTATTCTAATCGAGCAAAAGAATCTGGGGGGATCTGGAATTACTGCGATTTGGATCAGCCCGATCAAGGCATTGACTAGGGAAATTGCCGCATCTGCTGAGGCGGCAATAGTAGATTTAGAAATGAAGGCCACCGTTGGCCTGAGAACTGGAGATTCTACAGCAAGTCAGCGGGCCAAACAAAAGAAAAACCCACCTCATATCTTAATTACCACTCCGGAAAGTTTACACCTCCTTTTAGCTTCAAAGGGTTACGCATCATTTTTTTCTTCTTTGCGAACCATTGTGGTGGATGAATGGCATGAATTATTGGGTACCAAGAGAGGGGTTCAAATAGAATTGGCGCTTTCCAGATTGAAGAATATCCAACCTCAGCTACGCATTTGGGGAATTTCTGCAACCATTGGCAATTTGCAGGAAGCGGGGCAGATCCTTACAGGTACAGATTCTTTTATCACCGTCAAAGCGGCTATTGAAAAGAAAATTTCGGTTATCCCTGTACTGCCGATTGAACAAGAGCGGTTTCCATGGGCAGGTCATTTAGGAATAAAGCTGATTAAATCCGTCATCCCAATTATTCAGGAGGGGAAAAGTACTCTTTTATTTACCAACACCAGAGCGCAGTGTGAAATCTGGTATCGAGCATTGCTGGAGGAGGCTCCAGAACTCGCGGGATTGATGGCTATGCATCATGGCAGTTTAAGCGGTGAAATCCGAGATTGGGTGGAGGAATCTTTGCACGAGGGTTCGTTAAAGGTGGTGGTATGTACTTCAAGCCTCGATTTGGGGGTTGATTTCAGGCCGGTGGAAACGGTCATTCAAATAGGCAGTCCCAAGGGGGTGGCCCGATTTTTACAAAGGGCGGGGAGAAGTGGCCATCAACCTGGAGCAGTGAGTAAGATTTATTTTGTACCGACCCACGCGCTGGAACTTATAGAAGCTGCGGCTTTAAGGGTAGCAATTGTCGAAAAAGAATTGGAGCATCGTATTCCTTATATTCGATCTTTTGATGTATTGATTCAATACTTGGTAACCCTAGCCATATCAGATGGATTCAAAAGTGATGAGCTGTATCGGGAAATTAAATCCACCTTTTCATTCGCGTCGATAACTGCAGAAGAGTGGGGGTGGGTCCTTGATTTTATTACCACGGGAGGAAGTTCTCTGCAGGCTTACGATGAATATGCCAAGGTGATGATCGATGAACAGGGCGTTTACCGGGTGGATAACAAAAAGGTAGCCATGCGACATCGGTTATCTATAGGAACGATTGTCAGCGACGCGGTGCTTCAGGTTAAATATTTAACAGGTGGTTGGTTGGGAACCATCGAAGAATGGTTTATCTCACAATTAAAACCAGGGGACACTTTCTGGTTTGCCGGCCGACCTTTAACCTTGGTTCGGGTAAAAGAGATGACGGTTTTGGTAAAAAAGGGGGGTAGTAAAAAAGGGAAAATTCCAGCATGGTTGGGGGGTAACCTTTCACTGTCAAGTAACTTATCTGATGAATTGAGGCGCCAAATGAGTCGGTTAGCTAGCAATACCTTTAAGGGTATTGAACTGGAAGCTTTGAACCCTATTCTAGAAGTCCAGTCCTATAGGTCGGCTATTCCCAAAGATGGGGAACTATTGATTGAGTATTTTCAAGATAGGGAAGGTTTTCATTTATTGATTTATCCATTTGAAGGCAGATATGTCCATGAAGGATTGGCTTCTTTGGTCGGTTATCGAATTGGGCAGCAACAACCCATCAGTTTTAGTATTGCGATGAATGATTACGGTTTTGAATTGCTTTCCGACCTTCCCATCGACTTCGAAGAAAAGGATATTCGCCAATGGTTGAGTAAGGATAATTTGACTCGAGATCTCCAATCTGCGGTGAATGCTACCGAAATGGCCAAAAGAAAATTTAGGGATATTGCCAGTATTGCTGGGTTGGTTTTCAAAGGATATCCTGGTAAACCTAAAAAAGATAAGCACTTGCAATCTTCCGCTCAGCTTTTTTTCGAGGTATTTAGCGACTATGATTCCAATCATTTATTACTTTTACAAGCATACGAGGAAGTCATGATTTTCCAACTTCAAGAAGAGCGACTTCGAACAGCTTTGGATAGAATGGCACAACAGCAATTGAAATTAACCTTTCCATCCAAGGCAACTCCGTTTAGTTTTCCAATTGTAGTGGACCGATTGAGAGAAAGTATGAGTTCCGAAAAATTGGAGGACAGGATCCGGAAAATGAAATTATCATTGGAAAAGGATTGATTATGCTGGATACTTTTGCACAATGCCATGAATTGGCGATTAAGGGGCAAAATTTATTACTTCATCCTCAAAAGGCCCTCTATTGGATAGAACAAAAGGCCCTGGTGCTTGCGGATGCACATTTTGGAAAGGGAAGACATTTTCGAAAAAATGGCATTCCTGTCCCACAGATGCAAGCGGAAGTGGATTATGATCGTTTTATTGGTTTATTACTTGAATTTAGACCTGCACAGGTAATTTTTCTGGGTGATTTATTTCACAGTCATTATAATGAAGAGTGGATCGCATTAAGTGAAATCATTCGCAAATTCCACGATACGCGATTTATTTTAGTCAAAGGTAACCACGACATTTTAAATGCCACTCATTACCAATCAGCTGGGATTATTGTACAGGAGGAACCCTGGGAATTAGGCCCTTTTGCCTTGCGCCATCATCCTTCGGAAAAGGATGAAATATCCTATTCCATTGGGGGGCACGTACATCCTGGTGTTGTTTTAAAAGGAGCCAGTCACCAAAGATTGAGACTCCCGTGTTTTTATTTCGGTCAAACCCAAGCCCTTTTACCGGCTTTCGGTTCTTTTACCGGGCTACATACGGTGCAACCCGATTCAAATAGTAGAGTATTTGTTATTGGAGACGACCAGATTTTTGAAAAGCACTAATCAAAGGATACTATATGTTCTAATCTTTGCAATTGATCAGTGAATTCGTTAAATAAGAAAAATAGGATAATCATTCCTTTTCCTTCTTTATACAAGGCCAATAATTTGCATTCGCTATAAAAAGTACTGTTGAATTTAGGTTTGAAAAAATAAAGTCCTCCCCAATCGGCACCGTATTGATCCAGCAGTACCCCGGGATCTAAAGGTACTCTACTAATGACATCTTCAGGTTCATTGCTTGCGATTTGAGCAAGCCACCTCCCCAGTTGAATATTCGGATAGCCCTGGAGCGTTGTGTCCACCACTATTTTAATGGCTATTTGCTCCCTTCGGGAAAAG